>NZ_DFMB01000045.1:0-366 GCF_002375325.1 Marinobacter sp. UBA3604
TTTTCCGATCTCGATAAGTTTATGGCAGATACCCGGGCCAAACCTCGGGGGCATGTTGAACCCTTACCGGAGTTCAAGGCTTACGAGGCTTTCAGTTATTCGGCAGCGGATCGTAGAGCGCCTTTCGAGCCGCCTATTGATGTGCAGCTCACCATGGTTGATCAGGAACCCGAAAGCGATATCGAGCCAGATCTTGATCGGCCGAGAGAGGTTCTTGAGAACTTTGATCTGAAGGGGCTCTCCATGGTGGGTACTTTGAGTGACGCATCCGGAAATCTGTTTGCTCTGATAAAGCACAACACGGGTGGCATCCACAGGGTGCGCACTGGGAACTACATGGGGCAGAATTATGGCCGGATTGTTGGT
>NZ_DFMB01000045.1:599-33925 GCF_002375325.1 Marinobacter sp. UBA3604
ATTGAAAGAAACATGCATGAACAAAAAAGTTTGGGGTCGAGGCTAGCGATGTTCAGAAAACTCAATGTATACGTCGGCGTGATTGCTTTTGGGTTGTTATCCGGCCTGGCCAATGCGGTCACGCTGGAAGACGTGTCGTTTTCATCGCTGTCCGGGGATCGGGTCGAGGTGACGCTGTCGTTTGACGGCCAGCCACCGGAACCTACCGGGTACACGATCGAGCGACCTGCCAGGATCGCAGTGGACCTCCGGGACACGACCAGCGGCCTCGACAGTCGCAATATTTCGCTCGGGGGAGGTAACGCCCAGAGCATGACGGTTGTCGAAACCAAGGATCGCACTCGCCTGATCTTCAATCTGGCAGAGTTGGCCCCCTATGAGACGGTGCGTGCCCAGAACCATCTGGTCGTGACGATCGGCAGTCAGGGCAGCGGTGTTGCTGCTTCCGGCTCGGGTGCTTCTTCCATGTCCACCGCAACTTCAGGTGGACAAACAAGTTCATCCGCCTCGTCCTCTGGTAGCGGGCTCGCCGGGGTTGATTTCAGGCGCGGACAGGGCGGTGAAGGTCGTGTGATTGTGGATCTGGGCAGCGCCAGTACTTCCGTGGACTTGTCCGAACTAGGAGGTAAGATTCGCCTGACGATGGATGGCACCAGTGTGCCTGACAATCTTCGCCGGCGCCTCGATGTAACTGACTTTGCAACGCCTGTGACCCGTATTGATACCTTTACGGAAGACGGCAATGCGGTTGTGGAAATTCGTCCGGAAGGTAATTACGACTATATTGCCTATCAGTCTGGTTCCCAGTTTACTGTCAGCGTGGAAAGGCTGACGGAAGAGGAAGCCGAGTCTCGTCGTGAGGAGAAGTTCCCGTACACTGGCGATAAGCTCTCTCTTAACTTCCAGGACATCGAGGTTCGTTCTGTATTGCAGTTGATTGCAGACTTTACCGGCTTGAACCTTGTTGCCAGCGATACGGTCAGTGGCAGTATTACGCTGCGTCTGCAGAATGTGCCCTGGGACCAGGCTCTGGACCTGATCCTGAAGACCAAGGGGCTGGACAAGCGCCAGATCGGCAATGTACTGCTGGTTGCGCCGGCTGATGAAATTGCCGCCCGTGAAAAGCTTGAGCTGGAAACCTCCAAGCAGATCGCTGAACTTGCGCCGGTTCGCCTGGATATCATTCAGGTGAACTACGCCAAGGCCGGGGATGTTGTTGCGCTGATCGAGGCGGATGAGGAATTGATCTCCTCTCGGGGATTTGTGTCTTCGGATGCTCGCACCAACACCATCAGTGTTCGTGAAACCTCGGAAAAGCTTGATGAGATTCGCCGTCTGGTTTCGACCTGGGATGTTCCGGTTCGTCAGGTTTCCATTGAGGCGCGAATTGTAAGGGCGCAGACCAATGTTGCCGAAAACCTGGGGGTTCGCTGGGGTGGTGCTGCCTATGACGTCAGGGGCGATGGCAGTGTTATCTCTGTCGGTGGCTCTCAGGGAGCTGTTGGCGAGGCTCGTGATGCGGCCAATGGCACCAACAGTACTATTACTTTCCCAGGCGCGCTGGCAGTTGATCTTGGTGTTTCAGGTCAGGGAGCGTCGTCCTTCGCGATTGGTTGGGGGAGCGATGACTTTCTTGTGGACTTGGAGCTCTCTGCATTGGAGAGTGACGGGCAGGCAGAAGTTGTATCCCAGCCCCGTGTTGTGACGGCCGATCGACAGACCGCCAGGATCAAATCCGGTGAAGAGATTCCATACCAGAAGGCCGCTTCCAGTGGTGCGACTTCTGTATCCTTCAAGGAAGCTGTATTGGCCCTCGAGGTAACGCCTCAGATTACCCCGGATGACAAGGTTATTATGGATCTGGTGGTTAATCAGGACTCTCGTGGCGATGTAACCGCCGGTATTCCGGCGATCAACACCAACGAGGTAACGACGCAGGTGTTGGTTGGAAACGGCGAAACTGTGGTCCTGGGGGGTATTTTCCAATCAGAAGTAGCTACCACAACTACCAAGACGCCGTTCCTGGGTGATATTCCCTACTTGGGCCGCCTCTTCAAGCGCACTGAGCATGTCGATGAACGTAGCGAGCTGTTGATTTTCATCACACCAAAGATCATCAAGAGCGACCTGATTCAATAGTCTGGTTGCGTCCGACAAAAAACCGCCGTGTTCGCACGGCGGTTTTTTTGTCGGTTCATTTCCTGAAGCTTATGGAAAACGTTACCCTGTGATATTCTCACGCGCCGGAATGTAGATGAGCGGAAGTTATGTCCTTGCCAAAACGAGTTGTCCTGGTTGGCCCAATGGGTGCGGGAAAAAGCACAATTGGTCGCATGCTGGCCAAGGAGCTGGGCTATCGTTTTCTCGATTCCGACCGGATTATTGAAGAGCGTTGTGGTGCCAATATTCCCTGGGTATTCGATGTGGAAGGGGAAGACGGTTTTCGGCAGCGTGAAACAGCGATGTTGGCTGAGTTGGCCGACTACTCACAGACAGTGTTGGCGACCGGCGGTGGCGCGGTGATGAAGGAAGAGAATTACGCGCACCTGAAGCGTGATTCTGTCGTGGTATACCTGAAAACCTCGATCGAGCAGCAGGTTGAAAGAACAAGGCGGGATCGAAATCGCCCCCTGTTGCAGAACGATGATCCCGAGGCGGTCCTTAAAAACCTGTTTGCTGTGCGGGATCCGATCTATTCGCGACTGGCCGATATCGTCATGTTTACTGATCGCAAGAGTCCGAGACTGGTCGTTCGGCAATTGGTAAATCGAATTAATCCGAGGACGCCGCGCCACAAAAGGCAAATACGTAAGGAAGGCAGAAATCATGCGTGACTCACTGCGGGAGTTGACGGTTGAGCTGGGCGATCGAAGTTACCCAATCGTTATCGGTCAGGGACTGCTAGGTAGCTACGATCTGAGCCCCTGTGTCTCTGGCTCTCAGGTCATGATCGTGACCAACGAAACGGTTGCTCCATTGTATCTCGAGTCAGCTCGCGCCTGTTTCCCCGGCAAGCAAGTGGATACGGTTGTGCTTCCTGACGGCGAAAAATACAAGGATTGGCAGACACTGAACCGTATCTTCGACGGTTTGCTGGAGAAGCGTCATTCCCGCAAAACCACGCTTGTTGCGTTGGGGGGTGGCGTGGTCGGCGATATGACCGGGTTTGCCGCCGCTTCCTACCAGCGTGGTGTCCCTTTTATTCAGATTCCGACGACATTGTTGTCGCAGGTGGACTCCTCAGTCGGAGGAAAAACCGGCATCAATCACCCGTTGGGCAAGAATATGATTGGTGCCTTCCATCAACCGGAAGTCGTACTGATCGATACCGACAGCCTGAGAAGCCTTTCTCCACGGGAGGTGTCGGCTGGCCTTGCTGAAGTCATCAAATACGGCCTGATTCGAGACACCGATTTTCTGGCCTGGCTAGAGCAAGAAATTACGTCGCTCATTGATCTGGAAACGTCGGCTCTGGTGGAGGCCATCTATCGTTCATGCGCCTGTAAGGCGGACGTTGTTGCGAAGGATGAAAGGGAAGGCGGGTTGCGAGCGATACTCAACCTGGGGCACACGTTCGGTCATGCCATCGAGACGTTTGCTGGGTATGGCAACTGGCTGCACGGTGAAGCTGTCGGCACCGGCATGATGATGGCAGCGGATCTTTCCCTGCGCCAGGACATGATAACGGAAGAGGACCGTGCCAGGGTGGTGCGCATTATCGAGCGAGCCAGGCTTCCGGGGCGTGCGCCGGTGGGCATGTCGCCCGATGACTTTTTACGCTTGATGGCGGTCGATAAGAAGAATGTGGATGGTTCGCTACGCCTGGTTCTCCTGCGCAGACTCGGGGATGCGGTGGTGACGGATGCGGTGGATAGACGAGAACTGGATGCCACGCTTCGAGTATTTTGCGATGAAGTCTGACAAGGTCTGATCAGGGAAAAGACAGGGAATGACGGTGAATGACGAAGGGCTCAACAGTCATGACGGTGGCGGCCTGTTTCCGCGACTCCAGGAGCGTTATGGGTTGAGGGCCGATCCATTGGATATGGAAACACCCTTCTTTCCGGATGCCTCCCGCCACCATGCCCTGGAAACGCTTCGCCACCTCTGTGGCTTTGGTGACCTCGCTTTGCTTCTCACTGGTGATGTCGGGGCGGGCAAAAGCCGGTTGCTCGCGGAACTGGTGAGGAGCGAGTCCTCCCGTCTCGATTTTCATCGAGTGTCGGCCGCCGCACTGACGAGTACGCAGGCGCTGTCACGGGCGCTACTCGGTATTGCACATAAAGGGTTGAACCCCGGCGAAGGTGCGCGCGACGCCATCTACGGCTTTTTTCGATGGTCTGAAATCAAAGCTCGGAAGGGCCAGCGAATGGTTCTGTTGATTGATGATGCGGATCGTGCACCTGCCGAGTTGCTGAGGCTGTTGTTTTCGGCCTTTGAGGCTGCAGATCGCTCTGCGACGGCGGTTCCCGTGTTCAGTGGCAGCGGGCGATTGATCGAAATGCTTGGGTTGTCAGGAGACGGTGCCGGAGTGCATCAGATTCATCTTCGCCCACTGACAAAAGAGGAAGTCGCTGCGTACCTGGAGCCCCGGGTGCACCGCGCTGGTGGCAGTGCCAAGGACTTGCTGTCGCCAGGGAAGTTGTCACAGTTGCACAGTTTGAGTCAGGGGAGTTTTTCCCGTCTCAAGCGAGTGACACCAGCCGTATGGCTGGATATGGTATCGACTGAAAATGGCGCCAAACGGACGTTTTCGGTGCCGATTAATCTGCGTTGGCCTGCGCTGGCTTTGGTTATGCTTGCCGGTTCCTGGTGGCTTGTATCGCAGCAATATGATGATTCTGTGGCACGAGAGCAGGCAGAACCTGAGCCTGAAGTCATACGCAAGAGTGTCACCATTGGTCCTGGCAATCCGGATATTGACCCGGTTGATACCGGCGCAGGATTGTCAGAGCCGGCCGCTGAGCCAGAGTTGCCCCTGACGGACGAGCCTGATAAGCCTGTTCCAGAGCCAGAGCCAGAGCCAGAGCCAGAGCCAGAGCCAGAGCCAGAGCCAGAGCCAGAGCCAGAGCCAGAGCCAGAGCCCGATTTTGAACCCTCCCGTCCGGCTGTGTTTATGGAGCTTGAGAGCGTAAAGGCACGTGAGGGCTGGACTGTCCAGTTGATAGCCGGGAATCAGGAACAAACGGTGCTGAATCTGATGGATCGGTACGAGTCCATTTCCGGTATACTCTATACCTATACCCAGAGACAGGACCAGGACTGGTTTGTCGGCTTCTACGGCGAGTTTCCCTCGCGCGATGAAGCTCGAAAAGCAGTTGAACGTCTTCCTCAGGCCTTGCGGGACCAGTCTCCCTGGATTCGGCAATCACGCGATTTTTGATTGTCGGTGCCTGCCTGTTTTTTCTACTTAATTCCATAAAAACAATAACCTGAGTCTCTGTTTCATGGTGCGTGCTGTCTGACGCAGTACTCGTATTGAGCGTGCTCGCCCCCTAAAATAAAAACGCTTTGGTTTGAGTACGTATTTCTACGCGTGTAAAATAGCCAGCCCCCATTTTCAGTGTCGAAGGGTGAGTTTATTGTCTGATTGCCAATAACCCTTTGATTGAAAAGCATTTCTACGCGAGAGAACGCTTATGATGACAGGTTTGTATCATCCCGATGAATTCAGGGACAACTGCGGCTTCGGTCTGATCGCCCATATGAAGGGTGAGGCCAGCCACAAGTTGTTGCAAACTGCCATCGAGTCACTGACCTGCATGACCCACCGAGGTGGTATCGCTGCAGACGGAAAGACCGGCGATGGTTGTGGCCTCCTGATCCAGAGCCCGGATGCCTTTTTGCGCAAGGCCGCCAAAGCAGAATTTGGTAAAGAGCCTGAAGAGCTGTTCGCTGTGGGTCAGGTATTTCTTAACCCGGACGAGAACAAGGCCGCTGCTGGCCGTGCTGCAGTGGAAAAGCGCCTGGCAGAGCAGGGATTGGAAATCATGGGTTGGCGCAAAGTGCCTACGGACGACAGCTGCCTGGGGCCGATGGCGCTCGACTGTTTGCCATGGATAGAGCAAATGTTTGTGGTTCCCGCCGGTAAAACCGAGCAGGAATTCGCCATTGCGCTGTTTGTGGGTCGCCGTCACGCTGAGCGGGACATGGCCGATGACTCCGAATTCTATATCTGCAGCCTGTCCCACCGCACTCTGGCCTACAAGGGCCTGATGATGCCGGCAGACCTGGCGAACTTCTACAAGGACCTGGGTGATCCGGACCTGCAGACCGCTATCTGTGTCTTCCACCAGCGCTTTTCCACCAACACCATGCCGCGTTGGCCACTGGCGCAGCCGTTCCGCTATCTCGCCCACAATGGCGAGATCAATACCGTTGACGGCAACCGTAACTGGGCGATTGCCCGTGCCGCCAAGTTCAGCGCACCGGAACTGCCGGACCTACAGACGCTGCAGCCGCTGGTTAACCTGACGGGCTCTGATTCCTCCAGCATGGATAACATGCTGGAAGTGCTGCTGGCCGGTGGTGTCGACCTGTTCCGTGCCGTGAGAATGATGATTCCGCCTGCCTGGCAGAATGTGGATACCATGGATTCCGAGTTGCGGGCATTCTATGAGTACAACTCCATGCATATGGAGCCGTGGGATGGGCCAGCTGGCCTGGTTCTCTCCGACGGTCGCTATGCCGTCTGTATGCTGGATCGGAACGGACTTCGCCCGGCTCGCTGGGTTATCACCAAAGACGATTTCATTACTCTGGCGTCCGAGATCGGCACCTATGACTATAAGCCCGAAGACGTGGTGGCCAAGGGGCGTGTGGGTCCGGGGCAAATGCTTGCTATTGATACCGAGTCCGGCGAAGTCCTGCACACGAAAGACGTGGATAATCGCCTGAAGTCGGCGCAGCCCTACAAGCGCTGGCTGCGGGAGAATTCCCTACGGGTGGAGACCACGCTGAATCAGGACACGCCTGACTTCAAGCTGATGCAGTCAGACGAACTCCATATTCACCAGAAGATGTTCATGGTGTCTTATGAGGAGCGCGATCAGGTACTGCGCCCGCTGGCGGAAAACGGCCAGGAAGCCGTAGGCTCCATGGGCGACGATACTCCCATGGCTGTGCTGTCGAGCCGCGTCCGGCATGTGGCGGACTACTTCCGTCAGAAATTTGCCCAGGTGACCAACCCGGCCATTGATCCACTCCGGGAATCCATTGTGATGTCCCTGGAGACGTGCATTGGCGCGGAACGTAACGTGTTTGAAGAAACGCCGGAGCACGCCAACCGAATCATACTGACAACACCGGTGCTCTCGCCGGCCAAATACCTGAAGATTGCCAACAATGATCGGCCCGGATTCGAAGTTGCTCGTATCAACATGAGCTACAGTCCGGAGTTGGGGCTTGAGCAGGCCGTGCGTACCGTGTGTGACGAAGCTGAGCAGGCAGTCCGTAGTGGCAAGGTCATACTGATCCTGACCGACAAGGACCTGAAAGAGGGTGAGCTGCCGGTCAATGCCATGATGGCAACCGGTGCCGTTCACCATCACCTGGTCAAGAAAGGCCTCCGTTGTGATTCCAATATCCTGGTTGAGACCGGCTGGGCCCGCGATCCGCACCAGTTTGCTGTGCTGTTTGGCTTTGGTGCTACGGCGGTCTATCCGTACCTGGCGTACCAGGTGCTTAACGACCTGATCCGCACCGGCGAATTGATGATGGACCCCATCGATGCGAAGAATAACTATCGCAAGGGCATCAACAAGGGCTTACTGAAGATCCTGTCCAAAATGGGAATCTCCACCATTACCTCCTACCGGGGGGCACAGCTGTTTGAGGCGATTGGCCTGGCGGACGACGTGGTGGATCTGTGTTTCAAAGGTGTTCCCAGCCGTATCCAGGGCGCCGGTTTCTTTGATTTCCAACAGGATCAGGAACAGCTGGCGGCCGTGGCCTGGAAACATCGCAAACCCATCACCCAGGGCGGTCTGTTGAAGTACGTCCACGGCCAGGAGTACCACGCTTTCAATCCGGATGTCGTTGGTAAGCTGCAGGAAGCCGTAACCAGTGGTGATTACGGCCAGTATATGGAGTACGCGGGGCTGGTAAACGAACGCCCTGTTTCCACGCTGAGGGATCTGCTGGGATTCCGCAAGGACATTAAAGCCATTGATTTGTCGGAAGTTGAGCCGGTGGAAAATATATTCCCGCGCTTCGACTCTGCAGCCATGTCTCTTGGTGCGCTTTCCCCGGAGGCTCACGAAGCCCTGGCAGTGGCCATGAACACTCTGGGGGGGCGATCAAATTCCGGAGAGGGTGGGGAAGATCCGGCCCGTTATGGCACGGAGAAACGTTCCAAGATCAAGCAGGTGGCTTCTGGCCGCTTCGGCGTCACCGCAGAGTACCTTCGCAGCGCCGATGTCATGCAGATCAAGGTGGCACAGGGTGCCAAGCCGGGAGAAGGCGGTCAGTTGCCTGGTGGCAAGGTCAATGACCTGATCGCCCGCCTGCGTTATTCAGTGCCCGGTGTGACGCTGATTTCGCCACCACCGCACCACGATATCTATTCGATCGAGGATCTGGCGCAGTTGATCTTTGATCTCAAGCAGGTTAATCCGAGTGCGCTGGTTTCCGTAAAACTCGTATCCGAGCCTGGTGTAGGCACCATCGCAGCCGGAGTGGCGAAAGCCTATGCGGACCTGATTACGGTTTCCGGCTACGACGGTGGTACGGCGGCCAGCCCTTTGACCTCCATCCGTTACGCCGGTTCGCCCTGGGAGCTGGGCCTGAGTGAAACTCAGCAAGCGCTGCGTGCCAACGACCTGCGGGGCAAGATCCGCTTGCAGACCGATGGCGGTATCAAGACCGGTCTGGACGTGGTCAAGGGTGCCATCCTCGGCGCTGAAAGCTTCGGTTTCGGCACTACTCCAATGGTGGCCCTGGGTTGTAAGTACCTGCGTATCTGTCACTTGAACAACTGCGCCACCGGCGTCGCGACCCAGAACGAGCACCTGCGGGAGGAACACTTCAAGGGCACGGTTGAAATGGCCATGAACTTCTTCCGGTTCGTGGCGACCGAGACCCGGGAGTGGATGGCCAGACTGGGCGTTCGCAACCTGGAGGAACTGGTGGGACGTGTAGATCTGTTGGAGCGTCTGCCCGGCGACACCCCACGCCAGAAGAAGCTGGATCTGACGCGTCTGTTGTCAAACGACCACATTCCGGCGGACAAGCCCAATACCTGTCAGGTGGAGCGTAATCATCCGTTTGACGAAGGCAAACTTGCCGAGCAGATGGTGAAAGACACTGCGGAGGCAATAGCTGAAAAGGCCGGTGGTAACTGGTCTTACCGAGTCACAAACTGTGATCGGTCGATTGGCGCTCGCCTGTCGGGTGAGATTGCCCAGTTGCACGGCAATCAGGGCATGGTTTCGGCACCCATCACTCTGGATCTGGCTGGCACCGCCGGCCAGAGCTTCGGTGTCTGGAACGTGGGCGGACTTAATCTGCTTCTGGAAGGGGACGCCAACGACTATGTCGGCAAAGGCATGACCGGTGGCAAGCTGGTGATTCGGCCGCCTGCCGGAAGCGACTTCAAAACCCAGGACACCTCGATTGTAGGTAATACCTGTCTTTACGGTGCAACCGGTGGCAAATTGTTTGCCGCTGGCACCGCCGGTGAGCGTTTCGGTGTTCGTAACTCCGGCGCCCATGCGGTGGTAGAAGGTGTGGGCGATCACTGTTGTGAATACATGACGGGCGGCCTGATCACGGTTCTTGGCAGCACCGGTCACAACTTCGGTGCCGGCATGACGGGTGGTTTTGCCTACGTGCTGGATTTGAACAACACCTTCGTGGATAAGTACAACCATGAGCTGGTGGAGATTCAGCGGATATCCAGCGAGGAAATGGAGTCCTACCGTAATCACCTGCGCGGTGTGGTCCGCGAGCACATTTCTGAAACCGCGAGCGAGTGGGCAGAGCATATTCTTGACAATTTCGATGATTACATTGGCCGCTTCTGGCTGGTCAAGCCCAAGGCGGCGAACCTTCGCAGCCTGCTGGCCAGCACCCGGGCACGTCCCGAGTAAAGGCGGTTGAAACAGGTTGAGGGCGTTGCCGGTGAGGCAGCGCCCGCGTCGAAATTGAGTCTGATGAGAGCGTCACAATGAAAGAACGACTGAGTAACGACTTCCAGTTTGTCGAAGTAGGGCGTGTCGACCCGAAAAAAGTACCGGCAAAGAAGCGCAAAAAAGAGTTTGGTGAAATCTATCACCCATACACCCAGGATCATGCTGCGTCACAGTCGCATCGCTGCCTGGAGTGCGGCAATCCGTATTGTGAGTGGAAGTGCCCGGTACACAACTACATCCCGAACTGGCTGAAACTGGTGTCCGAAGGCAACATCATGAGGGCTGTGGAGCTCTGTCACCAGACCAATTCCCTGCCTGAAGTCTGCGGCCGCGTCTGTCCGCAGGATCGGCTGTGTGAAGGGGCCTGTACCCTGAACGACGGCTACGGCGCAGTAACCATCGGGTCAGTGGAAAAATACATTACCGACACAGCCTTTGCTCTGGGCTGGAAGCCGGATGTGTCTGCCGTCAAATGGACAGACAAAAAAGTGGCGGTGATTGGTGCCGGTCCTGCTGGCCTTGGCTGTGCCGACGTTCTGGTGCGCAATGGTGTAAAACCGGTGGTTTTCGATATCTATCCGGAAATCGGCGGCCTGCTGACTTTCGGTATCCCTGAATTCAAGCTTGAAAAGTCTGTGATGACTCGCCGCCGCAAAGTCTTTGAGGAAATGGGCGTGGAGTTCCGCCTTTCCACTGAGGTAGGCAAAGACGTAATGATGGCGGATATCCTCGAAGAGTACGACGCTGTCTTTATGGGCATGGGAACGTACACATACATGAAAGGCGGTTTCCCGGGCGAAGATCTGCCTGGCGTTCACGATGCACTGCCGTTCCTGGTCTCGAACGTGAATCGTCGTCTTGGGTTTGAGAAAGACGCCGACGATTTCATCGACATGAAAGGCAAGCGAGTGGTTGTGCTCGGTGGCGGCGATACCGCCATGGACTGCAACCGCACCTCGATTCGTCAACAGGCAGCGAGTGTTACCTGTGCCTACCGTCGTGACGAGCAGAACATGCCGGGTTCGCGCCGGGAAGTGTCCAACGCCAAGGAAGAAGGCGTTAAGTTCATGTTCAACCGTCAACCGATCGCTATTATTGGCGAAGACCGGGTTGAGGGGGTCAAGGTGGTTCAGACTCGCCTCGGCGAGCCTGACGAAAACGGGCGTCGTCGTCCGGAAGTGGTCGCTGGCAGTGAAGAAGTGATTCCGGCCGATGCGGTTCTGGTAGCTTTCGGATTCCGCCCAAGCCCGGCCGACTGGTTTGACGAGCTGAAGGTAAACACCGACGACTCTGGCCGTGTCAGCGCCCCGGAGGAAGTGGAGTTCGGCTTCCAGACCAGCAACCCCAAGATATTCGCCGGTGGCGATATGGTCCGTGGTTCGGATCTGGTCGTAACGGCTATCTGGGAGGGCCGCCAGGCGGCGGAAGGTATCATGGATTACCTGGATATCTGATAGCCTCCGGTTTTATCTGGACGAGAAGGGCGGCTTGCGGATGGCGGGCCGCCCTTTTTTATTGCCACAAACCGGGTATCATTGCCCTCCTAACTTTTGACAGACAGCAGACTGGGAATGCTATGACCGAGCTGAAAAACGACCGTTTCCTGCGTGCGCTGATGCGTCAGCCCGTTGATCGCACACCGGTATGGATGATGCGTCAGGCAGGCCGATACCTGCCAGAATACCGCGCGACCCGGGCGAAAGCCGGCGATTTTCTCAGTCTGTGCAAGAACACACCATTGGCCTGTGAGGTGACGTTGCAGCCACTGGAGCGTTTCCCTCTGGACGCTGCCATCCTGTTTTCAGACATCCTTACTATTCCTGATGCACTGGGGCTGGGCCTGTACTTTGAAACCGGCGAGGGCCCGAAATTCCGCAACACTGTCCGCTCTGCTGCAGATGTAGCCGCGTTGCCCAAGATCAATGCGGAAGTAGACCTGGATTATGTGATGAATGCAGTGTCCACCATCCGTGGCGCGCTCAATGGCAGCGTTCCGCTGATCGGCTTCTCTGGCAGCCCCTGGACGCTTGCCACTTACATGATTGAAGGTGGCTCCTCCAAGGATTTCCGCGAGGCCAAGAAGCTGATGTACGGCCAGCCGGAGGTGATGCATCAGTTGCTGGATCACCTGGCGGACTCGGTGATTGATTATCTCAATGGCCAGATTCGCGCCGGTGCTCAGGCGGTCCAGATTTTTGATACTTGGGGCGGTGTGCTGAGCAGTTGGGCGTACCAGGAGTTTTCCCTGAATTACATGAAGAAAATCGTCGCCGGCCTGATTCGTGAAAATGACGGTCGCCGTGTGCCGGTGATCCTGTTCACCAAAAACGGCGGCCAATGGTTGGAGTCGATTGCGGAATCCGGTGCTGACGCGGTCGGTCTGGACTGGACCACGGATATTGGCAGCGCCCGTGCTCGCATTGGCGATCAGGTTGCCCTGCAGGGCAATATGGATCCGGCCATGCTGTACGCGCCGCCCGAGCGTATTCGCCAGGAAGTAGCGGATATCCTGTCCCGCTACGGCACCGGCCCCGGCCACATCTTCAACCTCGGGCATGGCATCACCCCGGACGTTGACCCGGAGCATGCCGGGGCGTTTATCCGTGCGGTGACTGAGCTGAGTCCGGAGTATCACCTGCAAGACTGATGGTTGGGAGTGGCGGGCGGTTGTTGGGGCTTTCCAAAACACGCCCGTAAATACGTCCATGTAGGGCTCGGTCGCGCCATCCTTGGCGCTCCACGGTTTTGGAACGGCCCGGCAACCACCCTTTTTCGCACATTCGCGTTAACGCTCCGAAGATCTTCGTTGTTTAGTAATAGCGCTAGATAGAACCTCCTGTGCGGTCTATAGTCATATCAAACATGACCGCTCAACAGGAGGCACCCGTTGGCCGCAAAAGCTCCCGAAAAACGCCGTTTCCACAGAATCTCCTTCGATGCCGAATGCGAGCTGCATTGGCAGGATGAAGTGTGGGTCAGTGAAGTGCTGGATATTTCACTGAAGGGTGTACTGGTAAAACGGCCAGAGGGGTGGAATGTGCCGCTGAAACAGCCCTGTGAAGTAATAATCCATCTTGACGATCATGAGACTGGAATCGTGATGGCAGTGGAGTTACGGCATATTGAGAAAGAGCGGCTGGGGTTCAAGTGCCAGTACATTGATCTTGAGAGCGCTACCCATTTAAAACGACTGGTAGAGTTGAATCTTGGCGATCAGGCGTTGCTGGAGAGAGAGTTTGCGCATTTGATTGATTAATTCCGGAGAAAACTGCCAGGTTTGCAGGCGGGATTGGAAGGGCCTTTCCAAAAATGTGCGGAGCCATGGATGGCGGAGCCCAAGCGCACATGGATGTGCTTGAAGCGTTTTTTGGAAAGGCCCTTCCAATCCTGCCCGGCACCAAAAAACCAGGCTAGAAACCAAGTCTCAAAGCTCCTCCAAAGCCGACAACGCATCACTAAGCTTGGTCACGGGAATAACCTTCATCCCCTCAATAGCCTTACGAGGCGCATTAGACTTAGGCACCAAAGCGCGGGTAAACCCATGCTTGGCAGCTTCGTAAATGCGCTCTTGGCCACTGGGCACCGGCCGAATCTCACCAGAAAGGCCAACCTCACCAAAGATCACCAGATCCTGAGGCAGGGCACGGTCGCGGAAGGACGACACGATGGCCGCAAGCAGCGCCAAATCCGCACTGGTCTCGTTAACCTTCACGCCGCCCACCACATTCACAAACACATCCTGATCCGACACATGCATGCCACCATGGCGATGCAGCACCGCCAGCAGCATCGCCAGCCGGTTCTGATCCAGGCCCACAGCAACGCGTCTCGGATATCCCCCCTGGGCCATATCCACCAGCGCCTGAATCTCCACCAGCATAGGCCGAGTGCCTTCCCAGACCACCATCACCACGCTGCCGGGAGCTGCCTCCTCGCCGCGGTTCAGGAAGATGGCACTGGGGTTCTTCACTTCCTTCAGGCCCTGTTCCAGCATCGCAAACACGCCCAGTTCGTTAACCGCGCCAAAGCGGTTCTTGATGCCCCTCAGGGTGCGGTAACGGCTATCGCTGGAGCCTTCCAGCAGGATGGAGCAGTCGATCATATGCTCCAGTACTTTCGGCCCAGCCAGGCTGCCATCCTTGGTAACGTGGCCCACCAGGAATAGAATGGTGCCGGTCTGCTTGGCAAAGCGGGTCAGGTAAGCTGCGCTTTCGCGAACTTGGGAGACACTGCCTGGAGCGGATTCCGACTCGGCGACATGCATAACCTGGATACTGTCCACCACCAGAATGCGCGGCTTTTCAGCCTCGGCAACCTGCATGACCCGCTCGACACTCGTTTCCGAGAGCATCTTCAAATCTTTGGTGGGCAGCCCCAGACGCTTGGCGCGCATGGCGACCTGCTGCAGCGATTCCTCGCCTGTGACGTACAGGGCTGGAACGCTGGACGCCAGGTGGCAGACCGCCTGAAGCAAGAGGGTGCTCTTACCAGCGCCCGGATGGCCGCCCATCAGGATGGCGGAACCTTCCACAAGCCCGCCGCCCAGAACGCGGTCAAACTCCTGCATGCCGGAGCTGATGCGCGGCTGTTCGGCAAGGCTGACGTCGTCAAGGCTTTTTACCTCTGAGAGACTGCCCGCAAAGCCCTCAAAGCGGGCGCCGCGGGCACCCTTGGCGTTGCCGCCACTGATGCCGCGGACCTCGCTGATCGTATTCCAGGCCTGGCAGGCGGTGCATTGCCCCTGCCACTTTGAATAATCCGCACCGCATTCGGAGCAGACATAGGCGGTTTTTGCTTTTGCCATCAGGCCAGCTTCTTATACTTCATGCGCTGGGGCACCATGGCAGAGTCGCCCTTCCGCTTCTTGTGATCTTCATCGTATTCGCTGAAGTTGCCTTCGAAGTAGACCACTTCACCATCGTCCTCGAACGCCAGGATGTGAGTGGCCACACGGTCCAGGAACCAGCGGTCGTGCGAGATCACCAAAGCGGAGCCTGGGAAGTTGAGCAGGGCTTCCTCCAGGGCACGCAGGGTTTCCACGTCGAGGTCGTTGGTCGGTTCGTCCAACAGCAGCACGTTGCCACCTTCCTTGAGCAGTTTCGCCAGGTGCAGGCGGTTGCGTTCACCGCCCGACAAGTCGGCCACACGCTTCTGCTGGTCGGAGCCCTTGAAGTTGAAACGACCTACATAGGCTCGTGACGGGGTTTCGTAGTTACCGATCTTGATAATATCGTTGCCGTCGCTGAGCTCTTCCCAGACGGTGTTGTCGCCGTTCAGGTCCCGCATCTGGTCCACGTAGGCCAGCTTGACGGTTTCACCCACGGTGATGGTGCCGGAGTTCGGTTTGTCGTAGTCGCCAATCATCCGGAACAGCGTGGACTTGCCTGCACCGTTGCCGCCGATGATGCCGACAATCGCACCCGGGGGAACGCTTAGCGACACGTCTTCGTAAAGCAGACGGTCATCGAAGGACTTGCTGATACCATCAATCTCAATCACCTTGTCGCCCAGGCGAGGGCCAGGTGGGATGTATAGTTCGTTAGTTTCGTTGCGCTTCTGGAATTCCTGGGAGCTCATTTCTTCGAAGCGGGCCAGGCGGGCCTTGCTCTTGGACTGACGGCCTTTGGCGTTGCTGCGCACCCATTCCAGCTCGTGTTTGATGGTCTTCTGGCGAGATGCTTCCTGTTTGGCTTCAACTTCCAGGCGTTTTTCCTTGTTCTCCAGCCATTGGCTGTAGTTGCCCTCAAACGGAATGCCCTGACCACGATCCAGCTCCAGAATCCAGCCGGCCACGTTGTCCAGGAAGTAGCGGTCGTGGGTGATGGCAACCACGGTGCCGGTGTAGTCGTGCAGGAAGCGTTCCAGCCAGGCTACAGATTCGGCATCCAGGTGGTTGGTGGGCTCGTCCAGCAACAGCATGTCCGGGCTGGACAGCAGCAGACGGCAAAGCGCCACGCGGCGGCGCTCACCGCCGGAGAGGTTTTTTACCATGGCGTCCCAGGCCGGCAGGCGAAGGGCATCGGCCGCCACTTCCATCTTGCGCTCAATATCGTGGCCGTCGGAAGCCTGTATAAAGGCTTCCAGTTCGCCCTGTTTCTTGGCGAGGGCATCAAAGTCGGCATCCGGCTCGGCATAGGCGGCATAGACCTGATCCAGCTCCGCCAGTGCGTTATGGACGCCCGAGACCGCCTCATCGACGATTTCCTTGACGGTCTTGGCGTCGTCCAGTTCCGGTTCTTGGGGCAGGTAGCCGACGTTGATGCCGGGTTGGGGGCGGGCCTCACCAATGTAATCCTGGTCGATACCGGCCATAATGCGTAGCAACGTAGATTTACCAGCGCCGTTCAGGCCCAGTACGCCGATTTTCGCGCCTGGGAAAAAGCTCAGGGAAATGTCTTTGAGGATTTCACGCTTGGGCGGAACCACCTTGCCCACGCGGTTCATGGTGTATACGTATTGCGCCATGTGTCGGAATCCTTCTTGCGAGTGTAAGTGTCGGAATTACTGATGGTGTCTGACTAAGGCCGTCGGTCAGGGCGATCCGGGATCGTCAAAATCAAGGATGATTTTGTCGAGCGTACAGGGACGTATTCACAGCGTATCCCGGATCGCCCTGACCGATGGCCGTAACGCCAATAGCTAGTAGCCGCAACCAATGAATATTGACCGAGTAAGGTATCGAAACCAACCGGGGATAGCAATTGAGCAAAAAGCGCAGGCGGCGGCGTGTCGGTATCTGCGGACGGCATAAAGGGTGATTTTTTACCCATTTGTAAGATAGAATAGCGGCCCATTTTTTCGGGCAGCTAAGCACATAGGGGCAGCGCATCCATGTTTAATCGTGATATGAAAATCGCCGGTTTTGACGACGAGCTCTGGAACGCCATTCAGGCGGAAGAGAAACGCCAGGAGGCTCATATCGAGCTGATCGCGTCTGAGAACTATACCAGCCCCCGGGTGATGGAAGCCCAGGGTAGTGCGCTGACCAACAAGTATGCCGAAGGCTATCCCGGCAAACGTTATTACGGCGGCTGTGAGTTTGTCGACATCGCCGAGGACCTGGCCATCAGCCGGGCCAAAGAATTGTTTGGTGCTGCCTACGCCAATGTGCAGCCGCATTCCGGCTCACAGGCCAACTCTGCCGTATTCATGGCGCTGCTCAAGCCGGGTGATACGGTTCTGGGCATGAGCCTGGCCCATGGTGGGCACCTGACCCATGGTGCCAGCGTCAACTTCTCCGGCAAGATCTACAACGCCGTCCAGTATGGCCTGAACCCGGACACGGGGCTGATCGATTACGATGAGGTGGAAAGCCTTGCCGTTGAGCACAAACCCAAGATGATCATCGCCGGTTTCTCAGCCTACTCCCAGGAGCTGGACTTTGCCCGATTCCGCGCGATTGCCGATAAGGTTGACGCCTATCTGTTTGTGGACATGGCCCACGTGGCAGGTCTTGTGGCTGCTGGTGTTTATCCAGACCCGGTACCTCATGCCCACGTGGTTGCGACGACTACCCATAAGACCCTGCGTGGCCCCCGTGGTGGTTTGATCCTGGCCTGTGACGATGCCGACTTGCAGAAAAAGCTTAACTCCGCTGTATTCCCTGGCGGCCAGGGCGGCCCCTTGATGCACGTTATTGCTGCCAAGGCGATTTGTTTCAAGGAAGCCATGAGCGACGAGTTCAAGGTGTATCAGAAACAGGTGATCAAGAATGCCAAGGCCATGGCTGAGGTGTTTGTGTCCCGCGGATTCGATGTGATTTCCGGTGGTACAGAGAATCACCTGTTCCTGGTCAGCCTGATCAAACAGGACATCACCGGTAAGGATGCAGACGCAGCCCTGGGCCGAGCGCACATCACCGTGAACAAGAACGCAGTACCTAACGATCCGCGTTCGCCGTTCGTCACCTCCGGCCTGCGCATCGGTACGCCCGCGGTGACCACTCGTGGTTTCGGAGAGTCCGAGTGTCGCGATCTGGCTGGCTGGATGTGCGATATCCTGGATAGCCTGGAAGATGAATCCGTTAATGACCGGGTTCGTGAGCAGGTTGAAGGCCTGTGTTCGCGGTTCCCGGTTTACGCCGGCTAAATAGCCTGATTGCGCCCTCGGGCAGGCCTTGTTGCCTGGCCCGATGGTTTGCAGGAGCTTCTGAGTATGCATTGTCCTTTCTGTGGTGAAGCGGATACCAAGGTAATCGACTCCCGGCTGGTGGCCGAGGGTGATCAGGTGCGTCGCCGCAGGGAGTGCCTGTCCTGCCGTGAGCGTTTTACAACGTTCGAGTCGGCTGAGCTTGTGATGCCTCGAGTGGTCAAGCAGGACGGCACCCGTCAGCCTTTCGATGAGGAAAAACTCCGGGCTGGCCTGATGAAAGCCCTGGAGAAGCGCCCGGTGAGCATCGAGGAAATTGAGGCGGCGCTGAATCGCATCCGATTCCGGTTGCGGGCGACCGGCGAGCGTGAGGTCAAGTCCATGCAACTCGGTGAAGAAGTGATGACGGAGTTGCGTCAATTGGACAAAGTGGCCTACGTGCGCTTCGCGTCGGTGTACCGCAGCTTTCAGGACGTCAACGAGTTTAAGGAAGAGATCGAGCGCCTTTCAGCGACTTCGGGCGAAGACCCGGTGGATGTGGCCAAGGCCCTGGCGGATAACCATTCTTCCGAAGGACAGGCATGATCGACGCTCAGGACACGGCGTTTATGGCTCGGGCGGTTCAGCTTGCCTGGCGTGGTCGTTATTCGACGCATCCCAACCCGCGGGTGGGTTGCGTCATCGCCCGAGGCAGCAAGGTTCTGGGCGAAGGCTGGCATGAGCGAGCAGGCGAGGCCCATGCAGAAACGCGCGCACTCAGCCAGGCTGGGCCTGATGCCCGTGGCGCAACGGCCTATGTCACGCTGGAACCCTGCAGTCATTTTGGCCGTACTCCGCCTTGTGCCAAAGCCCTGATAGAAGCGGGCATCGCCCACGTGTTTGCGGCGACCAAGGACCCCAACCCCTCGGTATCCGGTCGCGGCCTGGATATGCTCCGAGAGGCGGGCATTCGTGTAACGGAAGGCCTGCTGGCGGAAGAGGCCGTGCGATTGAATCCCGGCTTCATGAAGCGAATGAACGTCGGCAGACCCTATGTCCGGCTTAAAATGGCTGCGAGCCTTGACGGCAGGACGGCCATGGCCTCTGGTGAAAGTCAGTGGATTACCGGCTCGGAGTCCCGCCGCGATGTCCAGCGGCTCAGGGCCATCAGCGATGCCGTCCTGACAGGGGTGGGCACGGTGCTGGCTGACAACCCTTCACTGACAGTTCGTCGAACTGAGTTGGGTGACATTGGCGATGCTACGGAACCGTCCCGCCAACCCCTGCGCGTGATCGCGGACCGGGACGCGCGCACACCTCCTGGCGCTACGATCCTTCAGGGTGGCAATGTCCAGGTGTATTGTGCCTCCCCAGCACTGGCAACGGCGCCGGCACAGGACCTTGCCGCGTTGGGCGTGGGCCTGACGGGTGTGGCCTGGAAGGACAATGGAATTGATGTGCGCGAGTTGCTCGACTCACTGGGGGAGTTAGGCATCAACGAATTGTTGGTGGAAGCTGGTCCAACGCTGGCCGGCACCTTTATAAGTGAGCGCCTGGTCGACGAGTTGTGGCTCTACCAGGCGCCGGTGTTCCTGGGCAGTACCGGCCGCCCCACGGCCAATCTGCCGCTGGAATCCATGGCGGACAAGGTGCAATGGAAAGTGCTGGATCGCCGTCAACTGGGCGAGGACCAACGATTGATCCTCGCGCCGGGGTAACGGTTACTAAATTCATGGCTGCCGGCACCGATACTCGGGCGGACAGACCAACAGGATGCAAATACGGTATGGCACTGAACAGCATTAAAGACATTATCGACGATATCCGTCAGGGCAAGATGGTTATCCTGATGGATGATGAGGACCGGGAAAACGAAGGTGACCTGGTGATGGCCGCAGAGCATTGTACGCCAGAGGCCATCAACTTCATGGCCCGTTTCGGTCGTGGACTGATTTGTATGCCGATGACGCGCCATCGTTGCGAACAGCTTGGGCTACCGTTGATGGTGCAGCAGAATGCATCGGGTTTTGGCACCAAGTTCACTCTGTCCATTGAAGCGACGGAAGGTGTAACGACGGGTATCTCTGCCGCCGACCGTGCGCGAACGGTCCAGGCCGCGGTTGCCCGCGATGCAAAAGCGTCTGACCTGGTTCAGCCGGGACACATTTTTCCACTGATGTCAGACCCCGGCGGGGTGCTCAGCCGAGCCGGCCATACCGAGGCATCCTGTGATCTTGCAGCCCTCGCTGGTTGTGAGCCTGCCGGCGTGATCTGTGAAATCATGAACGACGATGGGTCCATGGCCCGCCGTGAAGATCTGGAAAAATTTGCCGAAACTCACGACCTCAAGATTGGCACGATCGCGGATCTGATTCACTACCGGACATTGAACGAGCGCACCATCGAGTGCGTTGAGCAGTATGACCTGGACACCGAGTACGGTGTATTCAACTTGCGAACCTATCGCGACAAAATCCAGGGTTCCACCCATCTGGCCATGGTGATGGGCGATATTGCGGCCGAGGATCCGGTATTGGTGCGTGTGCACATCACGGATACTCTGCGTGACCTGCTCGGCGCCCGCCGCGCCGATTCCCGTAGCTGGCCATTGCATCATGCTCTGGAAAAGGTGGCGAGTGAGGGTCGTGGCGTCGTTGTCCTGCTCAACAGCGCCGAAGACAGCTACAATCTTGAAGATCGTATCCACGAATTTTTCGAACAGGATAAGAAGTCCGCGGGTAAGGGCAGCTCCGGTGTTTATTTTACCGTTGGTACCGGCTCACAGATTCTGAGGGATCTCGGTGTTGGCAAAATGCGCCTGCTGAGCCCGCCCATCAAGTTTTCTGCCATTTCCGGATTCGAGCTGGAAGTTGTGGAATACGTGCCCTACACACCCGAATAATGAACCCCGGCAGCCTCGCATCGTAACGGCGGGGCTGCCAATGAAGGAGCCATGCATGGCAGATATTAAAGTAATAGAAGGCGATTTCACTCACTGCAGCGGTAAATATGCATTGGTTGTCGGTCGTTTCAACGGTTTTGTGGTTGAGAGCCTGGTGGAAGGTGCGGTTGATACCCTGCGTCGTCACGGTATCGCCGATTCCGATATCACGATTGTGCGGGTTCCCGGTGCCTATGAGATGCCGCTGGCGGTTAAACGTGTGGCGGAAACTGGCAACCACGATGCGATTATTGCACTGGGTGCGGTTATTCGTGGTGGTACACCACATTTCGACTATGTGGCAGGCGAAGCCTCCAGTGGTTTGGGCGCGGTTAGCCTCGAAACCGACGTGCCGGTGACGTTCGGCGTGCTGACGGTCGATTCCATCGAGCAGGCAATAGAGCGGGCCGGTACCAAGGCCGGTAACAAAGGCGCCGAAGCGGCGATCACGGCCCTGGAAATGGTCAGCCTCTTCAAAAAGCTGGGTGAATAATGAGCGCATCGGAAGACAGTGCCGCGCAACCGGCCCCGGCGGGCCAACCTAAGGCGGGCGACAGACGCAGAGCCCGGGCTCTGGCGATGCAAGGCCTTTACCAGCGCCACTTCAGCAAAAGCTCGATCACCGATATCGAATCCGAATTCATCGTCGACAACGACATGTCGAAAGTGGATGCGGCCTATTTTCGCGATCTCCTCCGGGGCGTCCACCGGGAGCAGGCTGAGTTAGACCGCCTGCTGGAGCCATTCCTTGATCGCCCGATCCAAGAGGTGGATGCCATTGAATTGGCGATCGTGCGCCTGGGCGCGTACGAGCTCAAGCATCGACTGGATGTTCCTTACAAAGTGGTGATCAACGAAGGCATCGAGATGGCCAAGAGGTTTGGTGGCACCGAAGGTCATAAGTTCGTCAACAGCCTTCTGGACAAGCTCAGTCATCGACTGCGACTGGCCGAGACCCGTCCCCGCTGAGTGATGGGTGAATTCGAGCTGATCCGCCGCTATTTCTTTCCCATCGCCGAGGTTGGAAACGCATCCGCGGTTATGCTGGGGCCCGGTGATGACTGCGCCATTCAGCGTGTTGGGTCAGGCCTGGACCTGGTTTTTTCCGTGGACGCCCTGGTTGAGGGCGTGCATTTCCCCTATCACTATGACCCCGAAAAGCTGGGTTGGCGAAGCCTTGCTGTGGCCGCGAGTGATCTTGCTGCCATGGGGGCCGATCCTGTTTGTTTTACCCTCGCGTTAACGCTTCCCGATGCCGACCCGGACTGGCTGAGCGCCTATGCGTGCGGACTGGCAAACGCTGCCAGACATTTTGGCCTGTCGCTCGCTGGAGGCGACACCACGAGAGGCCCACTGACCCTGAGCATGCAGGTTCATGGTACGGTACCGAAAGGTGAGGCCATCCTGAGGTCTGGAGCCCAGGTGGGGGACTACATCTGTGTTTCCGGAATGCTGGGAGAGGCCGGAGCGGCATTGGACCACCTTGAAAATGATAGCCCCGGGCCGGAAGTGCAGGCAGTCCTGCGAAGGTATCATTTTCCGGAGCCCAGGCTTGCGCTTGGCACGGCTCTGCGCGGATTCGCAACAGCAGCGGTGGATGTATCTGACGGCCTGGTGGCAGACCTGGGGCATATTCTTGAGGCCTCTGAGGTTGCGGCCAGTATCGATGCGAGCCGTGTGCCGGTGTCGCAACATCTGAAACGCCTTGTGGGCCAGTCTGCTGCCGGCCTGGCATTGAACGCCGGGGACGATTATGAGTTATGCGTTACAGTGCCTCCACGGGTTTGGGCTAATCTCCCCGAAGATATCCGGCGTGAGTTGACCGTTATTGGCGAGGTCGTTGCCGGGAAGGGTGTAACCATTGACTGGGGAGACCATACTGAGAACCTGTCAGCGGGAGGATACGACCATTTCAGGAACTGATTCATGAGCAGCGACAATAACCTCCAGGAACCGGAGTTCACTGAAGCACTGCTGCCGCCAGGGTTTCTTCGTAATCCCGTCCATCTGTTGGCGTTTGGGTTTGGTAGTGGTACTGCTGCCAGGGCGCCTGGCACCTGGGGCAGTCTTGCGGCGATTCCCGTCTGGTTCTGCTTTGCCTGGTTGCCGCCCGTCGCTTACTGGGTGATTGTCTTGCTGGCCTTCGTGGTTGGGATCTGGTTGTGTGGCAAGACAGCCGCAGATCTAAAGGTCCACGATCATGGGGGTATCGTCTGGGACGAGTTTGTGGGCATGTGGATCGCGCTGGGACTTTTTCCGGACAACGTTTACGGCATTCTGATGGCCTTCACGTTGTTTCGGCTTTTCGATGTGCTCAAGCCCTGGCCTATTAGTTGGTTGGATGAGTATTTGCCGGGCGGGCTGGGCATTATGGTGGATGATGTCGTGGCGGGTTTCATGGCGTTACTGTGCCTGCTCGCCATCGACCGGTGGTTGATGGCGGTCATTGTCTGAACATCGTTCTGAGACTGGAGGGCAGTCCAGATCAGTGGACTTGTTGCTCTTCCGGAAGAAGTCGCACAACATGCAGGAAGCGCCTGAGGCCGGTTTCTGCGCGTTGCCGGGAGGCAAAGGGACCGCTGTCGAAGCCCTCCCGCGTGGTGAAATACCACTTGCTCCCGACGCAGAAGAACCGACTGCTTCGGAACGGTGCGGGACCGTTTTCTCCGGACCGACGTTGGGTATCCATGTTGTCTCCTGAGCCCTTCGGTGCACTTTTACACCGGGTGGGCGCTATTTCGATTTCCTGACTGTTTAAAATTAAATCAATTCCCGCCGAATTCAACATTTTTTTACAATTTTTGGGTAGACTTGATGCCTTCCCCGTAACCGGAGTGTCATCGGGTTACTGTAAACAGGCTGCATGTCTTGCCCTTGGCTCGGCCACTCTTCAAAATGCCTTTCAACCACAAGTGATTATCCGCCGGTAGAAACTGGCGACCAGCACAAGGATATAGCATAAGTATCTATCACGTTTTAGTCTTTTTCAAAAAAGTACGATTCAGTGCAGTGGCCCTTGTTGCCATGGTTTTGCTCGCGGGCTGTAGCTCTACCATGAGCAACGTCCAAACCTGGGAGGGTGACGCCGTGGACTCCTCACAGGCCGCCGTCCTTGAATCCCCGGGCGAAATTCGGGTGCAGCAGGTGAATGGTCGCAATCTCGGTAACTTTCTAATGGATGACCTGGCCCTGAATTACGAGCTCTTACCGGGCGAAAATCAGGTTGTGTTTACCTATAAGACGATCTGGGCCAAGAGTGGCGTGGTCCGTAATGGCGAATCCAAAGTGCACGTCGTTGAAACAGCGCCCCAGGCAGTGATGATCAATGTGCAACCGGGTGATACCTACCGTTTCAGTTTTGAGCCTCCCGCCAACAAGAGCGATGCGGAGGCTTTCGCTAACAATTTCACGGCGGATGTCGTTGATGAGTCCGGTAACGTTGTAGCCACCGCCAGCGCCTGGAATGGTCAGCCCGCCGGCACCCGAACTGCTGCAAGGGCACCGGTCGGCTCTGGTGGCGAAGGAGAAAGTGTTGGAGGCGCGAGCACCGACTCCATGAGTACTCTGGGTGAGCTCAAGTCACTTTGGGGGCAGGCAAATGAGGAAGAGAGGCGGGCGTTCCTGCGCTGGGCCTTCGAGTAATGCGCAATCCGGACGGGCGGCGTTTCTGCCGCTCGCCACTGTCGTTCAGTTGCGAAATCGCCTGAACGTTCTCCGTAGAGCACCTTCCATGAGGTTCAGTGCCTCGTCGGTCAGAGTAGGGTGGCTGTCGGGGTGCTCGCACGTGTCTTCTTCATGCGGTGGCAGAGTCTCGGCCGCCGATTCGATCGATTTCAGGCTGTTTTCGAGCAGTTCCGGCAGTGAGTCGCCGTCAGCCACTACGTCGGGGCACAAGGTGAAATTGATCGTCAGATTGCCCTGATAGCTCACCGCGACAATCACCAATCCCATGCTGTCGAACAGGGGGGCGGAGTTAAATTGCCTCACCAGACGTGAGCCTTGTAAGTACAGCGGCACTTGCGGCCCGGGTACGTTGGTGATCGGAAGGTTGAATACCGGCTGGTACCGTTGCGCAATCTGCAGTTCAGAATACAGTCTTGCAGAGAGTGCCAGCATGGTGGAGGGCAGGAGTTCTGTCAGCCTGTCTGCTGCAATGGCTTCACGGTAGGGCTCGGATTCCACCGCATTCCAGTGTATGCGACGAATTCGTTCGGCGGGATTGGGCTCAGTGGTGGCCAGGTCCAGTAACATGGCGGACATCTGGTTGCCGGTGGCCTTGCGAAGGCTGCTTGAGCGCACGGAAATCGGTGTCATCGCTACCAGCGATCGTTCCGTTGTGGCGTCACTCATGGCCAGGTAGCGGCTTAATGTTTCAGCGCACAGACCGAGGACGACGTCGTTCAGGGTTACATCACCGAGTGCTGCTTTGATGGCCTTTAGCCGGGATAGATCCAGGCTGGCCGAAACGATCTTGCGGTTGGCGGTAATCTGGCGGTTAAACGGACTGTGAGGCGCGGAAAACAGGGGGAACGGCAACGGCAGCTTTCGCATCTGCTTTTGTATGAGCCCACGAGCAGTGGCTTCGGCGGCACTTATGGCGAGGGACGTCATTTGCAAGGGTTTGCGCAGCAGGTTTGCACCGGCCTGGAGAATAACCCTTTCTTCCGACGGTTCCGGCTGCGGGTACCAGGGGCGCGGTGTTTCTATCGTTCTCGCTTTTGGTGAGTATTCCAGAAGTTTGCCAATGATTTCCTCGCCACTGAACGCATCAATGGCGGCATGATGCAGTTTCACGATGAGGGCGAAACTTTTGCTGTCCGCATCGTCGTCGAGTTGGAACCCGTCCACAAAAGTGATATGCCACAGTGGGCGATCCCGTTTGAGTGGTTCTTCCAGAATTCGCGAGGCCAGTCCCATCAGGCTATCGACTTTTCCGTGGTTGCCGAGGTTCACATAAGCCAGGTGCCTCTCGATACTGAAATCTGGATCGTCAATCCAGTAGGGACGTCCTAGCCGCAGGGGTATTTCTTTCAGGCGCTGGCGAAAGAGAGGGACCACATGGAGCCGGCTTCGCAGATAGGCGACAAAGGTGCTGAAGGCCAGCGGTTTGTCGCGCTCCCGGGCATCAAAAAGATAGATGCCGCCAATGTGCATGGGGGCGGTTTCGGACTCCAGGTACAGGAATGAGGCGTCCAGCTCCGACAGCTGCCGCATGGTTTGAGCTCCGTTCACAGGTTCTTGTGTGGGGGCAGTATAAACGACTGTGCCGCTATTCTGTTGGCTGTTTTGCCCGGGAGACTTATGTGGTGGAGTCAGACCTGTTTTGACGGCTATTCAGGGGGCCAGCCAGTCAGCAATATCGGGTGAATCTCCCAGCTTATCCCAGAACCACATCAACGCTTTTCCCTGATCTTCGGCGTGGCGGGCCAGGTGAAGCTGGATGGCCTGTCTGGGCTCATGGACCCTGAGCGCTTTCAGGCTGCCATCCGCTAGCTGGTCGCGTACGCGTGCTTCTGGAAGCCATCCGACCGCAAGGCCGGCTGTTTGCACGGCGATCTTCTGGTCGATATTGGCGACGGTCACAGTTCGCTGACGGCGGAATATGCCGGCGTGGCCGGGGGGCAAGGAGCGGGAAGTGTCTGCGGCTACTGCCGCGGGGAAGCGAACAATATCCTCCTCCCTCAGAGGCTGAGAGGCCTTTGTCAGAGGGTGGTCCGGTGCTACTGCGTAGACGAACGTCATGTTTCCCAGCGGTTTTGTGGTGAAAGAGCCTGCAGGTTTGCTCACCTGATCGGCGCCAACAACCAGATCAATTCGTCGGCTTTGCAGCGCATCCCAGGAGCCCGCGAAAACTTCTTCCACCAGCTGTACCTCCACCGGTACGCCGAGTTCGTAAAACTCTTTTACAGCGGGAAACAGGCACTCAGCCGGTAACAGGGAGTTGAATCCGATCCGCAGTCGGGTTTCCCAGCCTTGTGCTACCTGGCGGGTGGTGTGGGCCAGGTTTTCAGCAGCTTCCAGCAGGGTGCGGCCCTCTTCCAACAGATAGCGACCGGCTGGGGTGAGGGCCGCTCGGTGGCCGGTGCGGTCGAAGATGGCGACGTTGAGGTCTTCTTCGAGTTTCTGGACGGTGTAGCTGATCGCGGAGGGAACGCGGAAGAGTTCGTTGGCGGCGCCGGCGAAGCTGCCTTTGCGGTCGATGGCATCGAGAACTTTGAGGGCATCTATGGTGATGGCTGTGTGCATGTTCGAATTATCTGATGGTGTTGGCCAGAATTGATTGTTTGAGAGCGTAGCAGGGTGGCCGGTATTCTTCCCGTTAAAGATTTAAGGCTTATTCAGATATTTGAAGGCTCGGAGTTGGATCGCGCCAGGGATGGGTCGTAAAAACACGCCGTAAACCCATCCCTGGGGGCTCGGCATTGCCATCCATGGCAATGCACGGTTTTTACGACCCATCCCTGCCGCAATCACCAGATATCGCAGTCGCCTTCTCAAAACATCAGGTTCAGGAGTAAAGGGTTATGGGACTTCTCGTCGACGGAAAATGGCAAGATCAGTGGTACGACACCTCGAAAACCGGCGGCAAGTTCGAGCGTGAGGCCGCCCGGTTCCGCAACTGGGTTACGGCGGATGGCTCGCCGGGGCCCGCCGGAGAAGGGGGCTTTCCAGCGGAATCGGGCCGGTATCACCTGTACGTGTCCATGGCGTGTCCCTGGGCCCATCGGACGTTGATTTTTCGGGCGCTCAAGGGGCTGGGGAAACATATCTCGGTGTCGGTTGTGCATCCGGATATGCTTGAGAATGGCTGGGAGTTCCGGCCGAATGACGAGTCGCATCAGGACACGGCCAATGGAAAGCGCTTCATGTACGAAGTTTATCTGAAGGCGGCGCCCGACTATTCCGGGCGGGTGACGGTACCGACGCTGTGGGACAAGCAAAGGCAAACGATTGTCAGTAATGAATCGGCGGATATTATTCGCATGTTTAACTCGGCATTCGATGGGCTGGATGGCGTTCGAAGTGATCTGGATTTTCACCCTGAAGAACTTCACGGTGAGATCGATGAGGTGAACGAGCGGGTTTATCACACCGTGAACAACGGCGTTTATAAGGCCGGATTTGCGACTGCCCAGGATAAATACGAAGAGGCGTATGGGGCGTTGTTTGAGTCTCTTGATTGGTTGGAGGATCGCCTTTCAGGGCAGCGTTATCTGGCTGGCAATCGGTTGACTGAGGCGGATTGGCGATTGTTTACCACGTTGATTCGATTCGATGCTGTGTACTTCAGTCACTTCAAGTGCAATCGCCAGAGAATTGCGGACTTTCCGGCGCTCTCCAGGTACCTGCGGGATCTGTATCAAGTGCCCGGCGTGGCGGATACAGTGGATATTCGGCAGATCAAGCGGCATTACTACGTCAGTCAGCGCACGGTCAATCCGACGCAGATTGTGCCGGTGGGGCCAAGGCTGGATTTCACATCGGCCCACAACCGCGAAGCGTTGGGGCCTGATTTCGAAGGCTAAGGTTGTTCCGGGGTGACTAGCTGACCCGAGCGACCGCAACTTCGGTCAGCAGCGTAAGCGCATTCCGGTGGTCAGATTCCGGAATGTCTTTCAGGCAGTCCTGGGCTGCCTGGGCTTCTGCTTTAGCGCGTTCCATGGTGTATTCCAGCGCGCCCGAGCGGTTCACGATGTCGAGGATCCTGGGTAGGTCATCCAGTCCACCCTTGCGGACGGCCTGACGTATCAGGTGTTTTTCCTCATCGCTGCCGTTAGCCATGGCGTAGATCAGCGGCAGAGTGGGTTTGCCTTCGGCCAGATCGTCGCCCACATTCTTGCCCATGGCTTCTGCCTCGCCTCGATAGTCCAGCACGTCATCCACCAATTGGAAAGCCAGGCCCAGGTGCTTGCCGTAAGCGCTCAGCGCCCGCTCCTGGTCGTCACTCGCACCAGCGAGCAGCGCGCCGGTGTGGGAGGCTGCTTCGAACAGCATGGCGGTTTTGTTGTGAATAACCTCCATGTACTTGTCTTCGCTGACGTCCGGATTTTTTACATTCATCAGCTGAAGGACTTCCCCTTCGGCAATCACGGCTGTGGCATGGGACAGCACATCCATGATTTTCAGATTCTGGAGTTCCACCATCATCTCGAAGGCTCGGGCGTAGAGGAAATCACCTACCAGCACGCTGGGTGCGTTGCCCCAGCGTGCATTGGCGGTACTGCGGCCGCGGCGCATGTTTGAGGTGTCCACCACATCATCGTGCAGGAGCGTCGCCGTGTGCAGGAATTCGATGACCGCAGCGAGCTTCAGGTGATCGTCCCGTTCATAGGCCAGGGCTCGGCTTGAGAGTAAAACCAGTAGTGGCCTCAGGCGCTTACCACCACTTTCAATTATGTATTGGGCGATTTTCTCGACCAGGGGAACGTCGGATGACAGCCGCTTGATGATCAGGTCGTTGACGCGGCTGAAGTCGTCCGCGACGGTGTCGTAAATACGCTGGGCTGTCATGCGGCTTGTCCGATCCCTTGTCTGGTGTTTTCGTTGGAAAAATAGGCGGGTGCCGCAATGCTAGGTATTGCGGTGATCGGTGTCAACTTGGCTTGTAAAGCGGCGGAGGTTTTCGTACAATCACGCGCCCAACTCATCCCAACCTGCGCTCCCTGCTATAGGGTTGCCGAAGCGCTTCCCTTAGAACCAGGTGGATAAGAGCAGGGATGGGTCAATCGCGGAGAACGTTAATGTACGCAGTTATTGTTAGCGGTGGTAAGCAGCACCGTGTAAAAGAAGGCGAAACTCTGAAGCTGGAAAAGCTGGAAGTGGAAACTGGCGGCAACGTCGAGTTTGACCGCGTTCTGCTGATCGCCGATGGTGACAAGGTTCAGGTAGGTGCGCCGGTTGTTGATGGTGCCAAAGTGACTGCGGAAGTGGTTAGCCACGGCCGTCACGACAAGATCCAGATCATCAAGTTCCGTCGTCGGAAGCATTCCATGAAGCGTCAGGGCCACCGTCAGTGGTTTACTGAAGTCAAGATCACGGGTATCAAGGGCTAAGACCCTCGAGTAACCCCTTAGATAAGGAGGCTTGTAATGGCTCATAAAAAGGCAGCAGGTAGTACCCGTAACGGTCGCGATTCCGAGTCGAAACGACTTGGTGTGAAGCGCTTCGGCGGCGAGACTGTATCTGCAGGTAGCATCATTGTTCGTCAGCGTGGCACTCGTTTCCACCCGGGTCACAACGTTGGCCTCGGCAAGGACCACACTCTGTTTGCAACCGCAAACGGACAGGTCGTGTTTGAGGTAAAGGGTCCGGAGAACCGCAAGTTCGTGAGTATCGTTCCGGCTGCGTAAGCAGCGGCGATCTCGGGTTCTGTCGAACCTTCGGTGGCCCTGATATGATTTGATATCAGAGCCACCTGGAGCCCCGCATAGCTTCCATGAGGCTGCGGGGCTTTTTAGTTTATGCGCAGGGCGCAAAGGGTTGATTGATGAAGTTCGTAGACGAAGCCACCATCATTGTAGAGGCGGGCAAGGGCGGTCACGGTTGCCTGAGTTTCCGTCGTGAAAAATATGTGCCCAAAGGCGGACCCGATGGTGGTGACGGTGGCGACGGTGGCTCTGTGTACCTGGAGGCCGACAGTGCGCTCAATACACTGATCGATTACCGGTTCCAGCGTAAGCACAAAGCCGAGAATGGTCAGCCAGGCTCAGGCCGCAACTGCACTGGCATCAAGGGCGACGACCTCATGTTGCTGGTGCCGGTAGGCACTACGGTTGTGGATATGGATACCCACGAAGTGTTGGGGGACCTGACCCGTGCCGGTGAGCGCCTGAAAGTGGCTCAGGCCGGTTTTCATGGGCTGGGTAATACCCGTTTCAAATCCTCGGTCAACCGCGCTCCGCGTCAGACCACAAAAGGCTCCGAGGGTGAACTTCGGAACCTGCGGCTGGAGCTGAAAGTGCTGGCGGATGTCGGCCTGCTGGGTATGCCCAATGCCGGCAAGTCCACCTTTATCCGTTCCGTGTCAGCTGCCCGCCCCAAGGTGGCGGACTATCCGTTCACCACCCTGGTGCCCAATCTCGGTGTGGTCAGCGTGCAGGCTCATCAGAGTTTCGTCATCGCAGACATTCCCGGGTTGATAGAGGGCGCGGCGGAAGGCGCAGGGCTGGGAATCCGTTTCCTCAAGCACCTGGTGCGCACACGCTTGCTGCTGCACCTCGTGGACGTGGCGCCTTACGACGGGTCTTCGCCAGTGGAAAGCGTACGTGCGATTGAGCACGAGCTGGAAAAGTTCAGCGAAACCCTTGCCAGCCGCGAGCGTTGGCTGGTACTGAACAAAGTAGATATGGTCTCTGAAGTAGACCGTGAGGCACACTGCCAGGCCATCATCGATGAACTTGACTGGAAAGGTCCTGTATTCAGCATCTCCGCACTCAGCGGCGAAGGTACCAAGCCGTTGACTCAGGCCGTAATGCGCTGGATAGAAGATCAGGCCCAGGAAGAAGCGGAGAACCCCGAGTTTGCCGAGCGCGAAGCCGCACGCCGCCGGAAAATGGACGAAGAGGCGCGAGCAAGAATCGAAGCCGAGCGGCAGATCCGTCGCGAAGCCCGTCAGGATGACGATGATGACGACGACTTCGATGACGATGATTACGATGTAGAAGTGGTCTACGCTCCTGAGTAGCGGGTTATGTCGTCAGAGTTAACTGCCAAAGTATTGTCGGACAGGCGGGGGACTTGCTGGTGGATCGACAAAAACATGGATGTTTTTGTCGAGCGTACATGGATGTATTCACCGCGTATCCGCCAGCAAGCCCCCCGCCTGTCCGCTCCCTGAGCTGGAATGTAATGAGTACACGCACCCAATTACGTCATGCCCGTCGCCTGGTAATAAAAATCGGAAGCGCCTTGCTAACCAACGATGGCAGGGGTCTGGATGTTGCTGCTCTCGGGTTGTGGGTGGACCAGATTGCAGAGTTGGTCACTGCTGGCGTTGAAGTGGTGGTGGTGTCATCGGGCTCTGTGGCTGAAGGCATGAGCCGGCTGGGTTGGACCGTTCGCCCTGAGCAACTGCATGAGCTTCAGGCTGCAGCCGCGGTTGGTCAGATGGGGCTGGTTCAGACCTGGGAAGCCCAGTTCAAACGACATGATTTGCACACCGCACAGGTCCTGCTGACCCACGACGACCTGTCTGATCGCAAGCGCTACCTCAATGCTCGCAGCACCTTGAGGGCGCTGCTCGACTTCGGCGTAGTGCCCATCGTCAACGAAAACGATACCGTTGTCACCGACGAAATCCGCTTCGGTGACAACGATACCCTGGGTGCATTGGTCGCCAACCTGATCGAAGCTGATGGCCTGATCATCCTCACCGACCAGCTCGGCCTGTTTGACAAAGACCCTCGTAAAAATCCCGGTGCCCAACTGGTCGATGAACGCCGCGCCAACGACACCGAACTCGACGCCATGGCCGGTGGCGGTGCTGGTGTATTGGGCCGCGGCGGAATGCAAACCAAAGTCCGCGCCGCCCGCCTGGCTGCCCGATCTGGCGCATTCACCGTCATCGTCGGTGGCCGAATCGAAAAGGCCATCGCCCGCCTGCGCGACGGCGAAAGCATCGGCACCCTGTTGCTCCCCGAGCAGGGTCGAATCGCCGCCCGTAAACAGTGGCTCGCCAGCCATCTCCAGACCCGTGGCAAACTCACCCTTGATCAGGGTGCTGTTAACGTTCTCTGCCGGGGCGGTCGAAGCCTGCTGCCAGTCGGTGTGAAAAGCGTTTCCGGCCAGTTCCGTCGGGGTGAAATGGTCTCCTGCGTGGACGAAAGCGGCAAAGAAATCGCCCGTGGTTTGGTCAACTACGATGCCGACGAGGCTAGAGCCATCGCCGGTCGCTCAAGTAACCGGATAACAGAGGTTCTGGGCTACATTTCCGACGAAGAAATGATCCACCGAGACAACATGGTGATCGTGTAGGGGCTCTTCCCAATTCTGGAGGCAGGGCTGGCCACCCGCTCTGAAAACCGTGCATTGCCAGGGATGGCAATGCCGAGCCCCCATGGATGGGTTTACGGCGTGTTTTCGGAGTGGGTGGTCAGTCTTGCTTGTGCTCCGGAACCGGCAGGCAATGTAATCGGCGGGCACAAAAAAACCGGCCTGATGGGCCGGTTCAGATTGCTGACAAACCCTCG
>NZ_DFMB01000041.1:0-126876 GCF_002375325.1 Marinobacter sp. UBA3604
TAACTCCCCCTCCTACTCGATGGCTTCGTCGATGTAGATTTCGGGGGTCTCCCCGCGTACATCGAAGTAAAACCCATAGGTACCAGTCTCGGGCGGGGTAAAGCGGAAGTTTTCGAAGACCGCGGAGCAATTAGTCTTTACCGGTTTGTTCAGCTGAACATCCTTGTCTTCTTCCGACAGATAGCCGCAATTGGTGCCTGACGTCCAGTTGGCATCACCAAACTTGAACTCGTAGGGTTGCCCGTCAGCCTTGAGTTCCACTTCCGTGCGATAGAGCTCGTTGTCCACTTTCTTGACCTTGTATTCCGGCAGTGCATCCCACCAGGCAAATTGCCCACGTAGATACAGGGATTTGCTGTAATCGCGTTCACCACCGGTGGTGGCGCAACCGGCTGTGATGGCCATAACCGAGGCCAAAGCCAGCGTTGTGAGTTTCCTGTTCATGATTGTCTCCTTTATGGTTGCTGGCCCCATGGGTCTGTTCTTCCATGGGGCCGCCAGGGCCGTTGTCAGCGGCCTTATCGATTGAATACAGCCACTGACAGGGCCGGTACCGTGAAGGTGCCGTTCGCTGCCGCAGCGGTCTGTTCCGGGGAGGTGTCCGCCATCACGGAGAAGGCCTCACTAAGGCTGGTGTCCAGTGCCTGTTGGGTCCCTGTGCTGTTGATCACCACGACGATCTGATCCACGTCGCTGTCCAGATCGGTCAGGCCGTTGTCGGGGCCATCGTCCAGGCTGAAGGCAATCACGCCGGGTACCTGGCTGGGACCGGTGTTGTGGAACGCCAGCCGCTCACTGACCTGTTCAGCGGTGCGTAGACGGAAAAGCTCGCTTCCGCTACGAACGGTCAGCAACTTCTCGACCTGCTTGCGGGTGTAGTCGATCTCGCTTGGCGTTGGGCCGGCCGGGAACTGGCCGATAATCTCGGTGATCAGGTCCCAGTTCGCGCCGTCTTTGTCCTGACGGGGCAGGCCACGATTCCAGGCGGTTTCCTGGTAACTGAAGTCGACTTCATTAAACCAGTCGCCGGAATCGTAACTGTCCCTTTCCATGGATTTGGAACGCAGCAATTCCGAGCCCATATGGATGAAGGGAATGCCCTGGCTGAGGATGGGGACGGAAAGGCCCACCACCTGCATCTGGGCACGTTCCTGAAGCGTGGCGGCGAAATCCGCCTTGTACTGGTTGTTGTCCCAGAGCGTCTGGTTGTCGTGCTTGGAGACGTAGTTGATGATTTCCTGGGGATCGCTGGTATACCCGGCACTCTGACCGTTGTAATCGATCTCCGCGCCGGTTCTGGTGGTGCCATCGGCGGTGATCAACGAATAGTCGCTCAGGCTGCCGGCAATGCCAACGCGGATCCAGTCGCTGATCTGCAGCAGGCGGGTTTTCTCAGCGTCGCTGCCGCTGTTTCGGTCGTTGGGGATACTGAACAGACCATTGCTGAAGCCCTGGTTGGCGCGCAGTGCGTCACCGCCATCGAAGGGGCCGCCACCACGTACGGCGTCACGCAGGCGATCGTTGAAGGAGCCGATGCCCGTTCCGGCCATGTTTGGCTGGATGGCGTTGACGCCACGCGCATTATTGGCGACTTCACCGAAGTTCCAGCCCTCACCGTAGAAGTAGGTGTCTGGATCGACTGCAGTTACGGCGGCCAATGCCTTCTCCATATTCGACAGCATGTGATGCCCCATCAGATCGAAACGGAATCCGGAAATGCCGTACTCCGATGTCCAGGTGACCAGGGAGTCGATCATCAGTTTTTCCATCATCCGGTGCTCGGACGCCGTATTTTCACAGCAGGTTGATTGCTCAACGACACCAGTTTCGGGGTTCTGGCGGTGGTAGTAGCCGGGGACCAGTTTGTCGAGGACCGACTTGTCGGCAAGCCCGGAGGCGTTGGTGTGGTTGTAGACCACATCCAGGACCACGTTCAGACCCAGATTGGTGGCAGACTGCACCATTTCACGGAATTCCCGTATCCGGGTCACCCCGTTGGCATCGGAGGCGTAGCTGCCCTCGGGAACGGTGTAGTGCACCGGGTCATAGCCCCAGTTGAAGCTGTCGAGGCCACGAAAAGTGCCATACAGCGCCTGGGCGTCGCCGGTTGTCGGGTCGAAGGATGCCAGGACCGTGCGGATGGTATCGCCACTGCTGCAGAGGTCCGCATAGTTCGCTGCGGCGTCGTCAGACAGGTCGCACAGTTTGCTGAAGTCGTCGTTGATATTGACCACCTCGGCCGGGTCTTCGTTGATCGTTGCGATATCGAAGGACGGCAGCAGGTGGAGGTGGGTGATGCCAGCGTTCGCCAGGCTTTCCAAGTGGGTGACGCCATCGCTGGTGGATTCCGTAAAGGCGGCGTACTTGCCCCGATTGGCCGCTGCAACGGTTTCGTCGGTGGCGCTGAAATCGCGAATATGGGTTTCATACACCACGACATCCTCGGGTGCCTGCACTGTCGGTGGGGTCAGGCTGTCCCAGTTGGCCGGTTTCAAGTCGCTGTCAGCCAGGTCGACGACCTGCGCATACACCCCATTTTCGGAAAGGCTCAGGGCATAGGGGTCCGATGTCATAGTGGTTTCGATGGCATCGGTACGGGGGTGGTAGACCGTCACTTCATACTGGTAGAACTTACGGTCGACATCGGTGGTGTTGCCGGTATGCCTCCAGACACCGTTATCCCGGGTCATGTCTACCGGATAGCCGCTCACCATGCTGCCGTCGGCATTGAACACGTGCAGGCGCATGCTCTGGGCGGTTGGGGCCCAAACTGCAAACCCGGTATCGGCGCCGCTAACGGTAGCGCCCAGAGTGCCGTCATAGGCATAGAGATCGTCGAGCACACCCGGGATCTGAAGGCGGGTAGCCGACATCAGCTCATCATTGCCATTGTAAGCGCCGGCAATCAGTTGGCCGCGCAAAGCGTCCATTTTGGTCTGACTGTCGGTGTCCACGCTATAGGCGGGCCAGTCTGCAAGATGGGGGAAGGCCTCTTCCAGCTCTGGCGAGAGGGTGGTTGCGCTCAGCTCAATAACGGTGCCCCCGTTCAGGGTTTTATCGGTGTTATCGACAGTGATGCCGGCGCCAGCGTCATATCGAAGTTCGACTCGGGTCGCCGCGGCGGTGTCGGCAAAGACGAGCGTATTGGCGTCCAGCCAGTGAGCCTTGGCGCCGTCGACGGCCAGTTCCTCGGCTTCGATCGGGTCGGGGGAGAGCAGCTGACTGCCGCTGATCGTGAAAATACGATTGCCCAGGGCGCCGAAGTGCCAGCGTTTATCATTATCACCCAGGTCTTTTTCATCGCCCTTGTGCATGATGAAGTTCATGCAGTCGCCGCCGTCGCGCATGGGAATGATGTAATAGGCGCCGTAGGTGTCGTTCACGCCACTGGCGGTGTGTGGGTCGGTCCACTCGGTCGGCACGCCTTCCGCCAGGCCATCGCAACCGGCTGCGGCGTCGTTCCAGAGATGGAGCCCCCAGCCGTCATAGTCGCCGGCGGGGCGTTTGTAATAGAGGATGGCTTCGTTGTCGCCGGGTTCCAGCAGGGCGGTGGAGTCCCCGCCTCCGCCGTCGCCGGAGTCTGAAGATGAGCTGTTGCTACCGGAGTTGCAACCGACAAGAGCCAGGGACAAAGCCAAGGCCCAGCCGCCTGCAACCAGTTTATGGTCAGGCATAACGCGTATCCTTTTTCCATTGTTGTTGTTTGGGATGTTGCTTGCGAACCGGCAGAACCTGTACGCAAACGTTGCAGGATCATGGTTGCGCGAAGAGCTCGGCCACACATCCTTCGGCAACGGACTTTTGCGGGCGTAGTCTGAGGGGCGTATGGGGAGTAGAGAATAGAGGAGTGGTGCGTACAAAAAAGGGCCGGCTGAAAAGCCGGCCCAAGGAGGTCCAACGAGAGTGTGTGGGGTTTAGAGCCTTACCACCAGGTTTCGATCTGGGCACCGATCTGGATGTCGCCATCGATGCCCTCACTGCGAGCGGCTTCCGCCTGATCGCCAAAGAACGCTGCGGCGTAGGCGCGGATCACCGGGCGTGCCCAGTAACCGGGACCGGCACTCCACTGCTGCGCAATGGCTACCTTCTGCAGATCGGTCTCTTCGTCGTTATAGGGCTGGTGCACGTCCTCGTAGCCAATTTCCAGAGCCGTGCTGGTCACGGAGTTCCAGTTGTAGATCGGGCGAGCAACAACGCTCAGGCGGGTGGGTTCTTCTTCATTGATCGGGCCGTAGGTTTCACCTTTGGAATACAGGGCGGAGTAGCCAAGCTCCCACGGGCCACCGAGTTTGATTACACCATGGTTCAGAACCCGCCAGCTCTTCTCAAGCGTACCGGGGTAGTAGGGCCCATTGAGGCTTGAATTGCCACCCTGGTTATTGAATGCTGCTTCGCCCAGTGAGTCGGTCGCATACTGCAGGACGAACTTGTTAAAGCCGCCCATAAAGCCCGTCGCAAGCTCAACGGTACCAAAGAAACCATCCTCGTCCATGATGTCGGCCGCTTCCTGCTCATCGGTCAGGTCGGCCATGCCATAGATGCCCGCCAGTGTCAGCGTGCTTTCGCCAACCGGGAAGGCGTAGCGCAGGTCCAGCTTGTTGTTCTGAACGATGGTGTCGCTTTCCTGCTTGTCAAAGTTGATCCATGCAGCGGAGAACTGGCCAGCACCGGCCTGAATGTTTTCAACGCCGGCACCGTAGCCGGAGTTGTTAATATAGTACAGGTCCAGCTGGTGCACGTCGTGACGCTTGTAGTAGCGCTTGCCAGCCCAGAGCGTGGCGCCAGGCAGAGATTCGATGACGTTGGTGCCGGACACGTAAAGCTGACGCACCGCTACTTCGCCGCCGCTATAGGGGTTGCCGTTGTTGCGAGTGGTTTCCTCACCGGCAAAATCGACGCCGTTGACATCGTCGGCGCCGTCAAATGCCTGGTAGTCGTTACCCTGGTTGATGGCTTCGTAGGAGACCATGGAGTCGAAGCGGAACGTTTTACCGTCCTGGCTGAAGAGCTGGTCACCAAAGGCCAGTTCCGCATAAGTGTCGCATTCGTCTGCAAGGCGTCCGACAAAGTGGCCGTTGGCACCGCTACCGAAACAGGTTTGTTCCCCGCCACTGCTGGTGTTGGTGGAAAGGCCTGAGCGGGCGTAACCGTGGAACTCAACGGCGATGGCGGGCGTAGCCATGATGGCAGCTGTGACCGCAGCCGCAAGCGGGAGTTTGTTCGGGAAAAAGCGCTTATTGTTTTGCATCATCTGCATCCTGTGCTTTTTGTCTTTTTTGAATGTCAGGGAAGCGGAAGTTCCGACATCGTGTCGTGGACAGTCAGTTCCGGAACAGGCCTCCGGTTCCCTTGATTGCAGCTTCTGCCAATCAGACATTGGGAAACCGGATTTCATAGTCCTGTAACGGGTGGGGTAGTGCATCCTCCGCCCTGAAGAAAAAGGGGGGTGAGTTTTCAGGGGGAGGAGGGGCGTAGAGGGATGAGATGCTAAATCAGTGGTTTTGCTACCTTTAGACTGTGTGGTGCTCAGGTCGTCGGGAAGCGAGTTGGTTTCAGGCTTTCCTTGATTTTTTTAAGGTGGCCCAGGAAGTCTGCACCGCGCTTGAGAGTCACGCCGGTCGCGAGGATATCGATCACCGTCAGGTGAATAATGCGGGAGGACATCGGCATATAAACCTCAGTGTCTTCCGGCGCGGTTACCTCGATGACCACGGTGCAGACCTCCGCCAGCGGAGAACCGGGCATGGTGATGCCAATAACGGTAGCGCCGTTGGTGCGCGCATGCTGCGCAATCTCGACGGTTTCGCGGGTGCGCCCGGTGTAGGAAATCAGCACGATGACATCGCCCTTGGTGGCCCCCGCGGCAACCATGCGCTGCATCAGGGCGTCATCGTACGACATGACCGGGATATTGAAACGAAAGAACTTATGCTGGGCATCCATGGCAACGGGTGCGGAGCCGCCCATGCCGAAGAAGTTGATCTGCTTGGCCTGGATCAGATAGTCGATAGCCGACGCCAGTGCTTTTGGGTCAAGGGCCTGACGTGCCTTGTCCAGGCTGGCGATGGTGCTGAGCATGATCTTGTCGGAGAACTCTGCGACAGTGTCGTCGGGTTCCACATTCTGGCCAATATACGGTGTGCCAGTGGCAATGCTCTGGGCCAGGCGTATTTTAAAATCAGGAAAGCCGGTGGCTGAAAAGCCGCGACAGAAACGATTAACGGTTGGCTCACTGACGTCTGCTGCCCTTGCCAGAGCGGCAATGCTGTATCGGGTGGCGGCACTTGGGTCGCGAAGAATCGCTTCGGCAACCTTGCGCTCCGATTTATTGAGCGTGTCCAGTCTTAGCTGGATATCTTCGAGCAGGTTGTCATCGCGTTGCGCCTGGTTCGCAGCCATTTGGGATACTCCCTGAATCATCGGCGTTCTTGTGAAAATCCGCGCTGATTATAGCGTGTTTTTGGTAGGTTTGTGGTAGTAAAAGTGTCATTAATTGGAAAATATCCTTGGAAAATTTCATTTCTGGTGTCATTATTTGCATAAAATTACTACATTGACGCCTCGAGTCGTGCGGCGGTGTATTGCTGCATGAAAACAAAGAGAGAAGGAACCGATGGCTGATCCGATAAATACCCGCTGTGACCTGATGATGTTTGGTGCGCTCGGTGATCTGGCGCAACGCAAACTGTTTCCCGCGCTGTATCAGCTTGAGCGGGCCGGACTGCTCCACAAGGGCACTCGTATTCTGGCAATCGCGAGAAACAAGGCAGACAGCGGCGAGGTTCGTAAGACGCTTCTTGGCAAGTTGAAAGAGCATGTCAGGAAAGATGAGTTTGATGCCGACGTGGCCGAGAAATTCCTGCAGCGCGTGGATTACCAGTTCCTCGATTTCACCAACCCTGAAGGTTACAGCGTCCTCAATGACTGGCGCAGCAAGGAGCCCAGCAATCTGATCGTCTACATGGCCACACCACCGGCCATGTACGGTGAGATTTCACGCAACCTCCGGGGAAATAACTGTTGCGACCAGAACACCCGGGTGGTTGTAGAGAAGCCGATTGGTCACGACCTTGAGTCGTCCAAGGTCATCAATGACGAGCTGGGTGAGGTTTATAACGAAAACCAGTTGTTCCGTATCGACCATTACCTGGGTAAGGAAACGGTACAGAACCTCATCGCGCTTCGGTTTGCCAACAACCTATTCGCTTCCCAGTGGGACCAGAACCATATTTCCCATGTTGAAATTTCGGTGGCTGAGAGCGTCGGTATTGAGGGCCGCTGGGGCTATTTCGATAAAGCCGGTCAGGTTCGCGATATGGTTCAGAACCACCTGCTTCAACTCCTGTGCCTGATCGCCATGGATCCACCCTCGGACCTGTCGGCAGACAGTATCCGCAATGAGAAAGTGAAAGTGCTGAAGGCGATGCGCCGTATCACTCCCGACATGATGGATACGCATGTGGTTCGCGGGCAGTACACGGCTGGCACCAGTGGCGGAAAGCCCGTGCCGGGCTATCTGGAGGAAGAGGGCGCGGCGCGCGGCAGCAAGACCGAAACCTTTGTGGCCCTGAAAGCCGAGATCGATAACTGGCGCTGGTCTGGCGTACCGTTCTACATCCGTACGGGTAAGCGCCTGCCGGAGAAGCTGTCGCAGATCATCATTCACTTCAAGCCGGCGCCACACTACATCTTTGATCCGGATCAGAAGCACCTGGCGAACAATAAACTCATCATCCGTTTGCAGCCGGACGAGGGTATGTCCCTGCAAATTCTGACCAAGGACCAGGGGCTGGATAAGGGAATGCGCCTGCGCCAGGGGCCATTGGAGCTGACGTTCTCGGAAACCTTCGAGACCGACCGCATACCGGATGCTTACGAGCGTCTGCTCTGGGAGGTCATGAAGGGTAATCAGTATCTGTTCGTCCGTCGTGACGAAGTGGAGCACGCCTGGCAATGGGTTGACCAGATCATGCGCAACTGGGACGACAGTGGCATACCGCCAAAACGCTACGCCGCAGGAACCTGGGGCCCGGTTGCCTCCATCGCCATGATTACCCGTGACGGAAGGAGCTGGTATGAAGATGCATGACCTGAATCTGCCGGAGTCAGTGGATGCGTATTTTTTCGACACCCCTGGTGATACGGCGGTTGCGCTGGCGGATGCAGTCGCAAAACACCTCTCGGAACGGCTGCTGATTGCACCCCGCGCCAGTCTGGTGGTGTCTGGCGGCTCAACCCCGCTGCCATTTTTCGAGGCCTTGCGGGAGAAGCCGTTGGATTGGGCGCGCATTGACGTGCTGCTGGCGGACGAGCGCTGGGTCTCCGAAGACGATAACGACAGCAATACCCGCCTGGTGCGGGAAAGTCTGTTACAAGGCCCTGCCTCGGAAGCCCGGTACCTGTCCCTCAAGCAGCCAGGCGACACGCCGGCTGACGGCTTGGCGGCCGCGGAAACAGCCCTTGAGGAGCTCCACCTTCCGCTGGATGTGCTGATCCTGGGTATGGGCAACGACGGCCATACGGCGTCATTGTTTCCAGATGCGCCGGAGTTGGATCAAGCCCTTGATACGGATTCGACCGCCATCGTGGCCCCCATGACGCCACCTTCCCAGCCCCAGAAGCGCATTACGCTGACGCTGCGTGCCCTGAGCCGTGCGGGTTTTACGGCATTGCACCTGAAGGGGGACGACAAGCTGAAAACCCTGCAGAGTGCCTGCAGCGATATCGAAAACATCCGCGAAATGCCCATCCGCGCTTTCCTGAAACCGGGGCTGCAGGTTTACTGGAGCGCTTAAGGCTGTTCGCCCGAGATTTGTTATACCGGAGATATGTATGAACCAATTGTCTGACTTCCACCGCGAGCGCGTCCAGGCGGTCTTGAACGCTTCCCCGCTTGTTCCGGTGATTACCATTAACCACCCGGACGAAGCGCTGCCACTGTGTCAGGCTTTGGTTGATGGTGGCATTCGAGTACTGGAAATCACCTTGCGTACCCCTCATGGCGTGAAGGCCATTGAGCAGGTACGAAAAGCGATCCCGGATGCCTGGGTTGGGGCGGGCACGGTCACCAGTATTGCCCAGTACCGGCAGGTTGAAGCCGCCGGCGCCCAGTTCGTGATCACGCCGGGTGTCACCGAGGCCATTCTGGAATTCGGTGTGACTTCGGAAGCGCCGTTGCTGCCGGGCATTTCAACGATTTCGGAGCTGATGGTTGGCTACAACCTTGGCTACCGTGAATTCAAGTTCTTCCCAGCCGAAGTCGCCGGCGGTATCCCCGCCCTGAAGGCGTTCTCTGGCCCTTTCCCGGACGTTACCTTCTGCCCGACCGGCGGTATCCGCCGCAACACTGCCAAGGACTATCTGGCCCTTAAGAACGTCTCGGCCGTTGGTGGCACCTGGTTGACCCCTGGTGATGCCGTTGCTTCCGGTGATTGGGGGCAGATTTCTGAGATTGTTCGTGGGAGCCTTGGTGACCTTTGACCTGTGAGTTATCTGCGGGCTGTAGCCTGAGATATCGGGGTGTTCGCGGTTGGTGGCAGGGCCGTTCGGGAAACGCTACGAGCACATCCATGTGCGCTTGGAATTGGCCATCCTTGGCCAATTACATTCCCGAACGGCCCTACCACCAACCGCTTGTTCCGGTCTCAGAGGTGTCTCCCTGGCTGCTTGAAGTGCTTTGAGTCAATGTTTTGCGTGAAGAAGAGGGAGGCTAGCTTTGGTCATTCCGGCGAATAACGCGTTGTAAACAAGAGTGTGGTCCAGCGATATCCGATTGGTCTAAGCAAGAGGCTGCGGGGCGGGGCTTCCCAAAATGTAATTGGCCAAGGATGGCCAATTCCAAGCGCACATGGATGTGCTCGTAGCGGTTTTGGGAAGCCCCGCCCCGCAGCCTCAAGGCACCAAAACCATCAGGCTACAAACGACGACACCTCCCAATTCCCGTCTAGCGAATATCAGCCCCAACACGAACAATCTTCATAGTGTTCGTGCCGCCCTGGGCATTCACATAATCGCCCTTGGTAATCACCACCAGGTCACCCTCTTTGACGGCCCCCATCCGAACCAGCTCAGCCACCGCGCGCGAGTTTGTCTGCTCGGGCGGAATCGTCGCCGAATCAAAGGGTACCGTCTGTACACCACGGAACATCGTTACCCGATGCTGGGTAGAATGATTGCGCGAGAAGGCAAAAATCGGAAGGCTGGATTTGATGCGCGACATCAGCAGGGGAGTGGCACCGGTTTCCGACATGCAGATAATCGACGTCACCCCATCCAGGTGATTGGCCGCGTACATGGCAGACAGGGCGATCGCCTCATCCACATGCTCCATGCTTTCATGAATGCGGTGCTTGGACTGATGCATCGACGGATGCTTTTCTGCGCCCATGCAAATTCGCACCATGGCTTCCACCGCTTCCGTGGGATAGTCGCCGACCGCCGTTTCTGCTGACAGCATGACCGCGTCGGTGTAGTCCATCACCGCGTTCGCCACGTCGGAAACCTCCGCCCGGGTCGGCATCGGGTTTTCGATCATCGACTCCATCATCTGGGTGGCGGTAATCACCACCGTGTTCAGGGCGCGGGCGCGGTTGATGATGTGCTTCTGAACGCCCACCAGCTCGGCGTCGCCAATCTCAACAGCGAGATCACCCCTGGCCACCATAACCGCGTCCGACGCATCGATGACCGCATCCAGGGCGGCGTTATCGTGGGCCAGTTCCGCGCGTTCAATCTTGGCAACCAGGCGTGCTTCCGAGCCAGCTTCTTTCAATAGACGGCGGGCAACGTGCATGTCTTCGGCGGTGCGTACAAACGACACCGCGACATAATCGGCGCCCAGGCGGGCGGCGGTTTTGATGTCCTGCTTGTCTTTCTCGGTCAGGGCTTCGGCGGAGAGGCCGCCGCCGCGCTTGTTGAGGCCCTTGTTGTTGGACAGGGGGCCGCCGATAAGAACGCGGGAGGAGATGCTGGTGCCGTCAACGGACTCGACTTCCATCTCGATGCGGCCGTCGTCGAGTACCAGGATGTCGCCTGGCTTGACGTCTTCAATCAGTTGCTCGTAGTCAATGCCGACGCGCTCTTCATTGCCGGCTTCCTTGTCCATGCTGGCGTCCAGGATAAACTGCTGGCCGGCCTTGAGGGTCACCTTGTTTTCCGCGAAGCGCGCGATACGAAGTTTTGGCCCCTGGAGGTCGGCGAGCAGGGCGACAAACCGGCCGTTGGCGGCGGCAGATTCCCGCACCCGCAGGGCGCGTTGGATGTGGTCTTCCGCACTGCCGTGGGAAAAATTCAATCTCGTAACATCAACACCTGCAGCAATAATAGCTGACAGTGATTCCGGTGAATCGGTGGCGGGGCCGAGAGTGGCGACGATCTTGGTGCGCCTTAACATGGTTCCAGTTTCCTTTTGTTTTTCAGTGAAGCTTTCCGGTTGTGCTGGACGAAATGGCAGGTGAGCAGAGTTACTGGCTCGCCTTTTTCATCAGTGCAACAGCGTTGTCGAGCATCCGGTTGGAGAAGCCCCATTCATTGTCGTACCAGGCCATGACTTTCGCGTGACGGCCCATGGCCCGTGTGTGATTGGCGTCGAAAATGCTGGACAGGGCGTTGTGGTTGAAGTCCACACTAACCAGTTTCTCTGCGTTGTAGCCAAGGACCGGGTTGTTTTCCGCTGCAGCTTTCACGACCTCGTTGATTTCTTCCACGGTGGTGTCGCGGCTGGCGATGAAGCCGAAATCCACCAGGGAAACGTTGATAGTAGGAACCCGCACGGCCAGTCCGTCAAGTTTTCCGGACAGTTCCGGGATCACCTTGCCAATGGCTGCGGCTGCACCGGTTTTTGTCGGGATCATGGACTGGGTGGCCGAGCGCGCGCGATACAGGTCAGAGTGGTAGACGTCGCTCAGTTTCTGGTCATTGGTGTACGAGTGGATCGTGGTCATCAGGCCACTCTCAATGCCAATTTTCCTGTGCAATGCTTCAACAACCGGTGCCAGGCAGTTGGTGGTGCAGGAGGCGTTGGAGATGATGTTGTGTTCGGCGGTCAGAACGTCGTCGTTGACCCCGTAGACAACCATCGCGTCGGCGTCAGAAGAGGGGGCTGAGATAATGACTTTGCGTGCGCCGGCTTTGAGGTGACCCTCTGCCTTGTCACGGGCGGTAAACAGGCCAGTGCACTCGAAGACCACATCCACATGGTAGTCTTTCCACGGCAGTTCTTCGGGGTTACGGATGGCGGTGATGGCGATGCGGTCACCGTTGACGGAGAGTGATTCGGCATCGTGGTTCACAATGCCGTTGAAGCGACCGTGAACGCTGTCGTATTTGAGTAGGTGAGCGTTGGTTTCCGCGTCTCCCAGGTCGTTGATGGCAACCACCTGAAGCTCATTTCGGTAGTCGTTTTCATAAAGTGCGCGGAGAACATTGCGGCCAATGCGACCAAAGCCGTTAATTGCGATACGAATAGTCATGTTCTGGCTCCAGATTTGTTTGTTTATTGTTCGTTTCAGTTTCTGATGTAGTAAATATAACAACAAATAATGGAAAAATGAATGACTGGCGGGTGAAAGTAGCAAAAAAAGAAAGTAAACTTACGGGAATAAAAAAGTAATTAGATAACAAGTTTCAGGAGACCCACTATGCACCCGACCGTAGACGCGGTTACCAAGCGGATCATCGAGCGCAGTCGCGCTACCCGGCAGGATTATCTGGACAGGATGGGCGAGCTCAAAGCCCAGTCACCCCAGCGCAGCACGCTGTCCTGCGGCAACCTGGCTCATGGCTTTGCCGCCTGTAACCAGTCCGATAAAGATACCCTCAAATTCATGAACAAGGCCAATGTGGCCATTGTCTCCGCCTACAACGACATGTTGTCGGCCCACCAGCCTTATCAGGACTTTCCGGACGTGATTCGCAAGGCGGCCAACGGAATGGGCTCGGTGGCGCAGTTTGCCGGTGGCACTCCGGCCATGTGTGACGGTGTGACCCAGGGCCAGCCGGGCATGGAGCTGAGCCTTTTTTCACGCGACACCATCGCCATGAGTACGTCGGTCGCCCTGAGTCATAATATGTTCGATGCCACCATGTTGCTCGGCATCTGCGACAAAATCGTTCCTGGTTTGCTGATCGGGTCGCTGAGCTTCGGCTACCTGCCGACTATTCTGGTACCGGCTGGTCCCATGCCGTCTGGGCTGCCCAATAAAGAGAAGCAGCGCATTCGCCAGCTCTACGCCGAGGGCAAGATCGGTAAAGACGAGCTGCTGGAGGCGGAATCCCAGTCCTACCACAGCCCCGGTACCTGCACGTTCTATGGTACCGCCAACAGTAATCAGCTTCTGGTGGAGGTGATGGGGCTGCATCTGCCAGGGTCGGCCTTCGTGAACCCGGGTACGCCACTACGTGAAGCCTTGACCCGTGAGGCAACCGAACAGGTTATCCGGCTGTCCAAGCCCCACGGAGGCACGTTGGGTCTGGGCGATATGGTGGACGAAAAGAGTATCGTGAATGCGCTGGTGGCGCTGCTGGTGACCGGTGGCTCCACCAATCACACCATTCACTGGATCGCCATCGCCCGAGCCGCCGGCATCATTGTCGACTGGAACGACTACTCCGAGTTGTCATCGGCGGTACCTTCGATGACGCGTATTTATCCCAACGGCCAGGAAGACGTGAACGCCTTCCACGAAGCGGGGGGAACGCCGTTCCTGATCCGTGAGTTGCTGAGTGCCGGTCTGCTTCATAATGACGTTGAGACGGTTGTGGGGCATGGGCTGGAACAGTACGCACGAATGCCGGAACTGGAGAATGACAAGCTGGTGTGGAAGCCGGCGCCTGAGAAAAGTGCCAAGCCGGATGTGCTGAGTACGGCGGCGGAGCCCTTTGCGCCGGACGGCGGGTTGCGGGTTCTGGATGGCAATCTTGGCCGTGGAGTGATCAAGGTGTCGGCCGTGGCGGAGGAGCACCGCGTAGTGAGGGCACCGGCTGTTGTGTTCAATGACCAGAACGAACTCAAGGCGGCCTTCGATGCGGGTGACCTCAACCGCGATTGCGTTGTGGTGGTCCGGTTCCAGGGCCCGAAAGCCAACGGCATGCCTGAATTGCACAAGCTGACGCCGTACCTTGGTGTGCTTCAGGACCGTGGCTATAAGGTTGCGCTGGTTACCGATGGTCGCATGTCCGGGGCGTCCGGTAAGGTGCCGGCAGCCATACACGTCTATCCTGAAGCAGCGAATGGTGGGGAGCTTTGCCGCGTGCGCAATGGCGACGTGATCAATCTGGACGCGGTTGCCGGAACACTGGAGATTGAGGTGTCGGCTGAGGAATTTGCCAGCCGCGAGGCGGAAAAAGCGGACCTGAGCAGTTATCATCACGGCCTGGGCCGGGAGCTGTTTGGCTGGATGCGTAAAGCCGCCAGCAACCCGGAAGAGGGCGCCAGCTTTTTCTGGAATCACGACGCATGACGAAAGACAACTACTCGCTGGTAGGAGACATCGGGGGTACCAACGCCAGGTTTGCTCTCGTTCGCTCCGGTGACGTTACCCCTGAGGCTGTTGAAGTCCTTGCCTGCGGGGACTACGACAATCTTGATGCTGCCATCGTTGATTACCTTGCCCGCTGCGGCGTAGGGGAGGTGCAGGATGTCTGTCTTGCGGTAGCATCGCCAGTCCAGGGCACCCAGGTGCGGATGACCAACAACCACTGGCGTTTCGACAGCGAGGAGGTTCGCAGGCGGTTTGGTTGGGGCGCGTTCAAGGTGATCAATGACTTTACTGCCATGGCCCTCGGGGTACCCCATGTCAGTGCCGATAAGCTGGTCCACGTTTGCGGCGGCCCGGGCAACGCGGCGCGCCCCCGGCTGGTTATCGGCCCGGGCACCGGCCTGGGAGTGTCAGGGTTGGTTCCGTTGCAGCATGGCTGGGTGCCGCTGATGACTGAGGGTGGTCACGTGGACTTTGCCCCGACAGACGACACCGAGATGGCTATCCTGCGGATTCTGAAGGCCCGGTTCGGTCGCGTTTCCGTCGAACGTATCCTGTGTGGTCAGGGTTTGCTGAACCTTTACCAGGCCCACGCGGAGATACAGGGCGTGGCCGCCCCCCTGGATGCGCCGGAGAAAATAACCGCCGCCGCGTTGGATCAGTCTGATCTGCTTGCCCGCCAGACTTTGCGGCACTTCTGCGAGATTCTTGGGCGCGTTGCCGGCAATGGGGTTCTGACCCTGGGAGGTACCGGAGGCGTTTACCTGTGCGGAGGCATTCTCCCCAGATTCATCGACTTCTTCCTGGAAAGCCCGTTCCAGAAAGGTTTCGAAGACAAGGGGCGGATGCGTCCCTTGCTGGAATCAACGCCGGTTTACGTGGTGATGGAGGGGTACACCGGTTTGCTGGGTGCCGCCGAAGCGCTGGCCAACCCGGAAGTGTAGTCCGGCGCTCATTCACAGGTAGTGAATGAGCGTATCCCTCTCAAAGCGGTATTGGCGGTTATACACGCCCTTGTCTGAGCGTTTCCCCGCCGCCAGTACCATGGTCACCAGGCCCTTTCGCGGTAGCTTCAACAGCCGTCTTACCCGGCATTCGTCAAAGCCTTCCATGGGGCATGAATCGTAACCGTGGGCCCTCAGCGCCAGCATGGCCAGCTCAAGGCAATCATCCAGCACGTGTTCCGGCACTGGCTCGTCGGTAAATCGGCGTACTGAACGCCGGCTGCGAACAACCTCGCGAAACGCATTCAGGGTGGCGTTGGAGTCAACATCTGACTTGGCATTCATGGGCGGAGCAGTCCTTGTGCCGTTCTCGGAATCGTCGATTTGTGGCTAACGGGTTGAGGCTTTATGGTTACGTTAAGTGGCTGTGTATGCAATGGCCTATTCTTCTGGAGTGGTTGGCACAAATGACCAGTCTTTATTCCCGGATGCCGTTTGGTGAATTGGTGGCGAACGTTCGCCAGTGCCGGATCTGTGAAGCTCAGTTGCCCCTCGGGCCCCGGCCGGTGGTCCAGATCTCGCAGTCAGCGCGTTTGCTGGTGGTGGGGCAGGCGCCCGGGCGCCGTGTTCACGATACCGGATTGCCGTTCAACGACCCCAGCGGCGACCGGCTGCGTAACTGGATGGGCATTGACCGGGACACTTTCTACGACGAACAGCAACTGGCGATCTTGCCCATGGGGTTCTGTTATCCCGGCACAGGAAAGAACGGTGACCTGCCACCACGGCCGGAGTGTGCGCCTGCCTGGCGGGACCTGCTACTGGAACGCCTGGAGCATGTGGAGCTGACGTTGGTGATTGGACAGTACGCTCATGCCTGGCACTTGCCAGGGGCGAAAACGTCGGTGACTGAGCGGGTGAGGCAATGGCGGGAGGTGTGGCCGACCATGTTGCCGTTGCCACACCCCAGCCCGAGAAACAACCTTTGGCTACGGCGCAATCCCTGGTTCGAGCAGGAGGTTATTCCCGAGCTGCGCCGCCGGGTAAAGGATATTCTGGACGACTGAGCTCCCAGGTGTCTGTTGTACACCTATCGGGCTTCTTCCCAGCGCGCAAGAAGATCCTCGTAGCGAATGGTTTTCCCCGGTGGCTTTTCGTTCTTCAGCTTCGGCTTCGGAGCTCCTGGTTGTGCGAGCCACCAGTCGCGACCTTTTGCATCGTCGTCTGATGCGATACGGGGTGGGCAATTCTTGACTGTGTAGTTGCGTTCCATCACTGCCATCGCCCTGTCCTGACTTTCGGCCAGTTTATCCATGGCCTGCTGTGCTGTGCGTTCTCCCGACATTGCATCGGCGATGTTCGGCCACCAGAGTTTGGCCAGTTTGGGATAGTCGGCGATATTAACACCGGTCGGTGTCCAGGCTTCACGGGCGGGGCTGCGGTAGAACTCCACCAGCCCGCCCAGTTCCGCGCTTCTGGCCTGCATTTCCGGGGAGTCCAGGTCCGATTCGCGAATTGGCGTCAGGCCCACGAGCGTTTTTTGAAGTGATACCGATTTTGAGACGGTGAACTGGGCGTAGAGCCAGGCCGCTTTCTGGCTGCGATCACTCATCACTCTGGGAATGGTCCAGGCGCCTACGTCCTGATAGCCGAGTTTCATGCCTTCCGACCAATAGGCGCCGTAAGGGGAGGGTGCCATTCGCCATTTCGGCGTACCGTCGTCATTGACCACGGGGAGCCCGGGTTTGGTCATGTCGGACGTGAAGGCGGTATACCAGAAAATCTGCTGGGCAATCTGGCCCTGAGCGGGAACGGGACCAGCCTCGGAAAAGTTCATCTCTGGCGCTTCCGGTGGCGCGTAGCTTCTGAGCCAATCTATGTACTTCTGCAAGGCATAAACAGCGGCCGGCCCGTTGGTGGCGCCGCCTCTCTCGACGGAGGAGCCAACAGGATGACATTCCTCCATCCGGATTCCCCATTCATCCACTGGCAGGCCATTGGGCAGCCCGGGGTCGCCAGCGCCCGCCATGGATAGCCAGGCATCGGTGAAGCGCCATCCAAGTGACGGATCTCGTTTGCCATAGTCCATATGGCCGTACACGGGCTCGCCGTCGATCTCCTTCACATGGACGGTGAAGAACTCGGCAATATCCTCATAGGCGGACCAGTTCAATGGCACGCCAAGCTCATAGCCATAGCGCTCCAGGAACTTTGCGCGTAATTCGGGGCGCTGGAACCAGTCGTAACGGAACCAGTAGAGGTTGGCGAATTGCTGGTCCGGCAACTGGTAGATTTTTCCATCCGGGCCCGTCACGAAGCTCAGGCCAATAAAATCCTTCAGGTCCAGCGTGGGCAGCGTGTACTCGCGCCCCTTGCCTTCCATGTAGTCACTCAGTGCCAGTGCCCAGCCGGTGCGCGCGTGGGTGCCAATCAGGTCTGAGTCGTTGACGAAGGCGTCATACCGACCCTTGGCAGCCATGATCCTTTGCAGGTTGACCTGCCGGATGACCTCGCCTTCCGGTTTCAGGTCGTGAGTCACCTTTATGCCGGTAATGTCGGAAAACGCTTTCGCGAGTACTTCGGATTCGTAACGGTGCGTTGCCAGGTTCTCTGACAGAACCGAAATCTCAAGGCCTTCCAGCGGCTTGGCGGTGTGTGCAAACCAGGCAAGCTCTTCTGCCTGTTGCTCCGTAGATAGCGTGGACGCCTGAAAATTTTCTGAAATCCACTGATTGATGACCTGCTTGCGTGCTTCCGGCAACGCACTAAACGTATCTGAACCGTGACCGGCTGCGCTGAAGCACAGCAGACAGGTGGTCGCAGCGACAATTGGCCATTTCCTCATGGAACACCTTTCTTGTTGTTAGTTACACGTGTTTTGTTGGTTTTACTACATTATTGAGAGTAATGTTCGTTTCATGGTTCGTCAACGAAAATTTATAAACATTTCTGTATCTGTAATTAAGTCAATAAAAACAGCAATATATGGATTGTTTCGTTGTTTTTTTCGCCATGCAAGGGCGTAAATTTCAGATAAAATATGTTCTAAAACTTTCCATTTTTTCTTTAGCGCGCTAGATTTGTTCTGTCTCGAAAACAGAAAGCGGCCGAAAACCGCAATGAATGTTCGAGATGACAGTGTCTGTTAGCAAGAGGTAGCCCATCAAGTTACTGATATAAAGGTTATTTCAGGTTCCAACGAGAGGAAGTGCTGATAGGCCAGAAAATCTCAAACAATAATAGGAAGCTATCATGATCGAAAACAAAAACTGCGCGAATGTTAAGTCTTTCAAATTGTCTGCGCTGGCGGCCGGGGTTGCGATGGTTGCCGGAGCGTTTGCTGCGCCGGCATATGCTGATACCACGTTCGAATCCGACAGCGGTTGGAGAGCGGGATTCAATGGTCACATTCCGATCTTCGCGGTACTTGGCAACTACGACGATCCAACGGACGAAGACTCGTTTACCATCACCACAGGCTTTAACCCGGCTACGCTGCAAACCAACATCTACGCTCCCACACAGAATGGCCTGGAAGTATCGGGTCACTTCCAGATGAACGCAGACATAGCGCCTGGTGATGCCAATGCGAATTTCCGCAGCCGCGTGTCCGAGATCGCGGTTGCCGGTGATTTCGGTCAGGTCAACATTGGTAAGGGCTTCGGGATCTTCGGTGTTCCCGCTATCGGGGACAACGGCAGTGCCCTGGGTGTCGGCCTGATCGGCGGCCCGGACCAGGTGGCTGCAACGGCGGGACGTATCGGTAACGGTTACTTCTACGCCAACTTCACGCCGCGTGTGATGTATACCTCGAATAGCCTGGGTGGTCTGCAATTCAAGGTGGGTGTATTCAGCCCCTCCAAGGTGGATGGCGTAGCTGATGCGGAATACAGCGCGCCCCGAATTGAGGGCAACGTGGTCTACACCGCGGATATGTTCTCGTTGTGGTCAAGTGCCTTTACTCAGGATGTAGACTCGAAGACCGGCACCTTTGACGACTACACCATGTCTGGTGTCGATTTTGGTGGTTCGGTGTCGCTCGGCAACCTGAATGTTCGTGGTAACTATTCCATGACGTCCGGTACCGGGAACGGCGTATTTGCCGCTCGCCTGGATCCGAACGAGGAAGACGCCAGTCAGTGGTACGTTGAGACGACATACGGCTTCAACCGCACCACATTGGGTGTCAGCTACGGCGAGGGTGAAGACGACATCAACTCGAGCGCGAACGATACGGATCTGACCATGGTGTTTGCGCGTTACGCCGCTACGGACGCCCTGACCCTGATGGCCGAGTACACGACGCTGGGCACAGAGGGTGGTCAGGGTGAATACGATGCGTTCATCGTTGGCTCACAGCTGACGTTCTGATAGAAGCGGAAGAGCCTTATACACCCTACTGACTGGACGAAGGGTGGGGCAGGAAAAGCCGGGTGCCGTATGGCATCCGGCTTTTTCGTATCCAGGGATACCGGGGAGTGCTTGCCAGTAGAGGGGCACAAAAAAGCTCCGGGCGGGGGAGGCCGGCCGGAGCGAAATGCCTGAGAGAGTGATTCAGGCGCTGTGGTGGAGAGCAACGGTTTGCGGTTGCGGGGTTGCCTGGGCGGATAGATATCTGTCCAGCTCCCGAACATCGTCTTCAGTGGCATAGAGCCCCTGTTTGGTGCGGCGCCAGAGAATGTCCTCCGACGTCATCGCCCATTCATGCTTGATAAGATACTCGACTTCGCGCTCGTAGAGTGTGCCGGCAAACCGAAATCCCAGATCCTGGATGGATTTTGCGTCGCCCAGAAAGTCGTATGCCTTGGTGCCGTAAGTACGCACGTAACGGCTGTATACCGCTTCGGGAAGCCACGGGTATTCGGCTGACAGGCTTGCCTCGAGAGTGTCGTGATTCTCGAAATCACCGCCGGGCAGGATGCCTGTTTTCGTCCACGGACCGCGGGCGTGTGGGAAAAACTGGCAGAGTTTGTCCGTCGCAGCTTCTGCAAGTTTGCGGTAGGTAGTGATCTTGCCACCAAAGACGGAGATGACCGGCGCCTTGCCCTTTTCCCGGCTGACCTCAAACGAGTAATCGCGGGAAGCCTTCTTGGCATCGCCCTCTTCGTCGTCCATTAAAGGTCGAACGCCGGAATAGGACCACACCACATCGCTTTCCGTTAGCTGGCGTTTAAAGTGCGAGTTGACGATATCCAGCAGATATTCGGTTTCTTCCGGTGATATTTTCGCTTTTTTCGGGTCGCCTTCGTAATCCACGTCGGTGGTGCCTACCAGGGAGAACTCGTCCTCGTAGGGGATGACGAACACAATGCGTTCGTCTTCATTCTGGAGAATGTAGGCCTCGGTTTCCCGATTGAGGCGAGGCACCACAATATGACTGCCCTTGACCATGCGAATGGTTTTTGGCGCTTTCATGGACAGGCTTTCGCTGAACAGCCGGCTTACCCAGGGGCCCGACGCATTGACAATCACCTTAGCGGAGACGTGGTGGATACTGTCGTCATTCATATCCTGAAGCGATACGTTCCATGAATCCGCGCCGCGCTCGGCATTGATGCACTTGGTTCTGGTCAGGATGGTGGCGCCGCACTCCTGGGCTTTCTTGGCGGTCAGTACCACCAGGCGAGCATCATCCACCCAGCCGTCTGAATACTCAAAACCCTTGGTGATATCCGACTTGAGCGGATCCTTCTCATCGAACTTTATGGAGCGCGACCCCGGAAGGACCTCTCGCTTGGCCAGATGGTCATAAAGGAACAGCCCGGTCCGGATCATCCAGGCGGGGCGAAGGTGAGGGCGGTGTGGCAACCGAAAGCGCATTGGCCACATGATGTGTGGCGAATTTCGCAGCAGCGACTCCCGTTCTGCCAGGGCTTCACGTACCAGGCGGAACTCGTAGTGCTCAAGGTATCGGAGACCCCCATGAATCAGCTTGCTGCTGCTGGACGAGGTGGCTGAGGCGAGGTCGTTCATTTCGCAAAGCAACACCTTCAGTCCGCGGCCTGCGGCGTCCATGGCGATACCTGTGCCGTTGACGCCACCGCCCACAACGACAACGTCAAATGTATTGTTCTCCTCGGTCATCTCGAGTCATCTCCTGACGCCAATGAAAGGACGCTTCCGGCGCTCTTTCCGATTTTCACAGAAACGTATACCCACATTATGCGAAAGCAAAATATATTCGTAAAGGAAAATACAGAAAAAAAACGAAAAAAAGTGGGCGAAGGCTTTGGGAGTCACGCTGCCAGGCTATGACTGGGTGATGGTTGCGGCGATGGAGGGGTCAGACCAGGTGCAGTTCCACGTTGTTTTCACGCAGGAGCTGGCGGATTTCGACGGGAGGCGGTTCATCGGTAAACACATGATCTGCCTGGGCAATGCTGCCGAGGCGCACCATGGCGTTGCGGCCGAACTTGGAATGGTCCGCGGCCAGCAGTACCTGGCCGGAATTCTCGATGATGGACTGGGCAACCCGCACTTCCCGGTAATCGAAGTCCAGCAAAGAACCGTCACTGTGGATGCCGCTGATACCGATAATGCCGAAATCCATCTTGAACTGGTTGATGAAGTCCCGAGTGGCTTCACCCACGATGCCGCCGTCGCGGTTACGCACTTCGCCGCCGGCAATAATGATGTGGAAGTCTTCCTTGGCGGAAAGAATGGATGCGACGTGAAGGTTGTTGGTGACTACCTGGAGGTTGTTTTTCTCAAGCAGGGCCTTGGCAATGGTTTCCGTGGTGGTGCCGATGTTGATGAACATGGAGGAGTTGTCGGGGATCATGTCCACCAGTGCTTCAGCGATGCGCTCCTTGGCTTCCAGGTCCATGATTTTGCGAGCCTGGTAGGCCGTGTTCACCGTGCTGGAGTCGATGCCGGCGCCGCCGTGATGCCGGCGCAGTTTCTTCTGGCTGGCCAAGTCGTTCAAATCCCGGCGGATGGTTTGCGGCGTTACCTTGAACTGATCAACCAGTTGCTCGGTGGTCACGAAGCCGTTCTGCTGGATGAGCTCCATGATCAGGTCCTGTCGGCGTCGTTGTGCCATTCAACTTCCTCCGGTCCACGGTTTTTCTGTAACGAACGAAATAGCGATTTCAAACCTGAACTCAGTTTAGAGTGTTTTGTGCCTTTGTGCAGCATTTTTAGGGGCTTGTGTGAGGCTTGCGAAGTGCGGGTAAGTTTTCGCCCGCAAAAAGGGTTGGCTTTTGTTTTCAAAAAAGTAAAAATACGAAAAAATAAGAACACTGGCCCGAGGCAAAACAACTATGACTCAGTACATTCTGTCGATCGACCAGGGGACAACCAGTTCCCGCGCCATCCTTTTCACCCTGGACGGCAACATCCACGCGACGAGCCAGCAGGAGTTCCCTCAGCATTTTCCCGCGAGCGGCTGGGTCGAGCATGAGCCGGAAGACATCTGGCGTACTGTCCAGGAAACCTGCGATGACGTGATGGCCAGGGGGTGTGGTGACAACGATGAGGTTGTCGCTGTTGGCATAACGAACCAGCGTGAAACCACGGTGTTGTGGGACCGCGCAACGGGCGAGGCCATCTACCCGGCGATCGTCTGGCAGGACAGGCGAACCGCAGACTGGTGTGAATCGCTCAAGAAGCAAAGCCTTGAACCTTCAGTGAACAACAAGACAGGGCTGTTGATTGACCCCTATTTTTCGGCGACGAAAATTCGCTGGATACTGGACAACGTACCGGGCGCCCGGCAACGGGCGGAACGCGGAGAATTGGCGTTCGGCACGATAGACAGTTTTCTGCTTTGGCGACTGACCGGCGGCAGGGAGCACAGGACCGATGCGACCAATGCCAGTCGCACCCTGTTGTTCAACATTCACGATCAGGATTGGGACCCGGAGCTACTTGACCTGTTCGGCATTCCTGCCTCGTTGTTGCCGCAGGTGATGGATTCGGCAGCGGACTTCGGCCAGATCGTCGGTAACGGTCGGCTGGGTGGTACGTCCGTCATGGGTATGGCGGGGGACCAGCAGGCGGCCCTGTTCGGCCAGACGTGCTTTGAAACCGGAATGGCGAAAAGCACCTACGGTACCGGCTGTTTCCTGATGCTGAACACCGGCGACAAGGCTCTGACGTCAGAGCACCGCCTGCTCACAACGGTAGCCTATCGCCTCAACGGAAAGCCTGCCTACGCGCTGGAGGGGAGTATCTTTATCGCCGGTGCTGCTATCCAGTGGCTGCGAGACGGGTTGCAGCTGATTCGGGACGCCTGTGAGACCGAACCCCTGGCGGAAGGCACACCGGTGGACCACGGGGTCTATCTGGTGCCAGCGTTTACGGGCCTGGGTGCACCGTACTGGGACCCCAACGCCCGTGGGGCGATTTTCGGGCTGACCCGCGATACCGGGATCAAGGAAATCGTGACCGCTGGCCTGCAATCGGTTTGCTACCAGACCAAGGATCTGCAGAAGGCGATGGAGAAGGATGGCATAAGGCCCATTACCCTGCGTGTGGACGGTGGCATGGTGGCCAACAACTGGGTACTGCAGTTCCTGGCGGATATCCTCGGAGCGAGGGTCGATCGGCCTGCATTGGTGGAGACCACCGCCCTGGGCGCGGCCTATCTGGCTGGCTTGCAGGCGGGTGTCTACAAAAGCCTGGAGGATCTGAGCAGTATGTGGCGATGCGACCGCAGTTTTGAGGCAACGATGACCAAAGCCCAGCGTGACAAGCTCTACGACGGCTGGCTTAAAGCCATTCGCAAGCTATGACTACCTTACACCCAGATCCCGAAGTCGCTTGTACAGGGTGTTGCGGCTGACAGCCAGTTCCCTGGCTGCACGGGACACGTTGCCCATGCACTGTCGGTAGACCACCAGTGTCTGATCCATGGTGTCATTCCGGGAGTTGTCATTCGCCTGGGGCGATTCTCTGTAGGGCGATGCATCGAATACCGGTTTGCGCTCGGGCCTGGTTTGACTCTCATAATCCGCCAGGAAATCCTCCGGCAGGTGCCAGAGTTGCACGTCGTCGCCGTCGGCAATGGCCACGGCGACGCGGACGATGTTCACCAGCTGGCGAATATTGCCGGGCCAGGGGTGATTCTCAAGCGCCGCCATTACCTCATTGTTCAGAGTGTCCGATTGGCCGCTGTCACGATGCTCCAGATAGATTCTGCGGATCAGCTCGCGCCGGTCCATTCGATCCCTGAGTGCTGGAAGCTCAAGGCTGAGGCCATTGATGCGGTAGTAGAGGTCCGCTCTGAACTCACCATTGTCGATTCGATCTGCGAGCGGGCGGTTGGTCGCAGATACCAGCAGTATGTCCACGGGAATGCGTTCCGTGGAGCCCACCGGTGTCACTTCCCGTTCCTGCAGAACGCGCAATAGCCGGGATTGGGCGGCCAGGGGCATTTCTCCGATTTCGTCCAGGAACAGGATGCCCTTGTCGGCCTTGCGTATCAGGCCCAGAGAACCCTGGGCGCGGGCGCCGGTGAATGCGCCGGCCTCGTAGCCAAACAGTTCGGATTCGACAAGCTCCGGTGGGATCGCCGCACAGTTAACGGAGACCAGAGGCTGCGCGCATCGTTGGCTGGTTCCATGCAGGGCTTTGACCATCACTTCCTTGCCCACACCGGTTTCACCACAAATCAGTATCGGAACGCCTCTCTCCAGAACCTTCCTCGCCTGGTCGGCACAGCGCCGGACCAGTGGATCCCCATGTTCAATATCGTCCATGGAAACGCCAGCCATGCCTGGCTCCGTGGGCCTGGCACGGGGTATTGCGCGCGCGGGCTTTGTGGTGACGGTGTCGAGCGAGACCGGCCGCTTCAACAGTCCTGACAGCCGCACTCGTTTCGTGGTCGTGAGCTGTATGGGGGTGTTGTGGGAGTGATTCAGTACCAGGTTCCGGTTTTCAATGAACAGCGAGTTCAGGTTGCGCCCTGACAAAGGCTCGCCGAGTAGTTGATCTGCCCGTTGATTGGAGGCAACTATGCGGCCGTTGGGGTCAAACGCGATCAGTCCCGACCAGGGGCTGTCGATATTGTCCGCCGTGGTGTTGAGGGTGAGGATAAAATGATCGCTCCCCAACTGCCTGACGATCAGACGGTTTTCAACCGATTGCGAAAGAAGACGAACCATCCCCAGCGTATGCGCCTGCGGTAGGTAGGCATCACTGAAGGCACTGAGAACCCCCACCAGGGTTCTGTCGGTATCGAATATCGGCGCCGCGGAACTGATGATGCTCCGGTTGAGTTTGAGAAAATGTTCGTTTCGCTGGACCTGGACGGGCGAGCGGGTGGCGATGGAAGTGCCAATGGCGTTGGTGCCAGCGTAGCGTTCGTGCCAACTGGCGCCCGCGCTGAACCATGGCCGCAGATGGCTTTCGGTAATGCGTTTGTCGCCCCAGCCCTTCAGGACCTGGGCATGGGAGTCGGCCAGCAGGATCAGGCAGCGGCTGTTGGACATGATGTTGTTGTAGTAGGGAAGTACTTCCGTCTCTGTTGTGCTGAGTAACGCTTCGTAGTCCTTTTCCAGCGTTTCCCGGGCACGGTCGTCGAGGTTCGCGGGCTCGGGTTCGTAGTCATGGTGAAGCCCGTAACCAATACAGCGATTCCATGAATCCGCGATAATGGATCGGTATTCCGCCCTCTCTTGTTGCCTTTTCACGCGAATCCTCCGCGTTCCTGAAGTTCGTTTTGTTTTTTCGCACCCCGCCAGGGTGGCCCGAGGCCGCGAATCTGTTCGCCACGATGTTCAATAATGTGCTCATTGGTTGTTCAGGTCAATGTTCAAACTGAACAAAAAGTTTGATAGCGAACATTTCTGTTTTCAATAAAGAAATTTTCTAGAAATTTAATGACAATAAAAACAATGATCTACGCATTTTCTCGTGGTTTCCACCTACATTGGTATGCTCATTGCCTTTATGTATTCGAAATCGAATTCTCGCCGGTCGCCTGCGGTGACGGCGGATAACGTGCCACAAGAACAACAAAGGAAAGCCTATGTCCTTAACGCTGGAGAACCTCTCCCGTGTCGTGGATGGAGTCGATTACATCCGCGACGCGAACATCACGTTTGAGGCAGGTTCGTTCAACGTTCTGCTCGGGCGTACATTGGCCGGCAAAACCTCGTTGATGCGGCTGATGGCCGGGCTGGACAAGCCCGATGACGGCCGCCTCATCTACAACGGCAACGATGTCACCGGGCAAAGCGTTCAACAACGCAATGTCTCAATGATCTATCAGCAGTTCATCAACTATCCCAACCTCACGGTGTACGAAAACATCGCCTCGCCCCTGCGTCTGGCCAAGATGAAGGAGAGTGAGATTGACCGGCGGGTCAAGGAAACCGCGAACATGCTGCAGATTGACCCCTTGCTGAAGCGGTATCCGCTGGAGCTTTCAGGGGGGCAACAGCAGCGCACGGCGATGGCCAGGGCCCTGGTCAAGGACGCAACCCTGATCCTGTTTGACGAACCGCTGGTGAACCTCGACTACAAACTGCGGGAAGAGTTGCGCGCTGAGTTGCGGGAACTGTTCCGCGAACGCCAGTGCATTGCCGTATACGCCACCACCGAAGCCAACGAGGCGCTGGCGTTGGGAGGTGTCACCACGCTCCTGAACGAGGGACGGATCGTTCAGAGCGGCCCGGTAATGGACGTTTACCGTAACCCAGTGAACACCCTGGCGGCACAACTGTTCAGTGAGCCCCCCATGAATATGATCAAGGGTCGGGTCACCGCCACGGAAGTGACCTTCGACGAATACTCCCATCATGCGTTGACCCAGGAACTCGCACGGCTCGAACCCGGCGATTACTGGTTTGGTATCCGCCCGAGTCACATCGGACTGGTCCCCAACAATGAGGATGATCTCGAGATGTCGATGGAGGTTGAGCTCAGTGAAATCAGTGGCTCCGAAACCTTCATGCACGTGCGCAATCGGTACTTCGAGATGGTGATGCAGTTGATGGGCGTACACCAGTACCACACGGGTTCGCCCATCAAGATCTACCTGCCCATCAACAAACTGTTCGTATTCGATAAAGACGAAAGCCTGGTGCACACACCGGCACAGGTCGTCACAGGAGGGTCGGTCTGATGGCTGAAATTCATTTGAAGTCCCTGGCTCACAGTTACAGCGACACTCCTGCCGGGCCCGATGACTACGCGATCCGTCAACTGGACCATGTCTGGGAGAAGGGTGGGGCGTATGCATTGCTCGGTCCGTCCGGCTGCGGCAAGAGTACGATGCTGAACATCATTTCGGGTTTGCTCCAGCCCTCCGAGGGCGACGTACTGTTCGATGGCAAGCGGGTGAACGAGCTGTCCCCGAGGGACCGGAACATTGCCCAGGTTTTCCAGTTCCCCGTGATCTATGACTCGATGACCGTGTACCAGAACCTGGCATTTCCGCTCAAGAACACCGGCGTGCCGTCGTCCCAGATCAAGGCCAAGGTGCATGAGATCGCGGAGATCCTGGAGATTGAGAGCGAGCTGCAGAAAAAGGCCAAGAACCTGTCCGCGGACCAGAAACAGAAGGTTTCCATGGGTAGAGGCCTGGTTCGGGGCGATGTGTCCGCCATCCTGTTCGATGAACCGCTGACGGTTATCGATCCCCAGCTCAAGTGGAAGCTGCGCCGCAAGCTCAAGCAGATTCACGAACAGTTCGATATCACCATGGTGTACGTCACCCACGACCAGCTTGAGGCGTCCACTTTCGCCGACAAAATCGCGGTGATGTATGGCGGTCAGATTGTTCAGTTTGGCACCCCAACGGAGCTCTTCGAACAGCCCAACCACACATTTGTGGGGTATTTTATCGGTAGCCCCGGCATGAATCTGATTGAGGTTCAGCGTTGCCCACGCGGGGTCTGCTTCGGCAGCACGGTTGTCCCGCTGAGTGTTCAACACGTCGAGCTGTTGCAGCGCCTGCAGTCCAACAATCTCAAGATCGGTATTCGCCCGGAGTTTATCCAGGCGTCCGATATGCCGGCGGACGATACGTTTGAGGCCGAGGTGTTGGATGTCGAGGACCTCGGCACTTACAAGGTCATGACAGTCAAGCTGGATTTCGAAACGTTGAAGGTTCGGCTGACGGAAGACCAGCACTTTGCAGTTGGCGGCCAGGTTCAGCTCAGCTTTCCGGAAAAGTGGCTGAAGCTTTACGTGGACGAGTTTCTGGTAGAGGAGAAGGACCAATGAATAAGGTTCCCAATAATCGTGCCTGGTGGCTCGTACTGCCAGTTTTCATACTTGTAGCGTTTTCAGCCCTGATACCGCTGATGACCGTTGTGAATTATTCGGTCCAGGATATCTTTGGCCCGGGTAACGCCTATTACGTTGGTACCGAGTGGTTTCGCGAAGTGCTTGCTGACGAGCGGCTGAGAGAATCCCTGCTCAGGCAGTTCCTGTTTTCCGGCGCTGTGCTGGCGATCCAGATCCCCCTCGGGATCGGGGTTGCGCTGATGATGCCAAAATCCGGTATCAAGGCCTCTCTGTGCCTGATCCTTCTGGCCATTCCGTTGCTGATTCCCTGGAACGTGGTCGGGACCATCTGGCAGATCTTCGGCCGTGGTGACATCGGCCTGTTTGGCTGGGGCCTGAATGCGCTGGGGCTGGATTACAACTATACCGGCGACACGGTGGATGCCTGGCTGACGGTGCTGCTGATGGACGTATGGCACTGGACACCCCTGGTGGCTCTTCTCTGCTACTCCGGCTTGCGTGCCATTCCCGAAGCCTTCTATCAGGCTGCCGAAATTGACCGTGCCTCCAAGTGGGCCGTGTTCCGCTATATCCAGTTACCGCGCCTGAAAAGTGTGCTGGTGATTGCGGTACTGCTGCGGTTCATGGACAGCTTCATGATCTACACCGAGCCCTTTGTTCTCACCGGTGGCGGGCCAGGCAGCTCAACAACCTTCCTGAGCCAGACACTCACCACCATGGCGATTGGCCAGTTTGATATCGGCCGGGCAGCGGCGTTCTCGTTGATCTATTTCCTGATCGTGCTGCTGGTGTCCTGGGTGTTCTTTACCGCCATAACTCACCTCGACAAAGAAAAATAAGGAGAGAGTGATGAACTATTCACGTTCCAAGGGCTTCGGGATGACACTGTTTATCGTGCTCCTGCTGACTCCGATCTACTGGCTCCTGAACATGTCGTTCAAGACCAACCAGGAAATTCTCGGTGGCCTGACGTTGTGGCCGCAGAATTTCACCCTGGCCAACTACGCTGTGATTTTCTCGGATTCAAGTTGGTACTCGGGTTACATCAACTCGATGATCTACGTGTCCATGAACATGACCATCACACTGCTGGTGGCCTTGCCGGCCGCCTACGCGTTCAGCCGATACAAGTTCGTGGGAGACAAGCACCTGTTTTTCTGGCTGCTGAGTAACCGCATGGCACCGCCGGCTGTTTTTCTACTGCCGTTCTTCCAGCTCTATTCGTCAGTAGGGTTGTTTGATACCCACATTGCAGTGGCGCTTGCTCACTGTCTGTTCAATGTGCCGCTGGCGGTCTGGATTCTCGAAGGTTTCATGTCGGGTGTGCCGCGCGAGTACGATGAGATGGCCTATATTGATGGCTACAGCTTCCCCAAGTTTTTCGTGAAGATCTTCCTGCCGATGATTCGGTCTGGCATTGGCGTCGCCGCGTTCTTTGCGTTCATGTTCTCCTGGGTGGAATTGTTGCTCGCCCGAACATTGACCTCCGTGGATGCGCAGCCCATTGGCGCAATCATGACCCGAACGGTCGGGGCAAGCGGCATTGACTGGGGTGTGCTGGCGGCTGCCGGTGTGCTCACTATTATTCCCGGCGTGCTGGTGGTCTGGTTTGTTCGCAACCACATCGCCAAAGGCTTCGCACTGGGTCGGGTATAAGGAGAGAACTCATGATTGAATGGATGAACTGGACACCAACGGTTGCGATTTTCTTTGCGGTGATTGCCTGTATCTTGCTGGTGATGACGGTTTACGAAGTGGTGTCGCCGTGCACGGAGCGAAAAGGGTTTCTGCCGATTTCGACAACCCGGGGAGATCGTCTTTTCATTGGTCTGCTATCGGCGGCCTATATCCATCTTGCGTTCCTGGCGGTCAGCGACATTACTCTTTGGGTAGCGTTGGTGGTGTCAGTGGCGTGGCTCCTGGTGCTGTTGCGCTGGGGGTGATGGGAAACGGTGCCAGTGGAAGGCGCTTTTGATTTTCGTTTGCCAGGGAGGCCCGAAAAAAATCTTATGATTTATCGCTCAAAACGGTTGTAAAAATTTCTATAACGAACTATTTTCTTCTTAATGATCGGAATCGAACATCCCTATTCGGCTCCGTTTCCAGGAATAGCGGCAATAACGCTATAGAGGGAAAGCCGGAACGCACTGACACTCGCTGTCGCGTTTCGAACAAACCAAAACAAGACGAACGAGGTTGGATATGTTCAAGAACAATAAATATCCGAAAACCCTCCTTCTGAGCGCTGCGATTGGCTCGGTGGGATTGGGGCTCAGTTTTCAGGCCAGTGCAGATCAGTATTCTGATGCCGCCAAGAAGTGGGTGAATGAGGCATTCAAGAATTCGACTCTGACGAAAGAAGAGCAGATGAAGGAGATGGAGTGGTTCATCCAGGCTGCCGAGCAGTTCCGGGGCATGGACATCAACGTCGTCTCGGAAACCATTGCCACTCACGAATACGAATCCAAGGTACTCGCTGAGGCATTCAGCGAAATCACCGGGATCAATCTGACCCACACGCTGATCCAGGAAGGCGATGTTATCGAGAAGCTGCAGACACAGATGCAGTCCGGCCGGAACATCTACGACGGCTGGGTCAACGACTCTGACCTGATCGGTACCCACTTCCGCTACGGCAAGGTCATGCCTGTTGAGGACATCATGAACGGTGAAGGCAAGGATCTGACCCTGCCGACCCTGGATCTGGACGATTTTATCGGTCTGGACTTCACCACCGGCCCTGATGGCAAGCTCTACCAATTGCCTGACCAACAGTTTGCCAACCTTTACTGGTTCCGCGCTGACTGGTTCGAGCGCGAAGACCTGAAAAAGCAGTTCATGGATATCTACGGCTATGAGCTGGGCGTCCCAGTGAACTGGTCCGCTTATGAGGACATTGCCGAGTTCTTCTCCGTACACGTGAAGGAAATTGATGGTAAGCGTGTCTACGGCCACATGGACTACGGCAAGAAAGACCCGTCACTGGGCTGGCGTTTCACGGATGCCTGGTTCTCCATGGCTGGCGCCGGCGACAAGGGCCTTCCGAACGGCCTGCCTGTTGACGAGTGGGGCATCCGGGTGGATGAGTGCCACCCTGTTGGTGCCAGCGTAAGCCGCGGCGGTGCAACCAATGGACCGGCTGCTGTGTACGCAACCACCAAGTATGTTGACTGGCTGGAAAAATACGCACCGCCGGAAGCGCCGGGTATGACGTTCTCTGAAGCTGGTCCCGTGCCCGCTCAGGGCGCTGTTGCCCAGCAGATCTTCTGGTACACCGCCTTTACTGCCAGCATGATCGAAGACGGCCTGCCGGTGGTTAACGAAGACGGCACCCCGAAGTGGCGTATGGCACCCTCTCCCCGTGGACCCTACTGGGAAGAGGGCATGAAGCTGGGCTATCAGGACGTGGGTTCCTGGACCTTCATGAAGTCCACTCCGGAGAAACGTCGCCTGGCGGCCTGGTTGTACGCCCAGTTTACGGTGTCCAAGACCGTATCCCTGGAAAAAACAATCGCTGGCCTGACGCCGATCCGCGAGTCTGACATCAACTCGGATGCCATGACCGAATTGGCGCCCAAGCTCGGTGGTCTTGTGGAGTTCTATCGCAGCCCGGCCCGCGTTCAGTGGTCGCCGACGGGTACCAACGTACCGGATTATCCGAAGCTGGCTCAGCTGTGGTGGCAATACATCGCCCAGGCTGCAAGTGGTGAAGCAACGCCACAGAAAGCCCTGGATGGTTTGGCTGAAGCCCAGGACCGTGTCATGGAGCGTCTTGAACGCGCCAGTGTCCAGGAAACCTGTGGTCCTAAGCTGAACGAGCCGCGTGATCCCCAGTACTGGCTGGATCAGCCGGGTGCGCCCAAGCCGAAGCTGGACAACGAAAAGCCGCAAGGCAAAACCGTCCGCTACGAAGAGCTTCTGAAAACCTGGGAACAGGCTCGCGAAAGCTGATTTCCGAGTCAGTTCCAGTGATCTCTCAGAAAATCACTTACCTGTAGTGTCCTGCCGTTGTCCCGAGTCTCCTGGGGCAGCGGCAGATCTTACACCGTCAGGTCGGTGGGTCTTGGCCGGTTGCTTTCATACCCCCCCTTACTAGCATTTCAGGCGTTCCCCCGTGTTTAGCGGGTTGACCCTGCCGGCCCTTTTTCCACCTTTTCGTACCTGATTTTTCCTTTTCAGATTCCGGGCCTGTCCAGGGCTGGCAGTAGGGGTTGATAGGGCATGAGAAAAATATCAGTTATCCATCGTCTATACCTGGGCTTCGGTTTGCTGTGTGTGATCATTGCGGGCTGGGGGCTGTTCAACGGCACTATGATGACGTCCATTTCCGAGGGCACGTCGGAGGTAAAGGAGAGAATCTTCCCGTTCCAGCGCTCCGTGCAGGCGGTCGAGGCATCGACCAGTGGCAGTGGCATGGCGGTTATATCGCTCGCCAGGTTAGGGGATAGTCAGGAGCTGGAAGCCCGCTACGGAAGGCTGACAAGCCAGATAACGGCGCTGGATGAACAAGTCGCATCGCTTGCCGTCGAGGCCGGCGACATCCAATTACTGAACGGGTTCGAAGAGCTTGCCCAGCAGTACAGGGAGGCGCTTGAGGCGCTTCAGCAACGAGCCACCAGGCTCCAGGAACACCAGGCGGACGTCATCAGGGTCTCTGAATCGGTGAACCGTGATTTGTCCGACTTTCTGGCTAAAGCCTCGGAAATGAAACAGTTGTTGCTTCGCGAAGCATCGGCACCGGCCGGGTCCGATATTTACCTGAAGGACCTCCTCATGACGGTCATGGGGAACCTGTCCAATATCGAATTGTTGATCATGCAGTTGGTCAGTACCGAGGATGCGGAACGGCTGAAAGCCGTGGTGGAAAACCTGCGATTCAACACCGTGACGGTTGAGCAGGATATTGAGGCCATCATTGGAGAAATCGCCTCGCTGGAGTCACTTGCTCCAATCGCCAACGAATTTTTTGAGTCGGTCAACAGTGAAACCGGCATTGTCAGCCAGTATTACGATTACCGCAGCAACCTGCTGGCGGTGAACAGCACGGTCGCCGACATTGAGGCCGGGCTCGATAATCTCAACAGCCATATCGACCAGATGGTCACGGCAGCCGGGGAGGCTGCTGTACAGACCGTCGACAATCTTGATGCCACGGCACGCTTCTCGGAACAGTTGGTGTATTACCTGGTCCCGCTGATCCTGTTTATCGCCGTTGTGATATCTGTGTGGTTGGGTCGGCTGATCAGTATCCCCTTGCGTGCCACCGTCAATCACCTCTCGGCAATGGCGGGCGGTGACTACAGTCGCGAACTGACGTTCCGCGCCAATGGTGAGTTTATTGAACTGAAAGAGTCTGCCAACAAACTCGCAGCGGCCATGCGCGAGGTGTTGAGCAGCCTGCAGAAAGCCGGCGGTGAAATTACCGGGGTGGCCGCGTCCAATGCGGATTTTTCCCACGATCTCAGCCAGCGTATTCGGGGCCAGTCCGATGATCTGAATTCAATCGCCACTGCCATGACGCAAATGGAGGCGTCCTGCCATCATGTGGCGGAAGCTGTGAGAGATACTCATCAACTGGTGGAGTCGGTGAACAGCCGGGTGGATGAAAGTAAGGCGACGGCTAACGCAAATATGGAGTGCGTGAACGAACTTGAGGAGCAGGTTCAGCAAACCTCCGGGAAACTGAAGAAGCTGGAGAGTGCATCCCACGATATCGGGCGCATCACCGAATCCATCGATGAAATCGCCAACCAGACCAACCTGCTGGCGCTCAATGCCGCCATCGAATCCGCCAGGGCCGGCGAGTTCGGCCGCGGGTTCGCGGTGGTGGCCGACGAGGTCAGGCAGCTTGCCCAGAAGACCACCAGCAGTACGGAAACCATTCGTGGTCTGGTCAACCGTCTCCAGGGGGACGCGGCGGAGGCCGTGAGTTCCATGGCTGACAGCTTCCAGCGCCTGGAGTCGGTCAAGTCCCTGATTACCGATGCCTCAAAAGGCGTTGAAACCATTCGGGAAGCGGTTGATCAGATTCGCAATAGTGCGGAACACGTTCGCACTGGTATGGACGAGCAGGAAGATGTGAGCCGTTCTGTGTCGCGTAATGTCACCGAGATCAGTGAATCCTCATCGGAAAACCTGGCAGAGATTGAGCAATTGGTAGCCACCAGCGATCAGCTCAAGGCGTCGATGAGTGATATTGAAGCGTTGATCGGGCGATTCCGGGTGTAGTCGAAACCGTTTGAAGTTCCTATTGGGGTTTTCCATATAACAAAATCATATGGAATTGTGTTCTTTTTCGCTTGTGAATGTTCGTAAACGAATATTACAATCGAGTGAACTGTTCGATAGTGCACCTATGTGTGCGGAAACAAAAACAACACGAGCAAGTAGGTTAATGATTATGGAGCGTATTCAGTCCGTATTCGCCCGGGAAATTCTGGATTCCCGCGGTTTTCCCACAGTGGAAGTGGATGTTGAGTTGGGAAACGGCGTGGTCGGACGCGGTCGGGCGCCGTCGGGCGCCTCCACCGGTTCCAGGGAGGCCCTGGAAAAAAGGGACGGTGATCCTGATCGGTACAATGGCAAGGGTGTGCTGGGGGCTGTCGAAGCGGTTAACCGGCACATCGCACCAGCGATTGAAAACCGGGTGGTGTTTGACCAGTTGGTGATTGATCGGCTGATGCGCCACCTGGACGGCACCGATAACAAGTCCGGTTTTGGTGCAAACGGCATTCTCGCCGTGTCCCTGGCGGTTGCCGATGCCGCCGCCAACTTTCGACAGCAACCGCTGTACCGCTATCTGGCAGAACTCTATGGTTGCTCCGGTCCGTGTGTGTTGCCGGTACCCATGATGAATATCATCAACGGCGGTGCCCATGCAGACAATACCGTTGATCTTCAGGAATTCATGATCCAGCCGGTCGGAGCGCCCAGCTATAGCGAGGCATTGCGAATGGGTGTTGAAACCTTCCATGCACTGAAATCACTGCTGACCGAGAAAGGCCTTTCCACCGCCATTGGTGACGAAGGCGGTTTCGCGCCGGATCTGCGCTCCAGCGAAGAGGCGTTGGATCTTATCCTGGAAGCGGTCGTCAGGGCGGGTTATCGGCCGGGCACGGATATCGTGCTGGCTCTGGACTGTGCCGCGTCCGAGTTCTATCGCGATGGCCGCTACGAGTTGTCCGGAGCCGGAGCAAGCTTTGACTCCGCCGGCTTTGCCGATTATCTGCTGTCGCTGGCGATGCAGTACCCCATCGCGTCCATCGAGGACGGTATGGATGAGGACGACTGGGATGGCTGGAAGCTGCTGACCGAAAAGCTGGGGGAACGGGTGCAACTGGTAGGGGATGACCTGTTCGTGACCAATGCGTCACTGATCGCGGATGGCGTGCGGAAGGACATCGCCAATTCGGTTCTGATCAAGTTCAACCAGATAGGCACCCTCACCGAAACCTTTGAAGCTATTGGAACGGCACAGGATGCTGGCTACACCGCGGTTATATCCCATCGCAGTGGTGAAACCGAGGATACGTTTATTGCCGATCTGGCAGTGGCAACCAGAGCAGGTCAGATCAAGACCGGTTCCCTCTGCCGCTCTGACCGTGTCGCCAAGTATAACCGGTTGCTTCGTATCGAGCAGGACCTTGGCGCCCACGCTTTCTATCCCGGTGTTGGAGCCATTCGCTGTGCCCTGGATACCTGACACGTCGATACGAGGAATCACAGGAGACAAACCATGAGAAAACCCATTCTGATTGCGAACTGGAAAATGAACGGCAGCCTGCACTCCAACCAGGCGTTGCTTGTGCGGATGCTGGCAAAGCTCCGCCCCTTTCGCAAAACCATTGATATGGCCATTTGCCCGCCGTTTCCCTATCTGTTCCAGGTGCGGGACCTGCTCGGGTACACCGGCATTGCACTCGGGGCGCAGAATGCCAGCCGTGCGACGTCCGGTGCACACACCGGGGAAGTAAGCGCCACCATGTTGCATGAAATGGGGTGCCGTTACGTATTGGTCGGGCATTCGGAGCGACGCGCGCTTTACCACGAGTCCGACGATGATGTTGCTGCCCGGTTTCAGCAGGTGCTCTCAGCTGGGCTGATACCGGTGATGTGTGTTGGCGAAACGTTGGAAGAGCGGGAGCAGGGGTGGACGATGAAGGTCGTTCAGCGACAGCTGCAGACGGTGATTGACCAATGCGGCATGTCCGGCCTGGCTGGCAGCATCGTTGCCTATGAACCGGTCTGGGCTATTGGCACCGGCAGGACCGCTACCCCGGAGCAGGTGGCGGACACCCACCGGGCTATCCGCCAGTTTCTGGAGAACTGTGAGACAGGCGCAGGGCAGTCCGTGCGCATTGTTTATGGTGGCAGTGTGAAAGCGGCCAACGCGGTGGCTCTGTTCTCGTCACCCGAAGTGGATGGCGGCCTGATCGGCGGGGCGTCCCTGCAGGCGGACGAGTTTTCGAACATTGGCGCGGCGCTGGCAAACACGGTTAACCCTGTGACATCGACGCTCACCTAGAGGTTGAGCGGCTGTCCGGCTTCCTTGCGTCTGGCTTCCCATTCCTGCCGGGTCTGGGCGGCCTCATCGCCGGGCATGGAGTCGATGATCTCGAAGTAGTCAGCCGAGTACTCGTCTTCCATGATCTGATTGCGGGGCTTAACCCTCACAACGTAGACCGTCTGGATGTTCTGGTGGTCGAAGTCGCGCCAGTACTGCTCGTCCTTCAGGAAAGTGTACCGGTGGCCTTCCAGGGCTCGAATAAGCTGGCGTGTGTCCGTGGTACCGGTCCTTTCCACGGCATCCTTGTACTGGTAGACGATGCTGTAGGCAGAGGCCGCCGCGGTGGAGGGGCGCATCTCGTAGCGGCTTGAGAAGGCCTCTACGAATTCCTTACCGCGGGCGTAGTTGTACTGGTAGGGAACGCTCCACACCCAGGGCGATCCGCCAACGACCCCTTCCATAATGGTCGGGCCTACCTGGCGGGCCATGCCGAGCGTGAGGTTGGGTACCACCACCTGCATTTTCTTCGTCAAACCCATTTCGTAGGCGACGTTCAGCGCACGCACCATGTCGTCGCCAAACAACACCATCATCAGGACCTTCGCGCCACTTTGTTCCGCCTGTTCCAGAGCCTGGCGAAAATCCGTAATTAACGCGCGAGGGAAGGGTGTCTTAACGCCCTTGTGAGCGTCGGTGTTTTCGGTATTGGTGAATTTCCGGACCGATTTCTCTACCGACCAGCCCCAGGTGTAGTCTGCCGTGATGTAAAAGTATTCGTCGCCGGCATGCTGGGTATTGAGATATTGGCTCAGTACCTTCGCCGTCATCCAGGCATTATAGGGTTCGCGAAACATGTGACTGTGGCCGGCGGCGCCGGTGGTGGCGTTGGAGTAGGTCAGGGTTCCGAAGTAGATGCGGTTTCGGTCCCTTGCTGCTCTGCCGGAGGCAATGGCTACTGCGCTGGAAACGCCACCGAATACCATTTGCACCCCTTCGCGGTCGATCAGCTCAGCGGTGTTTTTGGCGCCCTTGTCCGGTTCGCCGGAGGTGTTGCGTATCACCAGTTCCACTTCGCGGCCCATGATGCCGCCGGCCTTGTTGATTTCATCGACGGCCAGGAAGGCGCCCAGGCGTTGTTGCAGACCCTGGTCCTTGTAGCGGCCGGTCTGGGGGTAGTTGAGCCCGATTTTCAGGGTTTCCGCTGCAACGGGAGCCGTCGCCAGCAGGGTCAGTAACAAAGAGAGAAGCAGCTTCTTGCAGAGCATTGGCACAGGCCTCCTTGGTCGCGCCGGGCCGGTAACGCGGGCCCTGATATTGTTGTTGTGGATCAGGACCAGTGTCGCGGCTGTCTGCAAAAGCAACAATCGGACGAAGGTGGAAGTTGTGTAACGAATTGTCAGGCGTTGACGGACGTCACAACGCACTTCCGGGTCAGGCAACTGCGGTATTGCGAACCGATTCCAGAAGCCGATACCAGAGGCCCCGTGGCATAGGGCTTCGAGCGCCATTGAGCGCTGAGTGAATGCGCTCGGGGTTCATGGAGCCCAGCACGGGTATAGGCGTTCCGGGAATCTGTCGTAACCAGGCGATAGCCAGGCCGGTGTCATCCAGACCGGTTTCTTCCCGAGCCTCTCCCATCAGCTCTGCCGGGATTCGGTCCGCCAGGCCACCGCCACCCAGCGGAGACCACGCCAACCAGCGCAGTCCATCCGCAAGATGAGCTTCAAGGGTGCCATCGAACAACGGATCGGTGTGGAGCAGGGATAACTGGCTTTGATTGCACACCAGCGGTAGCTCGGTGTTCCGGGCCAGCCATCGCCATTGCTCGGGCAGGAAGTTGGAGACGCCGATCTGGCGAATCTTACCCGCGGACACCGCCGCTTCCAGCACTCGCGCGACGTCCTCGGCCTGCATCAACGGGTCAGGACGGTGAATCAGAAAGGTGTCAATCTGTTCTACCGCCAGTGAGGCGATGGCCTTGTTGATCGCGTTTTCCACATAATCTGCTTCGGCCCGGTAGTGTTTTACCCGCCACTGCGAGGTGTCCCGGTCGGCCGGTACGATGCCGGTTTTGGTGATCACCTGCAGGTTTTGGGCTAGGGCCGGGTGAGCACGTAATGCATCCCCGAACAGCCGTTCACACTCGCCACCACCGTAGATGTCGGCATGATCGAACACGTTCAGGCCGTCATCCAGCCGCGCGGCAATCCAGTCCGCAAGCCGGGCCGGTTGCGTGAGGCTGGGATGGTCATGGAGCCGCATCATTCCCAGAATCAGGGGTGTTTCCGGTGTGAATCCTGCTGTTTGGGTGTTTTGCACGATTACTCCTTGCCGAAGGCGATCACCACCCGGTCGTCGCCGTGGGTTCTTGAAAAGACGTAGGGTTTGGTACTGAGTTGTTTGTGTTCCCCGGCACCAATTGCCGGGTGACGTGCCCGGAACTGGCCCAGCTTTGTCCAGTGGGACAGGACCGGCTGTGCCGTGCCATTTTCGATGTCGGCCCAGTTCATGTCTGAACGGGTGCCCTGGTGGCCGTCAGAACCCGTGGGCCCGAAAGCGCGGCCGGATTCGTCTCCGTAGAATATCTGACTGGTGCCCGGTGTAAACAGCAAGGCGGCGGCGGCCCGTTTCTGCATCGCCGGTTTGTTGTCGGCAATGCGGCTGAAAAGCTGGGTGTCATGGGATGAGATATAGCTCATGACGTTGAAGGGGGTGTCGCCGTGCATCTTGTCGGAATACTCGCTGTAGATGGGCTCCATGGCGGGCAGGCAAGCTGCACCGGCCTGGGCTTCCTCCTGCAGGTCAAAGTTGATGACGGCGTCGAATCCGGCATCAAAGTAGCTGCTTCGGGTCACTGTATGGGGGAATACCTCCGCGACCATCCAGAACTCTTCCGCTGGCAACGGCTGGCCGGGATTATTGGCGCGATAGGTGTCGAGTGCATCCTGAGCTTTGGTTTTCAGTTGTTTCCAGGCTTCCGGCTCCACGTGCTTGGCGGTGTCCACCCGGAAACCATCGACACCGAACTCGCGCACCCAATCGGTTAGCCAGGTGACCAGATAATCCCGGGCGGTGGCGTCTTCAAGCTGTGTGGCACGGGTGTTTTCCTTGTCCTGCAGGAAAATGGGCAGGTCCACCGCTTTATCGGATTCCGTCTTGAAATCCGGCAGGAAGGCGAGGGAGCCCCGTACCGGATCGAGGGAGGCTTTGGGCGGCGTGTCGTAGTCGCCGATGCCGGCGCGAACCCAGTCCTTGCCCCACCAGTTGGCCCAGCCCGGATGATCGTAGTCGATCAGCGCATGGTAGGCGTGAAAATTCTCCCAGGATTCCGGTCGCCAGTCGCCCCATTGTTCGGGCAGGTGCTTTTCGAAGCCTTCGCGTAGCCCGCCAACGTTGAAGGTCTGCATATCCTGAAGGGTGGCGTAGCCTGGGTGGTTCATAACCACGTCCATAACCACGCGGATGCCGCGGGCATGGGCTTCTTCCACCAGGGTGCGGAATTCCTCGCGGGTGCCGAAGTTGGCGTCAGGGCGGGTGAAGTCCAGAGCGTAATAGCCATGGTACCCATAGTGTTGGAAGTCCCCCTGGTCACCACCGCCAACCCAGCCATGAATCTGTTCGAAGGGTGGGGTGACCCAGACAGCGTTGACGCCGAGATCCTTCAGGTAGTCCAGCTTCTGTGTCAGGCCAGCAAAGTCCCCGCCGTGGAAGGTGCCGATTTCATCCATGCCGTCGGGCTTGCGACCGTAGTTCAGGTCGTTGTCGGTGCGGCCATTGGCAAAGCGATCTGTCACGGTAAAGTAGACGGTTGCGCCCGCCCAGGTGAAGCTCTGCTCCGGAGCGTCCACGGCTTCCAGCAGTAACAGGCCTTCGGCGTCCGGGGCCGGGGTGAGGGTGACCTGGCCATTTGTCACCTGTGCCTTGTTGCCACTGTAGTAGTCTCGCACCCAGTCGCCGTCTTTGAAGGCATTGCCGACGGTAACGGTCATCTCTGCCTGGGTGGCGGTGCACATCCCTCTGGTTGAAACTGCGCGGTTGTCCGAGGGTGGGGCGGCTGTCTCGAACTGGCCACCGGCGCAGCCGGCAAGCGAGAGGCACGTCACAAGGCTGGCGGTAAACCTGATTTTTTTCGGGGTCTGGCTCATGCAATGGGCTCCGGTTCCATTTATTGTTGTGGTTATCCAATCAAACCAGACCTGAACGGTGGGTGGTAGACGGAATTCACTACGCCTCACTACTCCCCCGTTCTACGCCTCAGGGAATGAAATCAGGGCTGATGCCAGCAACAGCAAATTGCAACACAGTTCGGTTACTCGCAATAAAAAGATTTGCGTTCAGCCCGCCCGGCCAACCTCGTGTCAGGGCGGACAACAAGAATAAGGCAGGAACAAGCAGAGGAAACACCTGATGAATCGTCGAACTTTTATCCGTAGTTCACTCGCAGCTTCCATTGTTGCAGCAACATTTGGCATGTCCGCACCGGCTCACGCCGAGATCGAGGAAGGCAAGCTCCTGGTCTGGATCAATGGCGACAAAGGCTATGATGGCCTGCAGGAAGTGGGTGACTGGTTTACCGAGGAAACCGGCATCCCCGTTGAAGTGGCTCATCCAGACAGCGCCACTGACAAGTTCCAGCAATCCGCCGCCACGGGCAATGGCCCGGACATCTTTATCTGGGCCCATGACCGTTTCGGCGAATGGGCGCAAAGCGGCATCATTTCCGAGGTCAAGCCGTCACAGCGTGTTATCGGTGAGAACTTCGATTTCACCTGGGATGCTGTGACCGTCGATGGCAAGATGTACGGTTACCCCATGGCCGTCGAGTCCATTGGTCTGATCTATAACAAGGATCTGGTGCCCGAGCCGCCAACCGCCTTCGAGGACATTCCCGCCATTCACAAACAACTGGCGGAAGATGGCAAGCGCGCCATCCTCTGGGACTACAACAACACCTATTTCACCTGGCCAATGATTGCCGCGGCCGGCGGCTATATTTTCGCCCAGAACGAAGACGGCAGCTATGACGTCAAGGACACTGGCGTGAACAACGAAGGTGCCATGAAGGGCGCCAACATGCTCACAACCCTGATTGAAGAAGGCGTGATGCCTCGCGGTGCGGATTACAGCGCCATGGAGTCCAGCTTCAACAAGGGCGAAACCGCAATGATGATCAACGGCCCATGGGCCTGGGGTAACCTGGAGAAGAGCGACATTGACTTTGGCGTTGCCAAGTTGCCCACCGTCGATGGCCAGCCCAGCAAACCCATGGTTGGCGTGATGGCGGCGACTCTCAATACGGCCAGCCCCAATAAGGACCTGGCGGTAGAGTTCCTTGAGAACTACGCGCTGTCCGTCAAAGGCCTGAAAATGGTGAACAACGATGTTCCCCTGGGAGCCGTGGCCAACAAGGAATTTATGGACGAACTGTCGTCCAACCCGAATATTGCGGCGACGTTTGAAAACGCCCAGTTGGGTGAACCCATGCCGAGTGTGCCTGCCATGGGCGCTTTCTGGTCCTCCATGGGGCCGGCTCTGCAGAACATCACATCTGGAAGACAGCCCGTTGAGGACGCCCTGAACTCAGCAGCACAGCGCATTACCCGGTAATGCCCCTGATGGGAGTGCCGTCGGCCGCCGTGCCGATGGTTCTCCCAGCCGTGCTGACCTGTTGTTGTAAACCTGCCCTCGCCAGACGTTGGCGACGGCTTTAAACGGGCTGACTACAATGATAACGGAAACCCTGTCCTCCCCCGGAACCGAAAGCAGACTTCCAATGACCCGAATGATTCTAAAGTGGGGTGCCCTGGCCGCATTGGTAGGCATGGCGCTCTACCTGATACTGGCATTGTATGCCCAGCAGGAGTTTGTGTTCGCGATGCTGTTCCTGGTGCTGACGGCATCAGCGGTGTTTGTGTTCGTGAACAAGAAACTCTACGCCCATCGCTACATTTTCCCCGCAGTAGCCGGTATGGGGGTGTTTGTTATTTTCCCGCTGATGTACACGGTTGGTATTGGCTTTACCAACTACAGTGCCAGCAACCTGCTGAGTTTTGAGCAGGTGAAGGACAACCTGATGGACCGGACCTACCAGTCCGATTCCGTCCGCTATAACTATGAGCTTTTCAACACCGATGCCGGTTATGTGATCTACCTTGAGGGTAAGCACCAGAACCTGGTTTCGGCCCCGCTGGCGCTGGACGGCTCCGACTCCAGCGCGCCGGCTCTACCCGCTTCGGATAAGCCGGCTGGCGAGCCGCTGGCCATTCGCGACATTATCCAGTTGCGATCGGAACTGTCGGAGCTGGACCTGCTGACCGAAGACGGGCGCGAGCTGAGCATGGCCAGCCTGCGTGCCTTTGCGGCCATCAACGCCCAGTTCACGTTGCACGACAACGGCAGCATCACCAACAACCAGACGGACGTGACCTACTTCCCGGACCACGACACCGGCTTCTACCGCAGTGCGGAAGGTCAGACACTGTCGCCGGGGTGGACCGTGAACATCGGCTGGGACAACTACCTGAAGGTGGTGTCCGACCCGAGCATTCGCGGGCCGTTCTTTGAGATCTTCGTATGGACGCTGTCCTTTGCCGTGGCAACCGTGGTGTTCACCCTGGCGCTCGGGCTGTTGCTGGCGAACCTCCTGCAGTGGGACCAGATTCGCGGAAAGGGCTTCTACCGCACCATGTTGATCCTGCCTTATGCGGTACCGGCGTTTATCTCGATCCTGGTGTTCAAGGGCCTGTTCAACCAGAACTTCGGTGAGATCAATCTGGTACTGGAAGGCCTGTTCGGATTGCGGCCTGACTGGTTCAGTGACCCGGCGCTGGCGCGAACCATGATCCTGATCGTTAACACCTGGTTGGGCTACCCCTACATGATGTTGCTCTGCATGGGCTTATTGCAGGCGATACCTCGGGATCTCTACGAGGCCTCCGCGATGGACGGGGCAGGGCCGGTGAACAACCTGTTCAATGTCACCCTGCCGCTGATCATCAAGCCATTGATGCCGCTGTTGATCGCAAGCTTTGCGTTCAACTTCAATAACTTCGTCCTGATTGCGCTATTGACCGGTGGCGCGCCCGATATTATCGGCGCAAGCACACCTGCGGGCACCACAGACCTGTTGGTGAGCTACACCTACCGCATCGCGTTCCAGGATTCCGGACAGAACTTTGGCCTGGCGGCTGCGATTGCCACAGCCATCTTCCTGGTGGTTGGCGCCCTGTCGCTGATCAACCTGAAACTGTCCAAAGTCAAAGTGTAAGGAGCTACCCATGGCAATGGTTCAACCCCGCTCCACCAAGTATCGCGTTCTGGCGTCCCATCTCGGGATGCTGGGCTTTATCGTGATCATCCTGTTCCCGCTTCTAATGGTGATCTCCATCTCCTTCCGCAGCGGTAACTTTGCGGCCGGCAGCCTGCTGCCGGAGAACCCTTCGCTGGAACACTGGTACCTGGCGCTGGGCATTCCCTATACCGGGGAGGACGGCACGGTCACCCAGCCGCCGTTCCCGGTATTGTTGTGGCTGTGGAACTCCATCAAGATCGCAGTGATCTCCTCGGTGATGATCCTGGCTCTCTCGACCACCAGTGCCTACGCCTTCGCCCGCATGCGTTTTGCAGGCAAAGGCTTTGTGCTCAAGTCGATGCTGATCTTCCAGATGTTCCCGCCGGTGCTGTCCCTGGTGGCGCTGTATGCCCTGTTTGACCAGATAGGCAACCATGTGAGCTGGCTGGGGCTGAACACCCACGGCGCGGTGATCGTGGCCTCGCTCGGCGGTATGGCCTTGCATATCTGGACCATCAAGGGCTACTTCGATTCCATCGACCGCTCTCTGGAAGAAGCCGCCATCGTGGATGGGGCAACCACGTGGCAGGCGTTCCGCTACATCCTGCTGCCGTTGTCGGTACCGATCCTGGTGGTGGTGTTCATCCTGGCCTTCATCATGACCATCATGGAATACCCGATGGCATCCGTGTTGCTGGTGGACACCGACAAGCTGACCCTGGCGGTCGGCGCGCAGCAGTACCTGTACGAGCAGAACTACCTGTGGGGCGATTTTGCCGCTGCTGCGGTGCTCTCCGGGCTGCCCATCACGCTGATCTTCCTGTACTGCCAGAAATGGATTGTTGGTGGGCTGACAGCCGGCGGCGTCAAGGGTTGATGCCGCTGGACTGAATTGAACGTTCTCCTACGCCGCCACGGAGGATCCCGGGCGGCCCTTCCGCGAGAAATGCGTCTTCCTTTTCCGCACTTCGCGACCCGGTCAGGCTAATACCCCCCCTGCTGACCGGGCTTTTTTGATTCCCCTGTCAGCCCCCAACCACAACTCGAGCATTATCTGTCCGCTGAACAGTGGCGGAGGTCCTCCCGAAACACGCTGTGAATACGTCCGTGTACGCTCGGCTACGCCATCCATGGCTCCGCACGGTTTCGGGAGGACCTCCGCCACTATTCAGCTACCTTGGAAATAGTCGATAAACCGGGTGTATTCACAGCGTGTTTCGGGAGGACCTACCAGCCTGTTTGGCGGCCAGGCCAGGCCAGACCAGATTAGACGATACTGAAAGGGCAAAAAAAGGGGCCGGTACGTGACGGAACCGGCCCCTGAAAAGATGTCAGAGCAGATCAAAAATCAATGCAGGGTTCCCGGTAAAGCCGGGGGCAGGCGTTGCCATCTTCGCGGAACAGGTGGCACTTGATGGCCTTGATGCCCAGGGTGACTTTCGAGCCTTCCTGGACGGGGTCGCTGCCGTCGGTGCGCATGGTGATCACGCCATCCACGCCGTTCACGTCCATATGCACCAGGGTCTGATAACCCAGCCGCTCCACGACGGTCACTTCGCCGTCGAGGTACATATCCGCTTCTTCGTCGTTGCTCAGGTGCTCCGGACGAATGCCCACGGTGACAGATTCACCAGCGGCCAGCTCATGGCCGTTGATGGGCAGTTCGAGAGAGTGTTTGCCGGGCATGGTAACGGTTACGGACTGGCTGCTGGCACTCTCCACGGTGCAGTCGATGAAGTTCATCTTCGGGGAACCGATAAAGCCTGCCACGAACCTTGTTGCGGGGTAGTGGTAGAGTTCCATGGGCTTGCCGACCTGGGCGATGGTGCCGTTATCCAGGGCAACGATCTTGTCGGCCATGGTCATGGCTTCCACCTGATCGTGGGTGACGTACACCATGGTGGCGTCCAGCCGCTTGTGCAGTCGTGAGATCTCGATGCGCATCTGCACCCGCAGGGAGGCATCGAGGTTGGATAGGGGCTCATCGAACAGGAATACCGTGGGTTCCCGAACGATGGTGCGGCCAATCGCAACCCGCTGGCGTTGACCACCGGACAGATCCTTGGGTTTGCGTTCCAGCAGGTTGTTCAGTTGCAGCAGTTTGGCAGCGTCGTTAACGCGCCGGTCAATCTCGGCCTTGTCAGTCTTGGCGAGTTTGAGACCGAATGCCATGTTTTCCGCCACGTTCATGTGGGGGTATAGCGCATAGGACTGGAACACCATGCCCACTTCCCGTTCCTTGGGAGGCAGGTTGTTGACCTTGTCATTGCCGATGTACAGGTCGCCAGAGGTGATGTCCTCCAGCCCCGCGATCATTCGCAGCAGGGTGGATTTGCCGCACCCGGAGGGGCCGACAAACACCACAAATTCACCGTCGTCGATATCCAGGTTCACATTGCGGGTGACCTGGGTTTCGTCATAACTCTTGCAGATGTTTCTTAATGTGACGCTGGCCATAACGTATGTCTTCTTGTTTGATCTGTGAAAGCGGACTCAGAGTGTTGCAATCTCCACACCCCAGGGCTGCAGTTCCAGCTCCCGGTCATTCCAGGAACCGCCGACAAAATCCGGCGCGCCGCTGACTCTCTGGCCCGCGGCCGGAGCTGTGATTCGAACTTGCTGATCAGTCAGGTTCAGGGCGACCAGGAAAGTGGCGCCTTCATAAGTCCGGGTGTAAACCAGAGTGTTTTCGGGGCTGTCCAGAAACTCAATGTCGCCCTTCAACAGTACCGGTTGCTGTGCACGCCAGCCCAGGAATGTACGGTATGCCTGCAGGATGGAGTTTTCCTGTTCGCGCTGGACGGCCACCGCGGCGCTGTAGTGTTCATCATAAACCGGTAGCCAGGGGCGTGCATCGGAGAAGCCACCATTGGCCTCTTTGTTGTGCCATACCATGGGTGTACGGCAACCATCCCGGCCTTTGTATTCGGGCCAGAAATTGATGCCATAGGGATCCACCAGGTCTTTGTATTCCAGCTCCGCCTCGGTCAGCCCCAGTTCTTCGCCCTGATAGATGCAAACGCTGCCACGGAGTGTCAGCAGCATTGCCATATAGGCTTTCAACTGTTCGGGCGAACCCGCCTGCCAGCGGGTAGCAACCCGTGAAACATCATGGTTGCCGATGGCCCAGCAGGGCCAGCCGTCGGTCAGTTTTTTCTCGATGGAGTCGACGGTCTTATGGAAAAAGTCGGCTCCATGCTGTTCTGTCAGCAGATCAAAGGAATAGGCCATGTGCAGCTTGTCGCCGCCACTGGTGTATTCCGCCATGGTCTGCAGGGAGTTGTCGTCGCCGATTTCCCCAACGGTAGTCGTGCCGGGATACTGGTCGAGCAGGGCACGCAGGCGCTGCAGAAAGGCCAGGTTTTCCGGGCGGGTCTTATCGTATTTGTGGAACTGGTATGCGTAAGGGTTTTCCTTGCGCACACCAATGGAGCCTTCAGCAACGGCGTTGCTGGGCGGATTGTCCCTCAGTTCCGGATCGTGGAAACAGAAGTTGATGGCGTCCAGGCGGAAGCCGTCCACGCCGCGGTCCAGCCAGAATTTTACGTCTGACAAAACCTGTTCAACCACGTCCGGGCAGTGGAAGTTCAGATCCGGTTGGCTGGTCAGGAAATTGTGCAGGTAGTATTGCTTGCGGCGGCTGTCCCAGGCCCACGCGGAGCCGCCAAACACCGACAGCCAGTTGTTGGGTGGGGTGCCGTCGGCATTCGGGTCTGCCCACACGTACCAGTCCGCTTTCGGGTTGTCGCGGCTGGCGCGGCTTTCAGTAAACCAGCGATGCTGATCGGAGGAATGGCTCAACACCTGGTCGATCATGATCTTCAGATCGCGTTTGTGGGCCTCGGCGATGAGTTCATCGAAGTCCTCAATGGTGCCGAATATCGGGTCCACTCCGCGGTAGTCTGAGACGTCGTAGCCAAAGTCCTTCATCGGCGAGGTAAAGAAGGGTGACAGCCAGATTGCATCCACGTTGAGGCTGGCGATGTAATCGAGTTTGGCAGTAACCCCAGGCAGGTCACCAATGCCATCGCCATTGGAATCGTAGAAGCTGCGTGGATAGACTTGGTAAATGACGGCTCCACGCCACCAGTCCGGGTTTTTCATCATCTTGCCTCGCTTAACACCCTGGCGGTGAAAGATTGTTATTGTGAGAGCGGAGAGCATCCGCTGGAATAGCTTTCATGCATAGTGCGACGATGCTCCCGGCTGTTCATCCTCCTGACGCACTTTTTATTGGCGTAGACGGGGGGATGAGGGGGGCGTAGAGGGGATGAGTCAGGGGCTGGCATCAAAACAACGATCAAACACAATTATTGAAACGAGGGTGGGTGGTGAACAACGGATGGTTAAATAAGGGGACAGTTGCACGGACGTTGGCGTGGGGTATGGCCACGCTGCTGACTGTGGCCATGCCGGCCCAGGCCGAATGGGTACGTGTGAGCGGTACGGCAATGACCACCGCCATAGAGATGGAGTTCTGGACCGAGGATCCGGCCGTGGCCAGCGAGGCAGGAGATGCCGTGCTGGCTTTGTTCGACCGTATCGACCGTCAGATGAGCCGTTACCGGGAAGATTCCGAACTGTCCCGGGTTAACCGCGAGGCGGCCAACGGACCGGTGGAGGTGAGCGACAGTCTCTTTACGGTGCTTCAGCAGGCGCTGAGGATTTCTGAATTGAGCCATGGCGCCTTCGACATCAGCTTTGGTTCCATCGGCTACCTGTACGACTTTCGCGCCAGACAACAGCCCTCCGATGAAGAGCTGGCGGAAGGCTTGGCAAAGGTGAATTACAGATCGGTGGTGCTGGACCCCAGTGCCAATACCGTCCGATTCCTTGATGAGGGGGTGCGGCTGGATCTGGGTGGCATTGCCAAGGGGTATACCGTTGACCGTGGTATCGACATCCTGAAATCGTTCGGCATTCGTCATGCCCGCTTGAGCGCGGGGGGAGACCTGCGGCTGCTGGGTGATAAGCGCGGCAAGCCCTGGATCGTGGGTATTCGGGACCCCCGATCTGAATCACGCAACGCTATGGTTTTGCCACTGACCAACGTGGCAGTGTCGACATCAGGCGATTACGAACGCTTCTTTTTTGACGACAACAACGAGCGTGTCCATCATATTCTCTCGCCCGCGACTGGAAAACCGGCAAAAGGCGTGCAGAGTGTGACCATCCTCGGCGACGACAGCATCACAACCGATGGCTTGTCCACGGCGGTCTTTGTGCTTGGGGCGGCCAAGGGGCTTGAAATGGTCAATCGGTTAAAGGGCATCGACGCCGTCATCATTGATGAACAGCGTCAGGTGCATTATTCGGACGGGCTGATGCCGCCGGAAAGGGAGTGATGCAAAAGGGGTGTGCGACCGGGCCCGTAAGCCCGGTCACGCCGGGTCACACAATCGGTTCGAGGGCGATGAGCCGATCACGGCTGTTTTGATTCCCGAGGCCATGATTGGGGAACCGATCGGAGTTCTCGAACATGCCTTGTTCCCCATGCAGGGCCATGTAGTTGAGCAATACCGTCTGCACCAACTGGTTTACGTTGTTGGCTGCAGGGCTCGAGGCGGTTTCCACGGAGGCGTCCGAGCGCATAAAGCCGATCTGGTTGGTGAGGGCAGTGGGTTGGCCTGCCGGGCTGTAGACCAGGAAGAAAGACGCAGCCGTCTGCTGGTTGTCGCCTGTCCACTCGCCTTTGCCGCGCCCGGCCATGGATTCGTCCAGCCGACCATTGCTTGATACGGAGCCGTCGCTGAACACGTACAGCATCAGCGGCGTGCCCGTCCGGTGGGCGTATTCCAGGCAGGCACCCATGCAGCGGCCCGCCAGGTAGTCCCGCTCTTCACCGGTGCCACGCTCGCCAGTGTGGTAGTCATAACCACCCAGCGTAACGGTACCGGCACCGGCGTAGCCATTCTGGACCAGTTTCATAACGGCTGCTGTTTTGCGGATTTCCCGGCCCAGCCGCGAGTTTTCGTTGAACTGGGCTTCGGTGAAAATGCCACCCACGATGTCCGTATCCTGAGATGGATCGATAGAAGACGGATCGGCAAAGCGTTCGGTCAGATCTGCGCTTTTAACATAGCCGCAGTTGACGAGGTCTTTCACCACATCATCCCTCGTGATCGTCATTTTAGTATCGACATTGTCCAGTTTCTTGCGGCTGATGCGCTGGATGGACTCCATCACGGCGACGGCATCGTCCTGATCCAGAATGGCGGTCAGGTCGCCCACGTCCACCAGCCCCGAAACATCGCTCGGGCGGTCAATCTTGGTGGGGCGTACTTGAGGATTGATCAGGCTCATGGGCGCCATGGAGTTGCCGCCACTTTCTGAGCTCTGCGAACCCACAAGTGTGAGTAGTTCACCGTCAGCGCCCGCCTTGCTGATGCCGTACATCGGGTTATGGGGGTTATTGCCGGTGTCGTTCTCGGAACGGGCGGCAATGATGGCGCCATTGATGAAACCACGGGCGGCAATCGACGTGCTGTCTTGCATGCCCCGCAGGAAACCGCTGTCGGAATGGAACGCCAGGCCAAACTCCTGGTTCACGAAGGCCGGGTCGTTGGGCAGCATCGTGCCGGGCAAGCCCAGCTTGTTGTAGCCGGCCGTGCTCAGGAAGTCGAACTGGCCACCGGATTTGCCCATCAGCACATTCGAGCCGGCGATGTTGGCACCGCCGGCGAGGTCAAAGCAGATAAAGGGAATCTTGCCCGCGCCTGCGGAGGCGATGCCGCAGGATGCTTTCCAGTCCTCAAGGTCCGGAGACAGCGCTGCAGCCGCCTGCCGCGGATTAGCGAACAAGCTGAACACGGATGCGCCACAGAGGGTGGCTGCACCGGTCATAAAGCCCTGCGCGATGAACTCGCGTCGGGTTTTCGGTCTTGAGTGATCGCTGTGCAGGAGAGGTTGATCCGTCGCCAGTGCACGTTTGCGAGAAGGTTTGATATACATGGTCAACGTCCTCTACTGGATCAGTGTCACTGCGCTGCCCAGTACGGCTGCGCAGCTTGCTTTGACAACGGTTTCGGTACGGCCGGCTTCGCAACTACCACCACCACAGGTGGTGAGTCGTCCCATCAGCGCGTCCAGCTCGGCTTCAATGTCCGCATCACTCGGTTGCGTTGTCAGGCTTGTGCCGACGAACTTCTCCATCAACGGCGTTTTGATGAGATCCCGGCCGGCGTCGTCAAACGCAGTGCTCGCATTCTCGCCAAAGTCAAAGCCCGGGAAGAAGGCGTTGCGGCGCGTGGTATCCGACACCAGAACATCACAGTACTGGATCGCCATCTGGGTAATCGCCATCTGATGGGATGACAGGAAGCCTTCAAGGTCCTCCACGGTCGGTAACTGCTGCTTAACCGTAGTGAATGTTTCGGCGACGCCCGGCTGGGTGGTCGGAATACCCGTCACCTTGGACATGGACGCATTCACTTCGTCAAACGTCTTCAGGCCGATGGCGGAGAATTCCGTGCTACCGGTTTCTGGTGGCTGCGTCGGGACAGGGCCTTCCACTCGAACGTCTGTGTTGCTACCGAGCTGTTCAAAGGTCAGGAAGAACTGGTCGTTTTCCGGGCCTTCTTCCAGCGCGAGAACCGTGCCGAGTCTTGACAATGGCTGGCCGGAGCCTGCTACGTAATCACTGGCATTCAGTGTTAGATCCAGGTTGGCAAACGACTGGCCTACAACCACTTCGCGGCCGTTGATACCTATTCTCATGCCCTTCAATGGTATACCCGATGGAGACTGGGTCTCGTCGAGACTGATGAAGAACGGATTTGAGAACAAATAGCCGTAGTTGTCGAACTGGCTGACCTCAAAGACGATAAAGCTTTCCGGCATATCCACCAGGTGGGATACGCTGAACAGCAGGAAGAACTTCTGGCCAACGCCCACGTCGTAGTTGGCGGCAACCTGCTCTGCGGTGAGGGCACGGTTGTGGATGGCAAGCATCCTGACCGCGCCTTCCCAGGGCGATTCACCGTCCGTCTCATTGCCCAACACCAGGGCGAAACTGTCGTCCCAGTCGGTCAGCAGGCCGGCGGAATCCGGGTCGACATCACCGGAGGGTTCGCCATTCACAAAAATTTCGCGGCCACCGTCCGGTGAAAAGTTCACCACCACGTGTTGCAAGGTCGCCTGCAACAGCATGGGGTTGGCTTCGGTCAGCATTGGATCGTTCTGGTCGGTGGTGGTGCTCCGATGCAGGAACTCGTAGCTCTGCATGTCCTGGCCCAACGTGAAGTTCCGCGCTGTCGAGGAGCCGGAGTAGGTCACGATGCGGGAGTCTTCCTGGGTGATGTTGCCGGGCACAACCCACGCTTCGATGGCGTATTCGCCAGAGGCGGTCAGCAGGGTGTGCAGCTTGCGGCTGTCGGCAGTGGAGCCTTGAGCTTTGCCGGCACGGATCATTTCGCCTTCTTCGGTTTCAAAGGCAGGGCCAATATCAATACCCCAGCCGCCAACCCAGCCAACGTTGCCGCTGAGCGTCAGGTCCAGGGGTGGGGAAATACCGCTGGTATCAAAGGCCGTTGGGCCGTCGCCTGCTTTGAATTCGTAAAGCGCGATGACGTTGTCTTCGTATCGGCCGCCGGCATTGGCCAGCAAGCCGTCATCAACTAGGTTCAGCGCTTTACTGGTGACTAGGTTGTCGGGAAGAGGTTGGGGCTTGTCGAGACTCCCAATAAAATTTTGTATGGCTGCCAGCATGGTGAGCGATGAGTCAACGCAATCGTCGGTCCAGCAGTTATGACTGTCGTCTCTCAGTCGCTCAACCAAGCGCGAAGATGCGTCGTCTAAAAGTGTCCATTCCTCCTCCGTCCCAGGGATAATTCCGTCGTTCAGGTCGATCCGGCTTTTGGCCTGGTCGTAAGCGACGGCAACGTCGCTGCTCGCAATGTAGGGCGTTTGACCATTGCTGGTATGGCAGTCGCTGCAGAAATTCGTCAACACAGGGTAGATAGTGGATTGGAATTTGCCAGGGTCAGTTGGAAACTTCAGTGTGTCGTTAACTTCGTTGATATCCGGGGCCCGCAATTCCACGGTCTTCACTGACCCCTCCGAGCCACCCGCCCAGTTTGAAATGTAGACCGTCAGCAGGTCGGTACAGGCAGTGACGGACGTCGTCCAGCAGTTGTGGCCACCCGCTACCTTGGTCACCATCTCGGACTGGGACGGGTCGGACAGGTTAACAATGGTATTGGCCTGGGCGTAGGCAATGTTGATGTCGCCCTCATGCACAAACTGTGGTGACTGGCCGCCGGCGTTGTGGCAGGCGCCGCACTTGTTCTGGCCAGAAAGCTCATCCCACACGCTGCGCTTGAAATTCAGTACATCGTCGCTGGCGGGGGGCGGGCCACTATAGCTAACGGTATTGGAGCCGCCGCCGGTGTTCGGAAGGGCTTCGGTAGACTCGCCACTGTTACAGCCCGCAAGAAAGAGCAGGGCGACAATAACGGAGAACAGCGCAGCGGGGGCTCGGGTTCCTTTACTGATTATGATTTTCATAATGTCCTATTCCCCCCGGCAATACGCGGCAGATTCCGCAAAGGCAGTTTTGAGGTTGTACCCGCTGCGGAAACTCGTAACGATTTCGCTAATCTTTGAGCGATCGCTATCGTTTGAAGGCTCTCGCAGGCAGACATTGCGGAATACTTTTTTCACCTGGCACTGGGCAAAAGCGTCGGAATTGGCAAACTCCCGCCCCAGGCTCTTGGCGCCGTTGCCGGAGCCGGGCAGGGAGCCATCCCAGCCCAGGCGCCGATTGGTGCCGGACCGCCAATAGTTGTCCCAGCCATCGTCCGGCGTCACGTATCCCTGCTCAAAGGTGGTTGAATTGATGTGGTATTTGGCGACAACGCGGGTACCCGTTTCCGGGTCCACGTCGCTAACAGAGTTGTAGATCAGCCTGCCCAGTTCGCCGTCAGGGTCCGTGTCCGCGTTGTACTGGTAGTCGTAGTAGGCAAAGGCCTGGGTCATGGGGTCCATGCCGGTATGACAGCCAACGCAGTTGCTGAGGAATACCCGGCTGTCGCCACCCGGGCTTCGCGACACATCCTGGCGGATGCGGTCCGGTGGCAGGGATACGTCCGCGACCTGCTCCAGGTCATTGCACATGTGGTTGAGCAAGGTAAACCGAAACATGGCGCGGTTGGTGCCCGCGCTGAAGAACGCCCTCGCTGCGGCCCGGGAGGTGATCACACCGGCCGTGGCTCCCGTGGGCAATTCGGAGTTCAGGCTGGACTGTGTGGTTTGCTCCAGCACGTTGTCATCACTGAGGGAGTAACCGGAGCGCTCAAGGTCCTCATAGTTGTCGTTGTTCGACGTTGAGTATGCCGAGATGCCGTTCAGGCTGGCGTTGCCCACATAGAGTATGTCGTCATATAAGACGCGTCTAAAATCATGTTCATCCCGCACAATACCGATGACCGTTGCCGTGTAATCATTCAACGGCACGAAGGGGGACATCGCCTCATTTGTCCATGGTGCAACGAAATTTTTGAGGGTAACATCGTAAAACGCTGGATCTTCCATGGCCGTATAGGCGGCAGAAACGGCGCCTGACGCACCATTGTTGGTTATGTTTGCCGCCATTTGATCGAGCACCTCCGGAGAAGGAGGAACACCGGCGATGCGTTCATGGATGCGTTTTGCCTGGTCCCGCGGGCCAGCGCTTGCGATGGTAGCGTGCGTTCCGACCAAAGCCAGCAGGACAGTGAGTAAAAATGTCCTCTTTATAAGTTGCCGGGTCGTACATAAGACTGTCATGATCGATTCCCTCGATTTCGTTAGCATTCGCACATTAGTACCATTTTACAATTGTTCAAAGTCTAGGCGAGCTATTAACGGCGGTTTTGAGTGCTGCTCCACGTTATTACATAGCGTTACGTAAAAGGCTTGGAGCACAGGCCCCGTCTCGACTTAGCGTATGTAAATGGATTTTCAGGCCAAACAGGGTTCGTTGGTGGTGACTAAACATTACGAAAATAAAATGTTCTCTTGCGTCAGTGGGTTACGTTACCATCTCGCTGTCTTGGGCCGGGTATTCGCGCTTCTTCCTGTCGCGCTGGCTGCAGGGTGTCTCCAGAGCGGCGACAGTCAGTCCCGTGACCCTGTGGTTGTTGAGAATCCGGTCGTCTTTGTAAAACGCCCCTTGCTTTTCGATGAGGACAATGGCGCGCTCATCGGTGACAACCTTGCCGAGCCTGCAGAGTTTCGTCCCGGCGCTCGCCTGTTCCTGAAGGATCGCGCGTCTCCCGACGCGCCGTCGCGAGACATCACTTCATCCGCTTTTCCGGGGCCGCTTGGCTACGATGTCAAGGATCTCACTGTCTCTTACGATGGTACTCGCGTTCTCTTTGCCATGAGGGCGCCGGAGATTGAAGACGCGGATGAGGACGAACAGCCAACCTGGAACATCTGGGAGTACGACGTATCTTCAGGCACTCTCCGGCGCGTTATCGAATCCAACGTCACCGCCGAAGCAGGGCAGGATATCGCGCCTGCTTACCTGCCTGATGACCGCATTGTCTTTTCCTCCACGCGGCAACGGGTGTCTCGCGCGATTTTGCTGGACGAGGGCAAGCCCCAGTATCCGGGGCTTGACGAGGAGCGCGAGGTTCCGGCCTTTGTCCTGCACGTGATGGATGCTGACGGGGACAACATCGAGCAGATCACGTTCAACCAGAGCCACGATCTGGACCCATTGGTAACGGACGAAGGCGCCATCGTATTTAGCCGCTGGGACAATGCCGGCCAAACCCAGGGCAACGGATTCAACCTCTATAAGGTCAATCCGGACGGCACCGGGCTCAGTTATCTTTACGGCCGCCACTCTCATGGCTCTGTCAGCGATGACGTCAACATTGAGTATCTGCGCCCGCAGGCGACGGATTCCGGTCGACTTTTGGCTCAGCTCCGTCCTACCGAAACCAACAACTTTGGGGCGGTTCCGGTTGAGATTGATGTCGAAAGTTATGTAGAGGCGGGCATCCGCGTTGACGGCAATCCCGGCTCGGCGCAAACGCCGTTGGTCAGCGGGTTGTCCCTTGGCAATGAGATCTCGCTGCGCGGAAACTACAGCTCGGTATCCCCGTTTCTGGATGGCACCCGTCGCTACCTTGTTAGCTGGAGCCCATGCCGGCTGAGGCTTGCCACTGGCAGTGGCGACATCCTCAACTGCACGCAGGAGCGGATTGCCTCGGGCGCCTATCGGGCCGCCGCTCCCGTTTACGGGTTGTGGTTGCTTGATATGGCGTCCGGCACCCAGCGCCCGATTCAGTCGCCCGAGGAAGGCCAACAGGTCGACGAGGCGGTACTGATGACCGAAAGGTCCCTGCCGACGTTTATTCCCGAATCGCAGTTCTCAGGCGATGCGGCGGCCCTTGCAGAGGATGGTCTTGGCATACTGCAAATCCAGAGTGTCTACGACATTGATGGCGTTGATACTTCTCCAGCGGGTATTCGGCAGACAGCCGATCCGGCGATTGTTTCTCCGGACAACCTTCCCAGGCGCTTCCTTCGACTCGAAAAGCCGGTCTCAATTCCCGATGAAGAGGTCAGGGACTTCGACAACACCGCCTTTGGGCGCAGCCAGGCGCAGTCGATGCGGGAAATTCTCGGCTACGTGCCGGTCGAGCCTGATGGGTCGGTTCGGGTGGCAGTGCCCGCCAACGTCGCGTTTGCCATCAGCGTGTTGGACGATGAAGGACGACGGATTGGCCCCCGTCATCAGAACTGGTTGAACGTCAGGCCCGGAGAAACCCTGGCCTGCAGCGGTTGCCATAACCCTGGCAGCGCGGTGCCTCATGGTCGCCCGGATGCGGGGCCAGCCCCAGTCTACGCAGGCGCGCCGACCACCGGCATCGAATTCCCGAATACCGACCCCGCTCTCTTCGCAGATATGGGTGAAACCATGGCGGAAACCTGGGCCCGGATTAACGGAATCCGTCGCCTCGGGCCGGACGCTGTCTATGTCGATCAGTGGACAGACCCCGATGATGCCAGTCTCACACCGGGCACAGCCTTCTCGTTGAGTTATGCGGATCTTGAAACGCCCGCGCCGATCCGTCCTGAGTGCGCCGATGACTGGCGCGCCGCCTGTCGGACCGTTATCAACTACGAGCAGCATATCCATCCGCTGTGGGGGCTTGAGAGACTCGTTGACGACGGCAACGGCAACGTTGATAACTACACCTGTACCGGGTGCCACTCGAACACCGATGCAGCCGACGCAACACAGTTGCCGATTGCACAACTGGATCTGAGCGACGGCGCCTCCCCGGATGAGCCCGATCATTTCAAGTCCTACCGGGAGTTGATGTTTAACGACAACGAACAGGAGTTGGTCGGTGACCAGCTCGTTGACGTGCAGGTTGAATCCGGGGAGTTCCTGCGGGACGAAGATGGAGAGCTGATCCTGGACGATGACGATAATCCCATTCCCATCCTGGTGAACGTCAACGTGCCTCCCACCATGTCCGTCAATGGAGCCCGTGCCAGCGGCAACTTCTTCAATCGATTCCGTGCCGGTGGCAGTCACCAAGACTTCATGAGCCCTGCCGAGCTGCGACTCCTCGCCGAATGGCTTGATGTCGGTGGCCAGTATTACAACAACCCCTTTGATGCTCCGGCGGACTGATAGGACCCGAACTGTTAACCATGAGACTGGCCCTGATACTGCTGTTGATGTTAACTGCGCCCCTTTCCGCTGCCGCCGACTGGCTGTGGGGCGGTGCCGACGAGCCAATGCCCCAGGTTCAGGTGGCGGAACCGTTTGTGGAGTGGCGCACCGGCCCGGCTGTGGGTTATCCGGTGTTCCATACCAGCGAAAAGGGCGAGTGGCTGACGCTGCGCATGCGCAAGACGTCCTGGCTGAAAGTCACCGACCGTAAGGGCCGTGAAGGTTGGGTGCATGTGGACGATGTGCAACTGACGCTGGATGGCGAGGGCGAGCAGGTCTCACTCAGTAATCCACGTTTTGATGATTTCAGCAGCCGCCGTTGGGAGGCGGGGTTGATGATGGGCGAGTTCGAGGGCGCGGCGGTAACTGCGGTTTACGGCGGATATCTCCTGACCCGCAACCTGTCGGCAGAGCTCTGGGGTTCGCAGGTACTGGGAAGCGCCTCTGAAATTCGCATGGTGAACGCCAACATCGTTCACCAGCCGTTTCCGCACTGGCGTATTTCGCCGTTCTTCACGCTGGGCGTGGGGCATATTTTCATCGAGCCCAAGGCCACCCTGGCGGACCCCGGAGACCGGGATAACAGCATTGGGCACGCCGGCCTGGGCCTGCGCGCCTATGTCACGGACAACTATTTTATCCGTGCCGAGGTCAAGGACTATAAGATTTTTACCAATCGGGCAACCAACGAAGAAGCAACAGAATGGAAAATCGGATTAAGCATATTCTTCTGACCGTCCTGCCGTTTGCGGGCCTGCTGCTGGTGCCAACCGCTGTCAGCGCCCAGGAGGACGACCGGCCATTGATTGAGCCGGATGTGCGGCCCCAGAAGGTCGACGAGGCGTTGATCGACACCGAGAATTTCGAGATCGGTGCGTTTGCCGGCATCATCAATATCGAGGATTTTGAGTCATCATTCCTGTGGGGCGGCAAGCTGACCTACCACCTCAGCGAAACCTTCTTTTTTGAAGCCAATGTGGGCTTTGCCGAAGGCGGAGAAACCAGCTTTGAAAAACTCGCCGGGGACGTTCAGGTGTTGTCGGACGAAGACCGGGACTACCGCTACTACAACATCAATATTGGCATGAATGTGCTGCCCGGTGAGGCCTTCCTGACCGAGAACTATGCCTTCAATACCAACTTCTACCTGATCGGCGGGGCCGGTGCCACGGACTTTGCCGGTGACACCCGGTTTACCTTCAACGTGGGCGCTGGCTACCAGGTATTGCTGACCGACAGCGTATCGATCCATCTGGGGGTGCGTGAACACTTCTACCGGATTGATGTGCTGGGCGAGGAAAAAACGTCCGTGAATACTGAGGTCAGTGGTGGCCTCTCTGTCTTTTTCTGATAACAGGAGTCAATGATGACAACACGGTTTTTGGGATTGGCCCTGACCCTGGCGACGCTGGTTGGCGTTTCATCCGTTCAGGCCGAGGAAATGAACATTCCGGCGCCGGACTTCACTCTTGAAAGCCGTCAGGGCGAGAACCTGCGGCTACAGGATTTCCGTGGCGAAGTGGTAATGCTCAACTTCTGGGCGTCCTGGTGCGGGCCCTGTCGTCAGGAAATGCCATTGATGGATGACCTGTACGCTCAGTACAAGGATCTCGGTTTCACCATCCTGGCGGTCAACGTGGATGAGAACCGAGACGAGGCACACCGTTTCCTGGACAAGGTGCCAGTCAGCTATCCGATCCTTTATGACCCGCAGAGCGATGTCAGCGAACAGTACGAAGTGCAGGCTATGCCGACCACGGTCATGATTGACCGCGATGGCAACGCACGTTTTCTCCATCATGGCTACCAGCCCGGCTATGAAGACGAATACGAAACGCAGATCCGGCAACTGGTGCGGGAATAGCTTGAGGCAGGTGAGTGTATGAACCCTTTCAAAGCAGTGATGGCATCGGCAATCGTGATCCTCATAACGGCGGGGGCGGCCGGTTGCAGTGACATCAAGCCCTGGGTGAAGCCCTATGAGCGGGACAAGCTCGCGGACCCGGTCATGAGCCTGAGCCGGCATGGAAAAGCGGACGCCTATATGCATCACGTGTACCAGGCCCGTGAATCCGCAAGGGGGGCGGAAGGCGGCTCCGGAGGTGGTTGTGGCTGTAACTGATTGCTCCCGGCTGTTCCCTGTGATGGTAAAGGGGCTGGCGTGTGCGATGGCGTTTGTACAGATCGCCACCGCAGCAACCCTGCCACAAGACAACGTGGATGTCCTTTATCACCGCTATGATGGCGGCGGCATGGTCATTGATGGCCCCTCCGTGCTGGTGCGCAAGAGCGTGGGCCCCCAGGTGTCGGTGTCCGGCCAGTATTACGTGGACATGGTATCCGCCGCGTCCGTGGATGTGGTGGCGCTGGCCAGTGAATACACCGAAGAGCGCACGGAATACACCCTCGGGGTGGATTACCTCCATGAGGACTCCATCCTGAGCCTGGGTTACACCAACAGCTCAGAGAACGATTACGAAGCCAACACCGTCTACTTTTCCGTCAGCCAGGAATTCTTCGGCGGCATGTCCACGGTCACCCTGGGTTATGCGCGGGGACAGGACGAGGTGGGTGTCAGGGGGGACGAATCGTTCAGCGAAGACGCTGATCGCCAGAATTACCAACTCGGTCTGAGTCAGGTCATGACCCGCAACAGCCTGCTGGGCGTTGACCTGGAAGTGGTGACGGACGAAGGCTTCCTGGAGAACCCCTACCGCCGAAATCGCTATATCGACCCGAACGATCCCACCAACTTTATACTCGACCAGCCCGAGCGATACCCGGAAACCCGCACCAGTTTCTCCGTGGCCACCCGGGCCTTGTACTACCTGCCTTACCGGGCATCGATTCGCGGTGAGTTTCGCTATTTCAGTGACAGCTGGGGCATTGACGCCCAGACCTTTGAGCTCGCTTACGTTCATGCCCTGAATCCGCGCTGGACGCTGGAGGGACGTGCCCGATACTACGTCCAGGATGAGGCGGATTTCTACAGCGACCTCTACGCCTTCGAAAACTCCCAGACCCACCTGGCGCGCGACAAGGAAATGAGTGCGTTTTCCGGCACTACCCTTGGTGGCGGCGTGGTGTACGAGTGGAAACAGACTTCGTTGCCGGGCATCCAGCGCCTACAGGCGAGCCTCTTGGTGGACTGGCTCGATTTCAGCTATGACAACTTCCGGGATGTCACTGTGTCCGGCGATTTCCTGCCGGGGCAGGAGCCCCTTTATTCGTTCGATGCCTTCGTAACCCGGGCATCGCTGATTCTTGAATACTGACCAGGTCGGGACGATTCAACATGATGACCTTGAAGAACACATTCGCACTGCACATTGTCAGCCTGGCACTGGCGTTCTGGCAGCCGGCAGCCATGGCCCAGGACAATAGCGAAGCCGAAACCGGCGACGGTGCGGTCTCGTTGAGCGTTGAAGAGCTGAAAAAGCAGGTGATCCGCCTGAACCGGGACCTGTTCATTCTGGAAGAGGACCTGCTGTATCCCGCGAGTACCCAGTTTGCGGTGTTTCTCAGCCTCGACACCGGCGAATTCCTCAAGCTGGATTCGGTGAAACTCAAGGTCAATGACGAAACCGTTGCCGCGCACCTGTATACCGAGCGTCAGGCCAAAGCATTGCAGCGTGGCGGTATGCAGCGCCTGCACATCGGTAACCTCAAGACGGGCGAACACGAGGTGACGGTGTTTGTTGAGGGTATTGGCCCGGATAACCGCGCCTATAAGCAGGCCGCGACCTATCAATTGCAGAAGGATACGGATACCGCTGCCCTGGAGGTCCGCATCCGCGACCGCTCATCTGATTACCAGCCCGAAGTGGCGATTGTTGAGTGGGAGTAACGCGGTCCGTGATTGAGTGGCTGAACCGAATGACGTCGGGCGCCCCGGCGGGACTGACTCTTGCCGGTACGCTTGCGGCGTTGCTTCATGGTCCGGTGGCTGTGGGTGATGAACTGCCGCAGCGCGCAAGTGATCCTGCCTATGGTGTGGCTCTGTATGAGTATTATCAGGGCAATGCGTTTGAGGCGCTGACCCGCCTAAACGTGGCCTCCGCCGAAGGCGGCATCGATGGTCATGGTGACCATCCGGCGCTCGTAGAGGGCGGCCTGATGCTGTCCTACGGTATGACCCACGAAGCCGGCGCGCTGTTCCGGGAGTTACTGGACGAGAACGCAGCGGTGGCGCCGGGTACCCGCAACCAGGCCTGGTTCTATCTGGGCAAAGTGTTCTACCTTGAGCAGGATTCGACCGCGGCGCGAGATGCCCTTGAGAGGGTGGATGACGAGCTGTTGCAGGACGAAAGCGACGAGCTTTACCACGAGTGGCTGTACCTTCGGGGCCAGTTGGCCCTGTCCGGAACGGCCGGGACCAGTGGCGAAACCGTTGACGAACTGATCGACGCGCTGCCAGAGAGCTCACCCTGGCGTGCTTACCTGCATTACAACCAGGCTGTTGGCATGCTGTCTGAAGGCCAGACGGAAGAGGCGATGGACGCTTTGGCCAGCCTCGATAGCTTGCTTGGCGAGCTGCCCGAATTCGAGCCGCCGTTAGCCAACGAAATGTCGGCACTCCGGGAGCGGGTGAAGCTCTCCATCGGACGTCTTCATCTCAGCAGAGGTGATTTCGCCGGCGCCATGGCCAGCCTTGAGCACATCGCCCTGGACGGCGTGTTTTCCGACCAGGCCCTGTTCGATTATGCAGTTGCAGCCTCTCGCGAAGGTAAGGCTGGCCTGGCGTTGCAAGCGTTGAATACCCTTCAACAACGCCCACTGTTTACACCCTGGCTACAGCAAGTGCCTTATGCCCGCGGCTTCCTGTTCGAGCAGATGGGTCGTCAACAGCAGGCGCTGCAGGCGTACCGTGAGGCTGCCAGTCATTACCAGTCACTGAGTACTCGCCTGTCGGATGAGCGGGAGCAGCTAACCGAAGCGCGATTGATCGAGGCGCTTCGCTTCGTGCGTGAGGGCGATAGTCCCGGGCAGCCCGGATCGATGAACGCGGAGATGGTTCGTCCCGAACCGGGAGAAACAACCGTACTGACCGATGCCTATGGGCGTGTAAAGGTCCGGCCCGGGGATTACAGCCTGGCTGGATTGTTGGCGACGGAGTCCTTTCAGCTGTCCCTGCGTGATCTGCATGAACTCTATCGGTTGCGCGATTCCCTTGGCCAATGGCAAACGCAGTTGGAATCCTTCGATATCATGCTGGAAACCCGTGCCCAACAGCGGGAGCAACGTATCCGCGAGACCCGCGACGCACTTGATGCGCTCAACGCGGATCAATGGCTGGCGCGACAGGCTGAGTACCGCAGCGCTATTGAAGACGCGTTGGCCAGAGAGGATCTGCGCTTCTTCATGACGCAGGAACAGCACGAACTGGCGGACCGACTGGCGCAGGTGGAAAAGACCCTGTCGCAACTGCCGGAGGACGAATCCACCCGCAAACAGCGTGAAACCTTCCAGCGGATGAACGCCTATTTCAACTGGCGCATTGCCGATGATTACGCGGTCAATCGTTGGGCTGCCGAAAAGCAGCTGCGGGAACTGGACCGGGCCATGGAGGTGTTCGTCGATCAGCGCGCGTTGATTGAACAGGAGATGGCATCGGGTGGAGAAAATCAGGCCCTGGCAGCCCGGGTAGAGGCCCGCCAGGCCGCGCTGCAACGTTTGCAAGGCGAGTTGGACAAGGCACTCTCGGCAGCACGAACGGAACTGCTCACCCTGGTGGATACTGAACTGCAGCAACAGAGCCAGGAAGTGCAGGGGTACCTCAGGGCAACCCGTCATGCAGCGGCAAGATTGGCGGACACGCTTTTCCTGGGTCGCAATGGCGCGGCGGCGAATCCGGCCACCGAAGCGGGAGGTGCCCGTGACTAAGCCGGTCATCCGCAGGCGCCTGGATACCCTGCTGCCAGTGCTTTTTGCAGGCCTCCTCGGTGGCTGCCAGTCGCTTTCAATGCCGGATGTGTTCGGCGCTGGGGATGACAGACAGCCCCAACCGGGGACTCTGGCCACTCTTCAATCCATCGAGGAAACCATCGAGCCAGCACCGGATACCCGGGGCGGCACCAGTGAGGTATCTCTGGGGGAGGTGATGGACAGTTACCGTGCCTTGTTGCCCCTGTTGGAGGACCCCGCCAAGCAGGTTGTCGTGCGCCACCGGCTGGCGGACCTGGAATTCCAGCGTGCGGAAAACAAGATGGTTGAAACCGCAGAGGATGAGATGGCCGGGGCCATTGAAGCCTATGAACAACTGCTGGCTGAGTATCCGGAGCGGCCCGGTAATGATCAGGTTCTTTACCAGTTGGCCCGCGCCTACGATCTGCGCGGCATGAGCGAAGAACACCTTGCCACACTGACAACGCTGGTGAATGAACATCCGGATTCGCCATTCTGGGTCGAGGCGCAGTTCCGGCGCGGTGACTTGCTGTTCAGTAATCGCCGGTACACCGAGGCTGAACAGGCGTTCCGCATGGTGATCGACGCCGACCCGGCCAGAAGGGACGACGCCTCGTTCCTGGTCAACGCCCACTACATGCTGGGCTGGAGCCAGTTCAAGCAGGGGGATTATCGGGAAGCCCTGTTCAGCTACATCAATGTGCTGGACCTGGTCATGCCGGAAGAGCAGGACGTGGAATCCGTCGGGCAGGAATACCGCACCATGATGGAAGACCTGTTCCGCGTATTTGGCCTGTCACTGTCTTACCTGGACGGTGCGGACACCCTGCAGGCCATCTTCCGTGAGACCGGCGAGAAACCCTACGAAATCCTCGTGTATGACCGCTACAGCGACCTTTTGCTGGAGCGGGAACAGTACACAGACGCCATTGATGTATTCGAGCGCTACATCGATGCGCGGCCACTGAGCCCATGGGCGCCCCGGTACCACATGCGTATCATCGACACCCTGGCACAGGCCGGCTTTACCGCTGACATACCGGATCGCAAGGCGGCGTTTGTTCGGGACTACGGCATTCACAGTGCCTACCTGCAACAGGCGGATGACGAGACAGCGTTCTATATCGGGCAGCAGCTGGAAGAGCTGATCCCGGAGCTTGCCAATCGCCACTATGTACTGGCGGGCGAGACAGAAGGTTTGGAATCGGATGAGCATTATCGTCAGGCGGCGGTGTATTACGAGGCCTTCGCGGATACCTTCCCGGCCCACCCCCGCACACCGGAGATGCTGTTCCTGCTGGGTGAAACCCATGTAGAACTGGCTCAGTGGCCGGAAGCTATCGAAGCCTTTGAACGTGTGGCCTATGACTTCCCATGGGAGGGAGAACCACCCGAACGCGCCGCTGAGGCAGGCTATGCGTCGGTACTGGCCTTCCGCGAATATGCCAAAACCTGGCCCCGTGAGCCCGCTGAAACCTACAATGATTACACCGAGTTCCAGCAGCTGAATCGTCAACGATTCGTGAACGCCTTTCCCGACGACCCTCGCTCGGAAGAAGTGCTCTACATTGCCATGCAGCACGAATTCGAGCGCTATCGCTATGGGCAGGTGGTTGAAATGGCGGATCGCATGATTGCCCGAGTTCCCGCGCCCGGGGCGGATATCCTCACGGAAACCTGGTTGCTGAAAGCCCACAGCCTGTTTGAGCTGGCCCGATACGCCGAGGCGGAAACCACCTATCAACAGGCCTTGCGCGTCATGGCAGAGGCCGATGAGCGGCGGCCGGATGTCATTGAAAGCCTGGCCGCGTCCGTTTTCCGTCAGGCGGAAGCGCTGGCGGATGCCGGTGATACCGCCGGAGCGGTTAGTGAATTCCTGCGTGTGGGCGTGGTTGCGCCCACCTCGGCTCTGAGGGCCAACGCTGAATACGATGCTGCCACCCTGCTGATTGAGCTTAGCCACTGGCAGGATGCCATCGATGTGATGGTGGCATTCCGGACCCGTTACCCCGAACACGAACAAATCGATACCCTGCCAGCGCGCCTGGCACTGGCCTACCGCGAGACAGAGCAGTGGGAGAAAGCCGGGGATGAGCTGAACAACCTGATTGCGATGGCCACCACGGACGAGGAGAAGCGCGAGAACCTGCTGATCGCCGCGGATCTGTACGAACGTGCGGGAAATACTGGCAAGGCCATCGACACCTGGCGGCGGTATGCCAATACCTATCCTGAACCACTGGACGTTTACATGGAGGCCGCCAACAGCCTGGCCGGCCTGTACGACGGGATTGGCGACGACAGCAGCCGCCGTTTCTGGCTGCGCAAGCAGATGGAGACCGTGGACGACAATCCCGACGAGGCGGACGACCGCATGCGTTACCTGGCGGCCGAAGCTTCGGCGATCCTGGCACGGGAAGCACTGGCCTATTACGACAGCATTCGCCTGACCTTGCCGCTGAATCAAAGCATGGCAGCCAAGACCGAGGCACTGGAAGAGGCCGTTACCGCCTACCAGAAAACCGCGAGTTACGGCGTGTCGTCCTTCTCCACCGAAGCCGGCTATCAGATTGCACACATCTACGCGCGCCTCGGTCGTGACCTGATGGAGTCGGAGCGACCAGAAGGATTGTCGGAGCTGGAGTTATCCCAGTACGAGCTTTTGCTGGAAGAGCAGGCCTACCCGTTTGAGGACAACGCCATCGACATTCATGAACAGAACGCCAGCCGCGCCCGCAACGGCATTTTCGATGAATGGGTTCAGCGCAGTTACGAAGCCCTGAAAACCCTGCTTCCGGGCCGCTACAACAAACCTGAAATCACCGTAGAGGTTGTCGATGAGCTGGGTTAGGTCATTCCAGGGGTGGACGCGAGTGGGCCTGCTGCTGGCTGTCGTGCTGGTGGCCGGTTGTGCGTCCTCGCCCAAAACCGACCCGGCAGATGTGGCGGAGGCAGAGCGCCAGGCCCGGGAGGCCGAGTTAACGCAGGACTTCAGCGAGGCGGTTGCCTTGCTCAGGGGAGGGGATACCGATAACGCGCGGAACCTGTTTGAACAGATCCATCAGGCCGACCCAGAGCGAACCGGACCCTTGGCCAATCTCGGCATTATTGCACTGCAAGAGGGCAACCCCGACGCCGCCGAAGGGTATTTCCAACAGGTGCTTGAGCGCGACCCGCAACACAGCGCAGCGTTGACCCACCTCGGAGTGATGGCCCGGGAGCAGGGCGAGTTCGAGCACGCTGAAACGCTTTACCGGCAAGCCCTGGAAGCCGATCCGAATCACCTGCCGGCCATGCTGAATCTGGCCATCCTGCTGGATATCTACCTCGGCCGGCTCGAGGAGGCTTTGCCTCTCTACGAGCAGTATCAGTCGCTGGCGGAAGAGCCGAATCCGCGCCTCAAGGACTGGATATTCGATGTCAGGAACCGCTTATGACCGCTAGAAAACACCTACTCAGTCTATTGCTGTTGATCATCGCATTTCCCTGCGTCGCCCAGGACGGCGTCGTGACGATCGAAGGCACACGAATTCGCGGTGACCAGGAAGTGCCGACGGTGCTTTACCTGGTGCCCTGGCAGGCGCCGGCGGTGCAGTCGCTGGCCCGGCCGGACGAGCAGTTGATGCTCCAGCGCCCTATTGCGCCGCTGGCGCGCCAGGAATTTCAGCGCCTGGTGTCCTATCATCAGTATTTCCGCACCTCAGCGGAGGATTCGACGGTGTCCGGACGTCCTGACTCAACGTCAGAGTGAGACGTGTGTCACACATTGTCTGTGCACATACGCATGTAAAAACAAACCGCTACAAAGACTTGCGTGAACTTACCCCCACCGGGGCCGTTGCCGCATACACTAGCCAGCAAATACGGACTATGGAGTGCCCTGAAAATGATTGAAACTGCCGTTCGCTTCTTCCAGGAAGGTGGCTTTTTCATGTATCCGATCGCCATCGTGCTGATTATCGGACTCATCGTTGCCGCTGAACGTTACATATACCTGTCTGCCCAGAAGATCACTAATCGTCGTGATTTCAACCGGTTGCACCACATGATTGGTGGTAAGGATCTTAAGGGCGCGCTGAACTACGCTACTGAGTCTGGCAGTGCCATGGCCTCCATGATCGGTTTCGGCCTCCAGCGCCTGGCCCGTCGCCAGTCCCGGGAAGAGATCGAGTACGCGATGGAAGAGGGGCTTCTGGAAGTCATGCCCCGCCTTGAGAAGCGTACCCAGTATCTGTCTACGCTGGCCAACATTTCCACGCTGATGGGCCTGCTCGGCACCATCATTGGCCTGATCGCGGCCTTTACCGCGGTTGCCGCGGCGGACCCGTCTCAAAAGGCGAGCCTGCTGTCCCAGAGTATCTCCGTAGCGATGAACACGACGGCCTTCGGCCTGATGTCTGCGATCCCGCTGCTGTTGATCCACTCAGTGCTCCAGACCAAGACCAACGAAATCATCGACAGCTTCGAGATGGCCGGCATCAAGGTGCTGAACCTGATCACCGACGGAACAGGCGCAAGGCCGCAGGCACCGGCTGCCGCCGCTGCCCGCCCAGCAGAGCCTGCTTCCCGTGCGGCCAACCCCGCCGGGTCAGTGGCGTAACGGTTCAATCAGGGAGCTAAAGCCATGAGGCGTAAGCATCGTCGGCTTCGCAGCGAAGCGGACCTGGATATCACACCGTTCATGAACCTGATGATCGTGCTGGTTCCGGTCCTGCTGCTGAATATGGTGTTTGCACACACCAGCGTGCTGGAGCTGAATTTCCCAGATGTGGATAGCAGTTCCGTAGAAGAACAGAAAGAACTCCAGTTACAGGTCGTCATTTTCGAAGACCAGCTTGTGGTGTCCGACAACCAGGGCGGCGTGATCAAGACCATTGCCAACCACGAAGCGGCCCACGACTTCGAGATGCTCGGTAAGGTCATGAAGGAGCTTAAGGGCAGGCTCCCGGACAAACGCAACATCATCATTATGCCGTCCAGCGACACCTCATATCAGACGCTGGTGTCGGTGATGGACAAGGTGCGCTCTTACGAAGCGGTTGTCGCAGGTGATGTCGTTGAGGCCGAGCTGTTCCCCGAGATCTCACTGGGCGACGCACCGAAGAGGGCTGAACAGTCATGAAAGAGTCTGCGAAAGCCAAACGCCTGAAGCGCCATCATCGGCGGGGCAAACAACAGAGCAAGCTGAACCTGGTGTCGTTGATGGACATCTTTACCATCCTGGTGTTCTTCCTGATGGTGAATTCATCCTCCGATGTGCAGGTGCTGAACCAGGACAACGCCATCAAGCTGCCGGACTCCAGTGCCCAGCAGCCCCCGGGTGATGTGCTCGCGCTGACGGTCACGGACAACGATATCCTGGTGAACGGCCGTGTTGTGATGAAACGGGACGTGCTCCAGGCCTTTAGTGGTCAGGTAGAGCCCGCCCTGAAGGAAGAGCTGGACTACCAGGCCAGCCGCTCCAGTGCTCCGGCACCGGATGCAGGGCGCCCCATCACCATCCTTGCCGATCGCGAACTGCCCTATGAACTGTTGAAGAAAATCATGTCCACCTGCGTGGACGCGGGCTACGCCAGTATTTCACTGGCTGTAAACCAGAAAACAGAGCAGGGAGCCTAGCTGTGGCAGAGTATCGTCAGGGATTGCCCTGGAATCAGGAGGCCGGAGAACGCAAGCGCTTGTTTGCGGTTGCTACCCTCGTGGTACCGCTGTTCCTTGTGGCAGCTGCGTACATCACCTGGGTTGAGTTGCCGGAGCAGGATCGCAAAGAGCGTGAAGCCCTGCCGCCGCAATTGGCGAAGCTGATTGTTGAGAAACAGGAACCGCCACCACCCCCGGAACTGAAAGCGCCGGAACCCGAGCCTGAGCCCGAACTTGAACCAGAGAAGCCGGAACCGAAAGAGCAACCCGTTGCCGAACCCGAGCCCCAGGTACAGCCGCCCGCGCCGGAGCCTGAGCCAGAACCCGAACCCGAGCCCCAGGTGGCGGAGAAGCCGGAGCCAACGCAGCAGGATGTCGAAAAAGCCCGGGAAAAGGCAAAAAACACCGGTATCCTCGCCATGGGCGATGAGCTCTCCAAGCTGAGTGCGCTGGGTAAATCCGTCAAACTGGATACACCGGCCACCGTCACAACGGCCGAACCAATCGCCCGCAAGACGGGTGATACCCTGGCACAAAAGGCTAACACCGGCCGCAGCTCCGGCGTGGATGAATCCGGCCTGACCCGCGAAACCCGCGAGGTTGCGCTGGCAGAACGGCAACGAGCCCAGGTAGAGGAAGCGGAAGAAGTGGTCGCCCAGGCGAAAGCCGCCGAGCGTGAGCAGCAGGCCGCTGCCAGCAAGCGCAGCCGCGAAGAGCTCCGTCGCACCATGGACGCCAACAAATCGGCCATCTACAGCATCTACAACCGCGAACTGCGCCGCAAACCCTCACTGCAGGGTAGCGTGACGCCGGAACTGGTGATCGAAGAGAATGGGGCGGTCTCAAGCTGTTCGGTGGTGGAATCCACCCTGAACGAGCCAGCCCTTGAAAAGAAAATCTGCAACCGCCTGCGATTGGTGGATTTCGGCGCCCGCCCGGGTGTCGACAGGACGACTATTCGTTATCCGATCGAACTGCTCTCTGGTTGAGCGGACGCTATTGGCTACCGAGTCCCGGCCACCAGGCCGGGACTAACCTGCAATCAGCGATTAGCGGCGATCGGACGAGTGGTTGATGCCATCCGTGGTAGGAATATCGCCCAACTCAAAGGGATTTACCCCCTCTATACACGCCACGTTCACCCCAAACTGATTCGGGTTTGAGCGCCGTCTATGGTGTGTATAGATCCCGCAGGTAGCGCAGAAGTAGTGTTCAGCCGTTTTGGTATTGAACTGATAGAGCGTCAAATTCTCTGCTCCCTTCAATATCCTGAAAGCAGCCAGAGGAACCGACGTCACGACAGCACCACGCCGCGCGCACATTGAGCAATTGCAACGGCTCAAGTCCTCAAAGCCACCGGGAAGATCAACTTCGAATTGGACTCTGCCGCAATGGCAGGCGCCGCGGTTAATGCCTTGGATGTCCATGTCGGGCCAACTCCTTGTTAGTAACGCCCGGCTCTCGCGCCGGTTTGGAGCTGAGAAGCAGCGGAAAATCGGTTGCTGTGCAACCGATTGTTAAATTCTTTTCTGTACGATATCCTGAACACGTGCAATTTCCTGTACAGGATCGATCTTATGGATGCCATCAGCTATACAGCCGCTAGAACCAACCTAGCAAAAACCATGGAGCAGGTCTGTGAAGACCATTCTCCTGTGATCATCACTCGGAGCAAGTCACAATCCGTGGTAATGATTTCTCTTGAGGACTATGAGGCGTTGCAAGAGACTGCGTACCTTCTGCGCGCACCCAAAAATGCCCGGCGTTTGTTGGAGTCCGTTGCCGAGCTGGAGCAAGGCGGTGGTCAAGACAAGGAACTTCTTGAATGAAACTCATCTTCTCCGAGAACGCCTGGGAAGACTATCTGTACTGGCAGAAAACCGACAAAAAGATCCTTAACCGAATCAACAAGTTGATCAAAGAGACCAAGCGAGAACCTTTCGAAGGTGTTGGTAAACCAGAGCCCCTCAAGCACAGCCTCGCCGGGTACTGGTCCCGCCGAATTAACGAAGAGCACCGGATCGTTTACAAAGTCACGGATGACGCTTTGCTCTTAGCCCAGCTCCGGTACCACTACTGATTTAACAGTGTCTAGACCGCGTTCCGCGATATTGCGAAAAAGCGGATTCCAAATAACTTCGATCTTTGCCCACTCGGACACAGCCATAAACTGCCCACTTAATAACAGCTTAGTTCATTTTTCAGTGGATCACTATGTGATCGCTTGCATTCCACATTTCGTTCATGGAACACGACCGATACTGTATACAGTTGGGGGCAACCGACGCGAGAGCGAATCCGTCCTGACTCCGAGTTCTCTTTTTCGACGGGCGCTGTTGCGCCCGGGAAGGCGTCCAACTATGTCTGGGCTGATTAGATTTATTTTTGGCGTGTCACCAGGACAATACCGATCATCAGCATAGCACCGCCGATCAGGAAGTTGGTGGTCAGAGGGTCATCCAGCAATAGCGCACCGAATAGCACGCCAAACAGCGGGGACAGGAATGAAAAGACCCCGAGTTGCGATGCCCGATAACGACGCAGCAGGGCGAACCATAGCAGCAAAGCGCCGAATGCAATTATCAGGGTCTGGAAGGTCAGGCTGGCGATCACCGTTTGAGTCAACTTGATGGATGACAGGTCGCCAAGTATATAGGCCGCTGGCAGCAGCAACAGGCCTGCCATTCCCAACTGATACATCAGTGTCTGCTCGACCGGAGCCTCCGACAAGGACGTGGTCCGGAGGACCAGGGTGGTGGCGGCCCATGACAGCCCGGCCAGCAGGCCCAGCGCGTCCCCGATCAGGATGTCCCTGGCTCCGACCACGTCGGCGGTTGGCGCCATCGAGAACACCATGCCCAGGAACGCCAGGGCTATACCCCACCATTGACGGAGACTCAGTTGCTCCCCGGGGACCAGAAAATGCAGACCCAGCGCTGCAAACACCGGCGCCGTGTAGAGAAATACGGACATGTGTGAGGCCAGTGTGTAGTTGAGCCCCCAAGCGACAAAGACAAACTCGAAAGTGAACCCAAGCCCGACGCCTACGCCGGCGCCAAGCCGGGCGCGAAGATCATGGAGAGAAATACCCCGCCAACGCACCAGTACAGCAACCAGCACGAACGCCAGGGCTGAGCGCAGGGCAATCTGCGCCAGCGATGAGATATCCCCGATAACCGATTTGATGGCAACTTGCTGGAAGCCAAGGGCCAGGCAGAAAACCACCATCGCCAAACCAGCGGTCATATCGACCGATTTCCTTGGGTGACTTATTCTCACTTCCCGCGTGGCCTGCAGCCTTGCGAATCTGGATGTATTCATGGCAGCCTCCTGGTATATAAAAGGTTGCCATTCCAGCATTCTACGATAGCGCCAACAAACGATTAATCGGGTACTCTAGGGTCAGGAAAACTCAACTCATGAAAATCGAACGATTGCCACTGAACGCCTTGCGTGCCTTTGCCGAAGCCGCCCGGACTGGGAGTTTCAAGGTTGCCGCTCACCGGCTCGGGGTGACGCCGGGCGCCGTCAGCCGACAGATCAGACAGTTGGAAGATCGTTTTGGCGTGTCGTTGTTTGAACGCCATGCAAACGGCGTTTCGGTCAGTCGAGCCGGCCGATTGCTCGCAGAGGATGTCAATGCTGGCCTTGCGCGCATCGCCAATGGTGTCCAGATGGTGACGGAACGATCCCGGGAAACTACAACACTGGTGATCAGTGCCCCGCCATCCTTCATGCAACATTGGCTGCTGCCCCGGCTCAACGACTTCGAGACGCAGGAAAATGACATTGAGATTGCGCTGGACGCGGATCAGAAACTCACGCCTCCGGTCTGGCAGGAGGGCAGTGCGAGGTTATCCATGCGCTATGGACGCGGCCCCTGGCGTGGTGTTCGCACTGTCCCGCTATTCGATGACCGGCTGGTTCCGGTCTGTGCCCCGGGCCTGCTTGAGCAGTCACCCATCCGCACACCAGAAGATTTGCTGCACCACCAACTCCTGGCGGTGGACTGGTGTTCGCACCAAAGCGGGGATTTCCCGGGATGGAACGAATGGTTTCGTGCAGCGGGCGTTACAATCACCGCTTCACCGACGCAGCGCCAGTATTCACTCTACAGCCTGGCGTTGGACCGGGCTATTGCCGGGCAGGGCGTGATGCTGGCCACCTATCCTGTGGTGGCAGATCGTCTGGCGAGCGGGGTACTGGTGCGCCCATTGGGTGATGAGTACACCCTGGCTTCATCGTTTACTTATGACCTGCTTCTGCCTGCTTCAGGCACGGCACCCCCGGCAGTCCAGCGATTTGTTGACTGGCTGGTGGCTGAAGCACAGAGCTTCCGGCAGCAGGTGAGTTAGGGCTATCAGGACAATACGCAATACCTGAACCCGAGCTCTCCTTGATGAACCGCTTCGCCATTGGATTCCGGGGGATAACGTTGATTGCTCATGATAGTTCCTCCTATGCTCTAATCATGGACTAGGAGTGCCTGCTGAACCTGGGTAAGTCAATGATACAAATAGAGTTAACCGGGTATTCGTTGTATTGCCCGAAATCATGGTCGGAACGATCAGTTTTCAGTGCCTGTTCCGCCCCCAAACCAGCGTTATCGCCACGCTAACCACAGCGGAGGCGGCCAAGGCACCAAGGAAGGGGGCCAGGGTAGGGATGCCACCGGGGAAGCTGGCGGCCAGGAGGCCCGCCGTCAGACTGCCACCAGTCACCCAGCCAGGAATGATCGCCCCCGCCAGGCCGGCCAGGCCGCCAAATACGGCTGCGGTAGTGGTCATTCGCTTCCACAGCCCCATCAATACCGGTATCACCGCCGTCGCGCAGAGCAGGTCGGCGATCAGGAACAATCTCAGTACCGAGACGCCCTGGAGTGCGACTATCACCACGGGAATCATCAGGAGGACGGTCACCCATCGTGCCGATATGATGGAGAGCCCTTGTTTTTCAGTTACTGCCAGGGAGGCCAGGGCGTTCTGGAGTGTGTCCACGGATGAGGCGACTAGTGTGAGGGCCAGTACCAGGGCGGGAATGGTCAGCCATGCGGGGGCGCCGGATAGTAGTGCAAAGAACGGAATGGGTGGAGATCCGAGATCTGCACCGCTCATGGCGGCGGCAATGCCCAGGCCGCCGACTACGGCAACCACTATAATAGTCACCAGGCCGCCCAACAGGGCGCCGCTGCGCAGCGCCGAAGTATCGCGGGCGGACCACAGGCGCTGCCAGTAGCCCTGGTGAAACAGATTAGCGGCGGTTACGGCGATCACCAGTGTCAGGGCAACGCCCAGGGCACTGCCTACTGGCGCGGAGGGGGCGTCAGCCATTTGCAGTTCCGGTAGCCGGTCCATTGCCACGAATCCGACAATGGCCAGTAGCCCGATCAGCAGGAACGCCTGCCACTGGTCCGTGACGATGCTGGCTCGCAGGCCACCCCAGGTGGTGTATATAAGTGTGGCAACGGCCACGCCAAGCACCGCAAGGTTCCCATTCACGCCCGACAGCAATGAGGTGATGGCGCCGATGGCGGTGAGTTCGGCGGTGAGGAAGCACAGCATGTAGAGCACGGAGATCAGCGACACGTAGCGGCGAACCGATGAGCCATAACAGGCCTGGGCAAACTCGCCAATGCTGCGGCCCTGTGGCAGGTAGCGCCGGATGGCCGGGCCACAGAAGGCAAACACGATAAAGGGCAGGGCGGCGCCAAGGGCGTAACCGGCCAATGCCACCGGCCCCACCAGGGCGCCAACTTCCGGGGGCGCGAAGAGTATCCAGCCTCCCATACCCGACGCCAGGAAGGATAGCCCGAGTGCCCGGGCGCCCTGACTGTTGCGGGCCGTCACGAAATCATCCAGGCCGCCATCGGCCAGGCGAGCCCGCAGCCCGAGCCAGGTGAACAGAACGAGTGCAGCCGCCAGGGCAGCTACCGTGGTGTAGAGCATGGTGTGTTTCTCCGTTAATCATAAAGCCGGGAATAGTGACATATTCCACGTGGTGCTGCGATTGACTGTCTGTCTTATGCTTTACTGTATTAAGTCACCATTCGGAATTGAACCGACGGGGGAGGCCCCACCCAATGAGTAATCGCAAATCGGAACTGGAAACCCTGCGTGCCGACCTTAAGGCACGCCTGTCAAAGTATGAAGCCCACCAGCATCGCCAGGGTGGCGCGCTGGAGAAAGACTTCGAAGAGCAGGCCGTACAGACCCAGAACGACGAAGTGGTCGATTCACTGGAGACGGAAACCCGCAACGAGCTGGCCCAGATCGAACACGCCCTTGAACGCCTTGCTGAAGGGCTCGGGGACGAATGTGAGGGGTGCGGCGAAGACATTGATCCACGGCGCCTGCAGGTTCTGCCCTACACCACAGTCTGCGTGAAGTGCGCCGAAGACTGACCCCCTATCACTCCCCCTGAATCTTGCTGAGCAGGTCTTTGGCCAGTTCAATGGCCTCTGACCGGTGGCTGATGTTCTGCTTCTGGTAGAGGCTGCGAATGTGCGTCTTCACCGTCGTGGAGGCGACTTTCAGGTGTTCGGCGATCTGGTCATTCGACAGGCCGGCGTGGATCAGACTGAGTATCTGCCATTCCCGGCGGGTAAGGGGAGATGTGCGGATCAGTTCGGGTACATCAGGACGGTCGATAATATCCTGAATGATGGCTTCGTCCAGTGAAATCCGGATGGCGCGGCTGAAATCCCGTTGTTGCTGAGCCAGCTGGATCAGGCGTTCGGCGCGCTGCAGTTCCATTCCGTCAATCGCTTCGTCATTGATCAGCGCTTTCAGGATCACGATCAATACCTTGCCCATACGCAGGAAGCTGCCAACGGCCCCGGTGGTGCTGGCCAGTTGGAGCGCGGCGACCATGTGCTTCAGGGCGTTCTCGCGGTCTTCGGTGTCCCAGTAGAGCAGCGCCAGGGCGATATGGTTGCGGTTGAGGTCGGTTTTAAGCCCCACCTGTTCCGCTACGGCTTGCAGTCCCGTCAGCAGAGGCTGCGCCTTGCTGTACAGCCCCAGGCTCATGTATGCCCGAGCCCGGTTGCGACCGTTGCACTGATTGAAGTGGTTGGTCGCCGTGGTGGGGTCGACGGGCGGGGCAATGGTCAGCCAGCGTTGTATGGCTTCCCGGTCCCGAACCGCATCCCAGTAGGCGAGCATGGTGGCATGGGCATTGGCGACCCAGTCCAGATGATAGTCACCGGAGGCGAGCATTTTCTGCATCTTGGCGATGTAGTCCGCGCACAGGCTTTGCCGGCCCCTGGCATGGGCCACCTTGGCCAGCGATGTATAGCTTTGCACGTACCAGCGCTCGCCCTGGGCTTCCAGGATTTCGATGCCCTGGAGCGCACACCGCTCAGCATTTTCCAGATGGTGCCATTCCCACATGATCTGACTGCGGATGCGGAACAGGAATTCCAGTATCGGCAGGTGGTTGAGGTGGTTTTCCTCGGCGTACTGGAAACCCCGTTCCTGGATGTTGTAGGCCTTCTGCAACAAGCCCATCGCAACGCTGATTTCAGACTGCTGACACAGTGCCCAGAGCACGTTCTGGTGGGCCTGGTGCGCCCGGGCGAGGTGTTCGGTTTCCTGCATACGGGCGAGGGCTTCTTCCAGTTCGCCCTGGACAAACAGAGCTTCCCCAATGACAGAGGCCGCCGCCACCCGGGAGGTGGGCAAGTAGCGGGCTTCCTGGTCGATGGCTTCGCGGGCGAGGGCCAGGGCACGTTCTCCATCCCCATAATTCATGGCGACCTGGGCACGAATGGCACTGAATTCACCATGCACCGCGCGCTGGGTGTCTTCCGTCATGGATGCTTCCAGACGGGTTTCCGCAGCCGACAACCAGTTTTCAACTTCGTCAAACTTGTACTGGCCCTGGGCCACCCAGGCCCTGAGCAGTGTCAGCGTCGGATCCTGGGCAATCACATCCTGGGGCAGGGCGTCGAGGCAACGCTGCAGCAGGATAAACTGGCCCTCGGTGAAAAACTTGCGGCCGTGAATGGTCAGTACGCGGGTGATACGGTCCGCGTCGTCGGCGGCGATGGCGTGGCGGGCGGCCTCTTCGGCGTGGTCCAGTTCCAGCCAGGCGTCACTGGCCCGTTGGTGCAGCTGTTGGCGGTTTTCTTCGGTGGTGCAGCTCAACAGGTGCTGGAGATAGACGGAAAACAGCGGATGGTAGCGGAACCACAGGGCGGAATTGTCCACGGGCGTGATAAACAGCCCCATGGACAGAAGGCCGCTGAGCAGGGCCTGGCCATTGCTGTCGTCCATCACCCGCATGACCATCCGCGCGTTGAAGCGGTCCAGTATGCTGGTGCGTAGCAGGAATGTTCGCTGCTGTTCCGTCAGCCCCTGTCCAACCAGTTCGTCAAAGTAGTCAAAGATGTGCTGGTTGCCGTACTCCAGCTGATCCACAAAATCGTTGAATTCGATGCTGGTCAGTGCCGATGCGGACAGAAGCTGGAGTGCCGACACCCAGCCTTCAACCCGCCTGACAGCCCGCTCGATGCTTTCCCGCGAAATCTCGAACGGCAATCGGCTGTCAAAGTAGCTCTGTGCTTCGTCTGCACCAAAGGCCAGATCCCGTGAGGTGATCTCGGTCATCCGTCCCTGCATCCTCAGTTGCGCGACGCCAATGGGGGGCACCGTCCGGGTGATCAGGACGAGCGTCAGACAGGCAGGTTGATGCCGCAGCAGGAAGCGCAGCGCGTTGTGGATGACCTCGTTGTCAATCAGGTGATAGTCGTCCAGCACCAGATACAGCGGGTCCCCGTCCAGCCCGTCCAAGGGAAGCTCGGCCAGGAGGTCGGTGAGAAAACTCTCCAGATCGTCGTACCCCTTCTCCTGCAATTTCCGCAGCGTGGCCTTGCAGCTGCCGGGAGCTGCAACCTCAAGTGACTTGGCCAGGTAGCCTGCAAATCGGGCCGGGTCGTTGTCGCCGACCTCCAGGCGATACCAGGCGCTGGTGGCCTCCAGTGCCTCAAGACGGTCCGCCACCGTGGTGGTTTTGCCATAGCCCGCGGGCGCATGCACCAGCAGCAGGCTTACCGGTTCCAGGCCGTGGAGAAGATCGTTGAATTTTTCCCGGTGTAAAAGGGCGGGTGGTGGTTGTGGGCTCTGGTTTTTGGCAGCGATGAACGTCAGTTGTCCCGGATTCAGTGTTGTTGTCATCAGGATCTTCAGTAATTGGTGTCAGACAGTGGCAAAGAATGTGATACCGGCTTTGTGGCTCTGCGTCAACTTCCCGTTGTCGCTATTTGAGGGGCATGAACCAGTTCTCAAAACCGGCAGGGAGGGCCCCTTCTGCAGCGGTAGATTTGAGGCACAGTTATCTTTAAGGCGTTAGCGATTTCGGTATCTTACCGTAACAAGATGTAACTCGGAAAACGTGATGTCTAATAATAACAGGGACTTCGTCTGACCATGCTGCTGGTACTCGCCGGATCCATCCTCACTTTCACTATGGCCCAGGAGGCGGTCGTCGTGGAGCCTTATGAACAGGGCACCATTGTGATTGAGCAGGATTTCGACACCAGCCCCATTGAGTTGAGAACCGACGCCCGGGTGGAACCTTTGGTGGAGCAGAAGTTCCGGAATATCGTGCGTCAGGCTTACGACTACAGCTGCGGTAGCGCCGCCTTGACCACGGTTCTGAATTTCTACCTCGGTAGAAACCTTGGTGAGCGGCAAGTCATGGAGGGGCTGCTTCACTACGGCGAGAGTGAACGGATTGTGCAGCGCCGCGCCTTTTCCATGCTCGACATGAAACGTCTCGTTACCGCCCTTGGTTATCCCTCTGGCGGGTTCCGCGCCACGATTGATGACCTGATTGACCTCGATCACCCGGCCATCGTTCCCATCCAGCACGCCGGTTTCAAGCACTTCGTGGTGCTGCGCACCATTCGCGACGGCCGGGTGTATCTCGCCGATCCGGCGGTCGGCAATATCTCCTTCACGCTCGCCCAGTTTGAAGAGAGCTGGGACGACAACGTGCTCTTCATTGTGTTCCCCGGCAGTGACAAGCCGCTGGATTACCTGGAGTTGAAAGAGGAGGACCTCCGGTTTGTGGACGACCAGACATTGACGTTGCTGGCGTTGCAGAAGTTACCCGAATTCCATGAATCCACGGAACGCCGGATCAGAAACATGCTGGAACGCCAGAAGAATAATCCGGACGGCAGCGTTGAGAATACCCGGAAGCAGCTGTTCTACCGGCGCCATTAACGTGCCGGGCGCAAAGCCGGCACACAGGAAACAATACAATTAGAAATAAGGGAGTCAGGATGAATCGTTGGTTAGTGCGAGGTTTTATCCTTTTTTCCGTGACTGGCCTTTTACCAACCATGGCATTGTCGCAGGAAGGAAACGTAGACGAGGCGAGGGAGGCACTTGCCAGGCAGGAGGGTGACGAGGATTCATCCAAACAGTTGGAAGAGGTGTTCCAGGCAGCCGAGACCAGCTACTCGTTGCAGAAGAAGGGCACCCATTCCCTGAACTACTCGTTCGATTACTCCTACACCGGTGACCAGCGTCTCGACCTGGCGATCACCGACGGTTCAGTTCGCAACCTCGATGTGGTGCCGTCCGCGACCCACAACTTCACCAATGCGTTTTCCTACGATTATGGCCTGCTGGATAACCTGACTGTCGGTGCGCGGATACCCCTGGTGGTTAAGTACGATACCCAGGATGAACTGAACATCTACGATTTTGGCGATATCTCCGCGACCGCTCGCTGGCAGCCTTTTGCCTACGTGCCGGGCAAGATGTCCACGACGGTCTTCGGCACTTTCACAACCAAGACGGGTGTCAGTCCCTACGAGATTGATATAGACGAGCAACTGTCCACCGGTAGCGGCTACTATTCGGTTGCCGGCGGCGTAAGTTTCTCAAAGGTGTTGGACCCGGTGGTTGTGTTCGGGTCTACCAGCGCTACCTACAACCTTCCTGAGAGGGACCTCCAACAAGTCCGGGGCGCCAGGGTGTTACAGGAACTGGAACCCGGCTTCGGGCTTTCCGGCTCCGCCGGTTTCGCCTATTCGCTGTCCTACGACATTTCCCTCAGCATCTCCGCCCAGTTGAGTTACAGCGACCAGACCATCCTGTCCTTCAGTGATGGCACTCAGGCCGTTGCTCAGGACCAGATGAGTGGCTTCCTCAGTATGTCGCTGGGTACCCGCGTGAGCGATACCACCATCGTGAACACCAGCCTTGGTATTGGCCTTACCGAAGACGCACCTGATTTCTCGCTGGGCGTGTCCCTACCCATCAGATTTTCAGGTCTCAAAGAGTGAGTTCAGCCTCTGACGTTTTACGGGAAGGGAAGATTTCATGGGAATAACCAGCCACAAGAGACAGATTGCCGCTGCCATTATGGCAGCCTCGGTGACCTGTGGTGTCGAGGCGCAGCTGGCACAGAACCTGACCATTCATCCCAAGGCATTGGCCCTGGGTAACGCCGTGACGGCCGATCCGCCCGGTATTATGGCGATCCATTACAACCCGGCGGGGCTGACCAAGCTGGATGGGCGTCAGCTTGAAGTTAACCTGATGAGCGTCTACCTGGACATTGACGCCGATTTCCACGCCCCGGATGGCTACGAGATTTTCGGCATTGATGGCCTGGAAACAGACCCTCTCACTGGCAAACAGCGGGACCCGGTCGCAAACAAACACAGCCATACTAACAACGTTGCCCTGTATCTCCCGGGATTTGGCATATTGCGGGCGCCGCCTGGCCCCGCCGTCGCCCCGTCTGCCGGTATCAGCATCAACCCGCCCGGGTCGAAACTGACCTTTGGCAACGCCTTCTACCTGCCCCTGGCCGCCGGCTTCTATCGCGACAAGGACGACCCGGGGCGCTATATGCCACAGGCAACGGCCTTGCAGCGGACAACTTATCTGTCGCCAACCGTTGGTTACAAGATCAACGACGAGTGGTCCGTGGGTGCCGGAATCCATCTGTCGCATATGGGGGTTGCCGCAGATCAGTACATGCGCGCCCCCAACATGCTATTGGGCGTTGCGGAGGTTCTTCAGGATGCCTTCAACTGCGAAAGTGGGGATGAGCCTCTGCAGCCATGGCTGGCCCTTTGCGGGGGTAATGTCGGGCCCTGGGACGACATTGGCGCCTTGAGTATCAACGTGCAGGAAACCCTGTCACCCACCTACGCGCTGGGTGTGATGTGGGAACCCAATGAGTGGTTCGCCTGGGGGGCGAGTTATACCTCCGAAGCCGACATGAATATGAAGGGTACTTTCGAGATAGAGTACACCGACGACTGGTCCGGCTTCTGGCAGAGCGTCAACGGCTCGGTGCTGGGTGCCATCACCTCGGCTATCCTGAGCTTGCCGTCCGGTGCCCCAAGGGAAGCGGGCAACGTCTCCATGGACCTGACCTATCCCCAGCATTTCCAGACCGGCATCAGCTTGGATGTCCATCCCAAGCTGACGGTCAATGTGGACGTTGGCTGGACGGACTACAAGCAGTGGGACGCGTTTGTGTTTCGCTTCGATCGTAACCTGGAGTTCCTGAACGCCGCGCGGATTCTGTCACCGCAGAACGCCACTCCCAACACACTGAGGTTGCCTCTCGGTTTTACCGATCAGTGGAACTGGGGTTTTGGGCTGGAGTTCCATGCGTCGTCCCGTCTGGACCTTCGCGCGGGTATGGAAATCCGGGATTCGGTAATTCCCGATGACCAGCGCCAGATTATGGCGCCGTTCGGCGGTGCAAACCTCTACAGTATTGGTATGGGGTATCGGTGGGATAAGGATACTGAGATCGACATGAACCTGAGCTATCTGCAATCCATAGAAACGGTTCCTGCCAACGGCAGTTGTAACCTAAACTGTGACAATATTACCAATATCATCTACAACCCCTATGCGGGGCTGGATGTGAAAACCTCGCTACGGGTTGTCACGGCAGGTCTCAGTTTCCGTACCAAATTCTGACGCAAACGCGTTAACGAACAGGGTGTTTTGCCCCGATGTCCAAATGCCATTTTATGGTTATCGCTTGTCTGGCTGTCGTTATAAGTGGCTGCCAGTTGTCTGGCCCCGACGCCTCTGGCAGCCGCGAGGGTTATTTTACCTGGGTGGACGAGCAGGGGCGGGTAAGACAGTCGCCAATACCGCAGAGCACCGGTGAGAGAGATAAGGGCGAGGGCAAGGAGGCAAACGCTGAGGATGCTCCCCGAACTGGCTCTGCGGACTCGTCGGCTTCCGGGGATGATTCTTCCAGCGGGTACCACGAAGAATTCAATCTCGAAAATTATCCCGATGCCAATCAGCTCGAAAAAGACGGCTATGTTCGTCCGGGCGAACCCAAGCCTTATTTCACCTGGCGTGATGCCCAGGGCAATATTCGTGTCAGCTATTACCAGCCGGATACCCGGACCGCTGTCGAGAAGGGGCGCATCAAGCCGCCGATTCAACTGACGGAGGCCAGTATCCATCAACCGGGAGAAACGGTCGGGCTGCCGGGCCTGCCGGAAGATGCTGACCCCGAGACCATGGCTGTCCTGGGAATCGATCCCGGAGAGGAACGTTTTTTCCAGCAGTGGGCAGGGCAATGCTGTCAGGCGCTGGAACGGTCGGAGCCTGAGCAATGGCAGGAAGGTCGTGAATTCGGGGTGTCCATGGGTGACGAGGCCCCCCGCCATTCATTCAGCACGGGTGAAAGCCATTACCGTCTGGTCAGGCTGCCGCCGGCGGAGCAAATTACCGATTTCATCCTCCACCTCAGGTCGTTCAACCACGAAGGAATGTTTGTGGCCTCGGTGGCGTTTCTTGATGCCTCGTTCGCCCCGGTTCGAATCGTGACTGACCTGGTTGCCAGCTATGTTCCTGAATCCTGGTACCAGTACGGCTACCTTCACGCTTACATTCCGGTGTTCCCGAGCCGGGGTGAGCGTTGGATGGTGATCTTCACGCGCGAGGCGGATCTGGCGGGGCAGACGGTTATCGAGGACAAGTACGGGCCCAAGGCCATCCCGCACACCCGTACCGGTGAACTCAGTCTCTCCCGGGCTGGCGAGTGACGTTCAGTCTTCAGGCTGGCTCAGGTCAAGCCATTGCTGTGACAGCCAATAATAGCTGCCATCGGGGGCCGGATGGGTGCAGTTGTAGCGAAAACGACGGCTGTTAAAGCTTCTAGGAGCCTTGAGAATGACTTTATCTCCACCCGATACCTGGAAGTCTACGCGCCCCTGGCCGGAGGCAAAACAACTCAACCGGTCGACGCTGATGGTGTTCGGTACGGTAAAAGCGAGGGTGGGCGGGTTCTCAGAGATAACGCCGTCCGGCAGCTTGTTGGCATCGACTGGCAGCGCCTTGCTACGTAGTTTGTCTTCAAGGCTGTTGAGTTGTCCGTAGGCGTTCGCCACCGGGAATCGAGGCAGACGTGTGGCGGCGGAAGTCTCCCCGATGGCGCCGGATTGCTGTCCAAAGCCGAGCCAGCCACGTGCCGCAATCTTGCGTAATAACGCGTCGTCAAACTCGCCGTAGGGATAGGCAAACATCGGAATGTTGGTCCCCAGTTTTTCGGAGAGTGTTTCCTGGGCCTCATCCAGGCTGCGATTGACACGTGCCTCCCAATCGTTATCGGATTCACCTGGGCGTTTTGCGAGGTGGCCGTGGTCTTTGCTGTGGTTGGCGATGGTCACGCCGTCGCGGTCTCTGACTTCCTGCAACTGATCCCAGGTCATATAGCCATGGCTGCCCACGGCCTCGGTATTGACGAATATGGTGTACTCATACCCCCGCTCTTGCAGGGCTGGCGCTGCCTGTGAGTAGACGGATTCGTAGGCATCATCAAAGGTGATGGCAACCTGGGACCTGTCGTTCAGCTCACCCGCCAGTGCTGCGCGGGTTCCTGATTCAAGCGGAACGACCTCCAGCCCCAGATCCTCAATCATATCCAGTTGTCCCTGGAACAGGGACACTGACGTACTGGTGGAGGACGGCGTCGAGTCACTGACATGGTGGTACTGAAGCACTACCAGATCGGCATTGGCAGTCAGCGCGAACGCCGTGATGGGCAGGAGAAGGAGAGATCGGGTCATCATTCTTGGTGCCATTGGTGTGTCCTTGAAATCGGGAATTCCGGTGCAATCAGGTCCGAAAGTGAGCCTTGAGCACGGCGAAGGCCTGGTTTAGGTCCTGGATGGTTTCGGTTTCGCCACCCCGGTCCGGATGCGCATGCATAACAGCCCGCCGGAAGCGTTGTTTGACGTCGTCAAAGCCAGGGGGAATGGCATCAAAACCGAGGACGGCTGCGGCTTCACTCGCTTCTGTGGCGGCGGGTCGGTTGCCGCTGCGCCCGGCCCAGAAATCGTCCATCATCCGGTTTATGGCGTCTTCCGGCAGCTCGTACTTGGACAGGTCCAGGTAAAAATTCCGCAGTTCGTCCATGCGGTCGGGCACACCTGCGCCTGCCACCACAGAACTTTTGCGAAGTTGAATCACCAGTGGCGAAATGGTCAGGGTTTCTCCGCCGGTGGCGAGCTGATCCCGTAGCCGGTACAGCACATGGAACAGCAGGAAATGAACCGGATAGAGCTTGTCCGGTTCGCCAAAGTTGACCTCGCCAATCAGCTCCCAGGGCGGCTCTTGCAGGGTTTTGATAAGGCCCAGCTCGTTGATTCCGGCTGGGTGCCGACGAAGAATATGCTCGGTGGCAACCAGCAGGTGCTGAATCTGAAAATTCAGCGTCTCATTGGGCGCGTCACCATCCAGCGCCTTGGCGCCCTGTGTTGCGGTATCGGGTTGATTCATGCCCCAATGGTAGGCGACAGGGCGCCGTTACGGAAGAGGCATGTCCCGCTCCAACCCCTTCAGGAACAGGTTGGTCGCGAACCGGGTGGCATTCCTGGCCTCGGCCTCGGCCTCGGCGGGCCGATTGTGGGCACGGTAGGCCAGGCGCAAGCTGAGTTCGTAGCCTACCCCGAAGAAAGCGGCGCACAGGTACTCTTCGTCCATCTCCGGCAACAGGCCACGCTCAACGGCGTTCCTGACATCGTCCTCCAGGGAGAGCATGGCAAGCCCGAGAATGTCTGAGCCGAACAGTTCACGGATGGCACGATCGTTACGATGCGCCAGCTCGTAAACCAGGGGGTCGCTGGCGGTGGCCCGGAACAGCGAAAGGTATGCAAAGTAGATGAAGTCTTCAGCGGAATTGGCGGACTTTCGGCACTCGGTAAGGTTGTGATTGAGGCCGCTTAGGAAATCTGTCAGCAGAGCTGCAAAAATGTCCTGTTTGCTGGAAAAATAATTGTAGAAGGTGCCTGCCGCCAGGCCGGTACGGCGTACGATATCGCGGATGGTGGAGTTGTCGTACCCCCGTTCCCGAAAGCACTCCCGCGCCGCGTCAAGAATGGCACTGCGGTTGCGAATACGGTTGAATTCCCGTTTACCGGTGGCTTCCGGTTTTGTGTCTAACATATCCATGTCTGTATCCTGTCCCTGGAACTTTTGCACGCGTATAATCCGACGCTCACTGACCTTATGAACGACGTTTTCCTATGCCCGAAGCAATAACTGCCAACTCCGAAACCGCCCAGGCTCCTGAAGCGGAGCGCAAGCAGAAACTGGAACTGAACAAGCTGCAGAAGCGCCTGCGCCGGGAAATGGGGCAGGCGATTGCTGATTTCTCGATGATCGAGGCTGGTGACAAAGTCATGTGCTGCCTGTCTGGCGGCAAGGACTCCTACGCCATGCTCGATATCCTGCTGAATCTCCAGAAAAGCGCGCCGGTGCGCTTTGAGCTGATTGCTGTGAACCTGGATCAGAAGCAGCCCGGCTTCCCGGAAGAAGTGCTGCCTGAGTACCTTTCGGCTCTTGATATTGAGTATCACATCATCGAGAAGGACACCTACAGTATTGTTAAGGAAAAAGTACCGGAAGGGAAGACCACCTGCGGACTTTGTTCCCGCCTACGTCGCGGAATTCTCTATAATTTTGCGGAAGAACACGGCGTTACCAAGATTGCTTTGGGGCACCATCGGGATGACCTGCTGGAAACGCTGTTCCTGAACATGTTCTATGGCGGCAAGCTGAAATCCATGCCGCCGGTTCTGCACAGCGACGACGGCCGGAACACGGTGATTCGCCCGTTGGCATACAGCCGGGAGAAAGACATTGCGCGCTACGCCAGCTTGCGCGAGTTCCCGATCATTCCCTGCAACCTCTGCGGTTCCCAGGAAAACCTGCAGCGTCAGGTGATCAAGGACATGTTCCAGACCTGGGACAAGCAGCACCCGGGGCGCCTGGAAACCATGTTTCGGGCCATGTGTAACGTTGAGCCGTCACACCTCGCCGATACCTCCCTGTACAACTTCCGTGAGGGTCACCGCCATTCCGAGCCGGGCCAAAGTGCCGGGACGGTCGAGCCCCAAACACCCGATTTCGGACGGTTGGACGTGCTTAATATCTGATCAGTTCGAGCGGGTAGTCCAGCCCTTGTCTATCCGTGACCGGTATGCAAAAAGGCAGTGACAGGAAGGGTCCAGATACCGAAACCAATCAGCAGCAGTCCGGCGATCTGCCGAAAGCGTTGGTGTTCCCGCAGTTTTCGGATCCAGGTGGCGGCGTAACCGGTGGCCAGCATGGATGGCAGGGTACCGAGGCCGAAGAACAACATGGTGGTGGCCGCGCTGCCCACCGAGGGTTGCAGGGCAGCCCAGCCCAGGGTGCTGTAGACCAGCCCGCAGGGCAACCAGCCCCAGAGTGCGCCAAGGATGAGCGCCTGGTGGAAATGATGCACCGGGAGCACTCGGGCGGTGAGCGGTGACAGACGTTTCCAGACCGGGGCACCGATGCGTTCTACGTAGCGGATGCCTTGCCACCACTGCCCCATGGACAGTCCCATCAGGATCAGCAGTATCCCTGCCATTGTTCGAAGTATCGGGCCAAGTTGCGTCCAATAGGCCGAGGCGCTGGTGCTCAGCAGCGCGATCAGGGCCGCAATCGCTGCGTAGCTGCCAATCCGCCCGCCATTGAAGGCGAGCAGCATGGCGGTCTGGCGAACACGGAAGCCCCGGCCAACAGGCAGTGCCATGGACAATGACGCGCTGATCCCTCCGCACATACTCAGGCAATGGGTGCTGCCGAGCAGGCCAATCAGGAAGGCGCTGGAATAACTCAGGTAAAGTTCTTCGCCCATCAGGATTTGTGGCTGTCGCCCGGCTCCTCGGCAGAGTTGGAGTTGGCATCCTGCTTGGGTTGTTTGGCGTCGTCCGGGATCATGTCTTTGTCATCGTCATAAAGGATGCGATGGGCCGGTCCATCAAGGTCATCGTATTGGCCGTTCTTGACGGCCCAGGAGAACAGCAGGATGCCTAGTGCCACCAGGATCAGCATGACCGGAACCAGGATCATTACGATTTGCACAGGGCTACCTCAAACGTGTTGGGTGATTCAGTGTTCACGGTATCAGGACGTTGCTTCGGCGCCAACCGCCGGGGCGTGGGATACCGGGTTGCCTCGCTGCCTACCTAGCCGCATGGCATTGAGTACCACCACCAGTGAGCTGAGGGACATGCCGATGGCCGCCAGCCAGGGTGGAACCAGACCCGCTGCCGCCAGGGGCAGGGCGCAGACGTTGTAGGCCAGTGCCCAGGCCATGTTCTGGCGGATGACGCGGCGTGTGTCCTGGCTGGCTTTCAGGGCTTCGGACAGTTGCGTTAACTGCCCGCTCAACAGCACTGCATCGGCCTTGAGTTGGGTCAGATCGGCAGCGCTTCCCATGGCCACGGACACACCAGCACCGGCCATGGAGGGCAGGTCGTTGAGGCCATCACCCACCATCATGATCTGGTGGCCCTGGTCGCGGAGGTTCTCCAGTACGCGGAGTTTCTCTTCCGGTGAGGCCTGGCCGATGGCTTCATCAATGCCGAGTCTGCCTGCTATCTGATCAACGTGTCCTGAGCGGTCGCCGCTGAGCAGAATGGTGCGCAGTCCTGCATTTTGCAGGGCCTGGACGGCTTCTCTTGCATCCGGTCTGGGCTCGTCGTCCAGTGTGAACCTGGCCATCCAGCCACGGTCCGTGGCCAGCCATATCTCCATGCCTTTGGAGGTGTCGGCTTCCGGCGCCGGGCTACCCAGCTTCTCTTCCACAAAATCCCGGTGGCCAATATAGAGGGGTGCCCCGTCTACCTGTCCCGAGAGACCACCGCCCAAGTGGTTTTGTACCTGCCTGGCGGCGTAACCGGGTATCTGGTGGAATACCCTGGCGATCGGGTGTTCCGAATGTTTCTCCAGGCTGGCTGCCAGTTGCCGGCATCGATCCGCATCAAGGTTGCCGAAGGTTCGGGTATCCACCAGGCTGAGTTCACCTCGGGTCAGGGTGCCGGTTTTATCGAAAATCACCGTGTCGATGGTGTTCAGGGATTCCAGAGTGTGTCCGCGTGTTGGAAGGAAGCCCAGCTTGCGAAGTCTCATGGTTGCCGACGTTATTGCCGTTGGAGTGGCGAGCGACAGGGCGCAGGGACAAGTCACTACCAGTACCGAGAGCGTAATGTCGAAGGCATTATCGGCGCCGGCCATCCACCAGCCAATCCAGATGAGTGGGGCCAGGATCAGCACACGGCTGACAAACACGCCGGCAATTCGATCGGCCGTCAGCGCAACGGGTGGCTTCTCAGCCTGCACCCGATCCAGCACCCGCAAAATGCCGGACAGTCTGGTCTGTGTGCCGGCGCGGCGAACCTCAACCTCCAACGGGTTCTCGCCGTTGATGCTGCCAGCATGGACGGGGTCACCCTCGCTACGGGTTTCCGGCAGATATTCACCGGTCAAAGCCGCTTCGTTAAGGGTGGAGTGGCCGCTGACGATGACGCCGTCTGCGGGCAATGTTTCGCCAGGCCGGATGCGAATAACGTCGCCGGCAGCCAGGTCATGGGTGGCGACGATATCACTGCCGTTCCCCTGGATGCGGTTGGCGACCATGGGCTGGAAGCCGGCCAGCGCGTTGCCTGTCAGCCCGGCGCGGTAACGGGCCTGCATCTCAATGTAGCGGCCAAGCTGCAGGAAAAAGGTAAACATACAGACGGACTCGAAATAGACTTCCTCGCCGCCGAATACCGTCACCCATGCGCTGGCGACATAGGCCAGGCCAATCGCGGTGGCCACCGGTACGTCCATGGTCAGGTGACGGCTGCGAAGATCCCTGAATGCGTTTGTGAAGAACGGACGAGCGCTGTAAAGGACTACGGGGGTGGCGACCAGAAGACTGAACCAGCGGAAAAAACTGACAAACTCTGGCGACAGGTCATTCACCAGTTCGAAATAAAGCGGAAAGGCCAGCATCATGCTCTGGAACGAGCCTATCCCCGCGACAGCCAGGCGGATCAGTGCAGAGCGATGTTCCGCTTTCAGGGCTTTCTCGGCCTCATCGGCCTGATAGGGGCGGGCTCGATAGCCCAGTTCATGGACGGCAATCAGTAGCTGGCTGAGTTTTGAGTGCTCCGGGTTCCAGACCAGTCGCGCGCGCTGGGTGCTGTGATTGACGGAAAATGACACCACGCCCGGTTGCCTGGCCATGTGGTTTTCCAGCAACCATATGCAAGCGGCGCAGGTGATGCCGCTTACAAGCAGTGTGGCTTCCTGGCCAGCGGTAACGGGAGATACAAACGACTTCTGAACCAGGGGATGGTCCACTTCGAGGATACGGTTCCGTTCGGAATCGCTGAGCGCCTTCGGGGTGACGGCCGGCTCGGTGCGGAACTGGTAGAACCCGGTGAGGCCTTCGGCGCGAATGGTCTCACAGACCGCCTTGCACCCAACGCAGCAGAAGTGTCGCAACGCTCCTTCAAGTTCCAGGGTGATGGGTGGCGTTCCAGTGGCCGGCTCACCACAATGATAACAATCCAAGGGGATCACCCGCGGTCTTCTGTGACCGCACCGAGGCTCAGGGAGCGTTGCGATGGCAGGCTGGACTCACCTTTCAGTCGCCATTGGTTGTCCGGGCCACGCAGGTCAAAGTACCAGCGGCCTTCAATCGGCTGATTCAGGGTGGCGCTGTATAGTCCCTCGCCGATTGCCCGGAATTGTATGGTGCGGTCGTACTCCGACATGGTCGGGTGATACAGGCTCAGTATCAGGTAAGGGTAGTTCGCAGGGCCGTCGGCAGTATCCATGGAGAGGGTGATTTCCCGTTCGCCAAATGTCATATCTGCCGTCAGGCCCAGGTCTTCGGCTTTCTGGTCGCGTGCAATTGCCATGTTGATCCCGCGACCCTCCTTGGAATAGTCGTCGGTTACCATGGAGTTGTCGGTGTTTATCGCGACCGTAATGGCGATGGAGCACCAGATAATGGCGGCGCCGGGAAATATCAGCAGGAACCAGAGCCAGGGTTGCCGGTACCAGGGAACGACGGGTGCGTTTTCATTCATAGTGCTGTCTCTCAAGGCTGGTCTCCCTGGTTGGTGTCAGGGGATCAGCGATTTGGACCGACAAACCGGCTTTCGGTTTCAAGAACGAGCGATTCGTCGGATTGTGATTCAAGCGTGAAGACAATGGCATTGTTGCTTTCCGAGAGTTTCTCGGGCGCGACATCCACCACCGTCGGCAGTGCCCGGTTCTCACTGCTCGCCACCGTCAGGGTGTTCTCGGTCAGCAACCGGATGCCTTCCAGGCCTGAAACCGAGATCGTAAAGGTCTGCGGCACTTCCGACATATTGGCGACTTTGAGGGTGTAGGTATTCTCTACCCGTCCTTCACCGTTGAAGCTGAAGAGGGCGCCTCGATCCCTCAGGACATCAAGCTGTGCCGGAACCCGGGTGGCAATTGTGAATACAATCGCGCCAACCATCAGCAGCAATACCAGCCCGTAACCAAAGGTGCGCGGTCTCATCAGCTTCGAGGTTTTGCCTTCCAGTTCGTTTTCAGTGGTATAGCGAATCAGGCCGCGCGGATATTCCATCTTGTCCATGACTTCGTCACACGCATCAATGCACAGCGCGCAGCCAATACACTCGTACTGCAGCCCGTCTCGAATGTCGATGCCGGTAGGGCATACCTGAACACACTGGCCACAGTCGATGCAGTCACCAAGGCCCAGTTCCGAGGGTTCAATGCCTTTCTTGCGCCCGCCGCGGGGCTCCCCCCGGTTGGGATCATAGGACACCACGCGGGTATCGGGGTCGAACATGACGGACTGGAAGCGGGCGTAGGGGCACATATACAGACATACCTGCTCACGCAGCCAGCCGGCGTTCAGGTAGGTGGCGGCTGTAAAGAAGGCGACCCAGAAATAGGCCCAACCGTTGGCCTGCAGGGTGAACAGGTCGGTGATGAGTTCACGGATGGGGTAGAAGTAACCAACAAAGGTCAGGCCGGTGGCGAGCGCAATCAGTAGCCACGCGGAGTGCTTTGCGGATTTTTTGGCGATTTTCTCAGCGGAACGGGGCGCCTTGTCCAGCTTCATCCGCTTATTGCGGCTGCCCTCTATACGCTCCTCCACCCACATGAAGATAAATGTCCAAACGGTTTGGGGGCATGTGTAGCCACACCACACCCGGCCGAACAGCGTGGTGATAAAAAACAGGCCAAAAGCGGCGATGATCAGCATACCCGACAGCAGGATAAAATCCTGGGGATAGAACGTGGTTCCGTAGAGGTGGAATTCCCGCGCCGGGAGATCGAAATGAATCAGCGGCTGACCATCCACGGTAAACCAGACGAACAGGAAGTACATGCCCATCAGAGCTGTCAGGCTGACATTCCGGATACGCTGAAAGAAGCCCTTCTTGACCCCTTTGACGTAGATCTTTTTGCGGCTGGCGTATAGCTCGACAGTTCCGGTGTTTTTATTGTTGTCGGAGGTGTCAGAGGATGGGTCAATCTGTTTGACCGGAATCTCACTGCTCATCGTTACCTCCCGATGATGTGGCGCCCTGATTCACAGTGGACTGTGGGGCAGTCGATCTTCTCAAGCCTTGGTCCGCAGGTGGCAGGCCAAGGGTTGAGCAGACCGGGCCGGGACAGAATCCCGGCCGGGTACTCAGTTGGACAGGCTGTAGACGTACGCAGCCAGGATCTGGATCTGATCGTCGGAGAGCCGGTCACCCTGTGCGGGCATCTGGTTCGCACGACCGTTTACCACGGTTTCCTTGATCCACTCGTAGGTGGAGCCGTACAGCCAGGTATTGTCGGTGAGGTTCGGGGCGCCCATAGCCTGGTTGCCCTTGCCGTCCTGACCGTGACAGGCCACGCAGGCCTGTGCAAACACCTGCTCGCCCTTGGCAGCGGCTTCCTCGTCTTTTGCCCGGTCGCTGAAACTGAGCACGTAGTTTACAACCTGATCGACCTGCTCAGAGGTCATGCCCGGCATGGTGCCCTTCGCGGGCATGTTGCCGTTACGCCCCTGGTGCAGGGTGGTCAGGATGGTGTCCGGGTCGCCGCCATACAGCCAGTCGTCATCCGTCAGGTTGGGAAACCCGAGGGAGCCGCGCCCAGCGGAACCGTGGCAGACGGCACAGTTGTTGGCGAACAGCCGCTGGCCCATTTTCATGGCGTCGTCGTTCTCTGCCAGCTCGGCCACCGGTGTGTCACCAAACTTGGCGTAGAGCTCGCCGTAACGGGCATCGGCCTGCTGCATTTCGGCCTGCCACTGGTTCTCAGCGGTCCATCCCAGCAGCCCCTTGTAGTTACCCAGGCCCGGGTACAGGGCGAGATAGCCCAGTGCGAAAACACAGGTCGCGATAAAGAGGTAGTACCACCACTTTGGCAGCGGGTTGTCGTATTCTTCAATGCCATCGAACGAATGACCAACGGTTTTGTTGGTTTCAGTATCGGTGGTCTGGCCCTTGCGGGTGGCATACAGAAGCCACCAACAGCCAAACACGGTACCGAGCACGATCACGCTGATCCAGATGCTCCAGAAGGTACTCATTGCTTTTTCTCCGTTTGTTCCTGTTCAAGAGTACGCTTTTCCACGTCGTCATCCTCGAAGGGCAGGTGGGCCGCCTCGTCGTTGGGCTTCTTCCGGTGGGCGCTGTAGGCCCACCAGATGATGCCAAGGAACATGGCCATAATGACCAGTGAGTGAATGCCGCGTAACTCGTTAATATCCATGGGGATCACCGTTTATCTGAAATCACGGTACCAAGCTGCTGCAGGTACGCCACCAGGGCTTCGATTTCGAATTTGCCCCTGACTTCGTCGGCCGCTCCGGCAACCTGCTCGTCGGTATAGGGCACGCCCAGGGTCTGAAGCGTTTCCAGCTTGGACTCGGTGCTGGTGTGATCGATGCGATTCTCGAACAGCCACGGGAAAGCGGGCATGTTGGATTCAGGCACAACGCTGCGGGGATCGTACAGGTGCTGGCGCTGCCAGGCGTCGGAGTAGCGACCACCGACACGCGCCAGGTCAGGACCGGTACGCTTGGAGCCCCACAGGAACGGACGATCGTAGACAAACTCGCCCGCAACGGAGTAGTGGCCGTAGCGCTCGGTTTCAGCGCGGAACGGGCGGATCTGCTGGGTGTGGCAGACGTGACAGCCTTCACGGATATAGATGTCCCGGCCTTCCAGTTCCAGTGCTGACAGGGGCTCAAGGCCTTCAACCGGCTCGTTGGTCTCGTCCAGGAAGAACAGCGGAACCACTTCTGCCAGGAAACCACCACTGATGGTGAAGATGATCAGTACGATCATCAGCCCCAGGTTCTTTTCAACAATTTCGTGTTTCATTGATTCTGTCTCCCGTTACGCCGCTTGCGCTGCTGTATTGTCCTGAGCAACGGCTTCCTTCTGACGCACGGTCATGTACACGTTGTATGCCATCACCAGCATACCGGTCAGGAAAATCACACCGCCAAGGAATCGCACGAAATAGCCTGATTCGGACGCTTCAAGGGCTTCGACAAAACTGTAGGTCAGGGTTCCGTCTTCGTTGACGGCGCGCCACATAAGCCCCTGCATAATACCGTTCACCCACATGGCAACGATGTAGAGTACGGTGCCCACGGTGGCCAGCCAGAAGTGGACGTTGATCAGGCTGACGCTGTACATGGCCTGAAGGCCCCACAGCTTGGGAATCAGGTGATAGATGGCGCCGATACTGATCATGGCAACCCAGCCCAGTGCACCGGAGTGTACGTGGCCAATGGTCCAGTCCGTGTTGTGCGACAGCGCGTTAACCGTCTTGATGGCCATCATCGGGCCTTCAAACGTAGACATGCCATAGAACGACAGAGACACCACGAGGAAGCGGAGGATCGGGTCGGTACGCAGTTTGTGCCAGGCACCCGACAGCGTCATCATACCGTTGATCATTCCGCCCCAGGAGGGTGCAAGCAGGATCAGAGACATTACCATGCCCGCGGTTTGGGCCCAGTCCGGCAGCGCCGAGTAGTGCAGGTGGTGGCCGCCCGCCCATACGTAGGTCGCAATCAGCGCCCAGAAGTGAACGATGGACAGGCGATAAGAGTAGATAGGGCGGTTGGCCTGTTTGGGAACAAAGTAATACATCATCCCCAGGAAGCCTGCAGTCAGGAAGAAACCGACCGCGTTGTGGCCCCACCACCACTGCATCATCGCGTCTGTCACGCCCGCGTAGGCGGAGTAGGATTTGAAGGCGCCCGCCGGTAAGGCCAGGTTGTTACCAATGTGCAGAATGGCCACGGTCAGGATGAAACCGCCGTAGAACCAGTTGGCCACATAGATGTGGGCAGTGGCGCGCCGCATGATTGTGCCAAAGAAAACCAGTGCGTAGGACACCCAGACAATGGCGATAAGGATATCAATTGGCCACTCGAGTTCTGCGTATTCCTTGGAAGAGGTGAGGCCCATTGGCAGGGTAATGATCGCCGCAACCATCACGGCTTGCCAGCCCCAGAAGGTGAACGCCGCGAGCCCATCGGAGATCAGTCGCGCCTGACAGGTACGCTGAACAACGTAATAGGAGGTGGCAAACAGTGCCGAACCACCAAACCCGAAGATGACGAGGTTTGTGTGGAGCGGCCGTAAACGACCGAAGTGAGTCCAGGAGAAATCCAGGTTCATCGAGGGCCAAACAAGCTGGGATGCGATCAGCACACCCATGCCCATGCCAACAATGCCCCAGACCAACGTCATGATGGCAAACTGTCTCACCACCTTGTAGTTGTATGTCAGGTTAGCATTTACTGTGCTCATAGCCTTACCAATGGGTTTAGAGTGGGGAAAATATGCGGGCGCAAGTATGGAGAAACGATTAGCTGTTTGCAATGACGTAGATCAACTCTGAAACTCTGTCAACTGGGTCTAAATCAGTAACATGGCGAATCTACAAGGGTAATCACGAATGCTCCAAAAGCGGTTTTTGATGTTCGGTTGATGCATTGCTTCCCGGAACACTAATGATAGTCATAATTCGGAGGTTTGGTGAATTCTGTAACCGTATTCAAAACCAGGGCGAAAAGTAGTGTGGCAGCGCCGGTGCTTGTCCTTGCACATGGCGCAGGTGCACCCGCCGATTCGCCGTTCATGGAGCTCCTGGCGGCAGCGCTTTCAGCGCAGGGCGTGACGACCGTCAGGTTTGAGTTCCCCTATATGGAGAAGCGGCGGGAGGATGGCAAAAAGCGGCCACCAGACCGCCAGCCAACACTGCTTGGGCATTTCCGCACGGTCATTGCAGAAACTTGCGCCGGCATCGACGGGCAGGCCGGCGTTTTTGTCGGAGGCAAGTCCATGGGGGGAAGAATGGCCAGCATTCTGGCTGCTGAGCCCGGCATTGACGACGCGGTGCGTGGTGCTGTGTGTTTCGGCTATCCCTTTCATCCTCCTGGCAAAAATGATCGGTGGCGGACGGATCATTTCCAGTCATTGTGCCGGCCAATACAGATCATTCAGGGAACGCGTGATCCTTTCGGCAAACAGGCAGAGGTTGAGGCGCGTGCACTGGACACCCTGGATAACGTAAATTTGGCGTGGCTGGAAGGTGGAGACCACGATTATCGGCCCCTGGCGCGACAGAGTGAGAGCCGGGAAGATCTGATTCAGCAGGCGGCGGCAGCAGCTGCGAGGTTTATGATCGGGCAGGAATGAGTCAGGAGACCTCGGGCGTCGCTTGCTCAGTCCGGTTTCGACCGCACGCTTTGGCACGATAGAGCGCCTCATCGGCACGCCGGAACAGATCTCGCTCATCATCCCCCTGGGATAACGTGGCGGTACCGGCGCTCATGGTCAGCGTAACCGGTGTGCCATCGTCCGCAGGCACGCGTATCGCAGCGATATCCTCAAGAATCCCTTCACAGACACCCAGAGCGCCATTCGCGTCGGTGCCGGGTAACAGGATGGCGAATTCCTCTCCGCCAAAGCGGATAGCAACATCACGGGGTCGTTTGACGTGGCGCCTGAGAATGTCGGCAATGTGTTGCAGGCAACGATCACCAAACTCGTGCCCCCAGGAGTCGTTGACAGCCTTGAAGTGGTCGGCATCCAATAGAGCAATGGTCAGGGGTTGACCAGTACGTCGGGCTTCGGCACAGAGTTCCGGCAGCAGGTTGTCCATATGACGGCGATTATGGAGCCCGGTCAGAGCGTCATTGAGGCTTAGGGTTGCCAGCTGCCGGTTTGCCTTTTCCAGCTCTCTCATGGTGCTGCGAAGCTGCGCGGTGCGTTCATGCACCTTTAACTCGAGCTCGGTTCTGGCGTTATGCTCTACGTCCAGAAGCTTTTTATTCAATAGCCGCCAACGCTGCACCATGGCGTAATTGAGCAGAATAACCTGCGCTCCAACGGCGGCCTGCATAAAGATTTCCCGTGCCAGGAAGTCAGCCAGGTAACCAAAGGCAGCCATTGAATAGATCAGGGCGCCTGCCAACATGCCAGACCATGCCACTACGTACCACTTGGCGGGAGAATATCCCTGGCGCCAGCGGATGATGCCAATGATAAACAGGCAGGCAATGATCAGCAGTGCAATCCCGGTATTCAATACGATGGATCTGTTGTAGGGCAACAGGAATGCCATGATGAACAGGCCTGCGCTGGTCAGGGCAAGCCCCGTCAACACCTTGTTCGCAATCGTGTTGGTGGGGATTTCGAGGAATGAGCGCCCGAACAGGGTCATCGCCAGCGAACTGATCGACATCAGCATGGGAATCGATGTATTGGCGAAACCGGTACTGTCGGGCCAGAAATACTGGTTGGCGAAACCGCCCATGGCGAACAGGAACAGCCCCAGGGATGCCATGTAAAAGGCGTTGTAGAAGTAGTAGCCGGTGCCGGAACTGAAAAAGAGCAGCAGGTTGAATACCGCAAAGACCAGCAACGCCCCATAGAAGAAGCCGTGCAGGAGGGTAAGGTGGTTGCTTTCCGCGATCGTCGTTTCCGGCGTTTTCAGCGACAGCGGAACGTTCAATGCCCCGCTGCTCTGAATCCGCAAGGTGATGGTTTGGGTTTCGCCAGCGCCGAGCGTGACGGGGAGCAGGAAATACCGGTAATCTATGCCCCGCGAGAGAAAGGGGTGCTGGTCCCCCGTGGTCAAGGCTGGTTCAACGAGTTCGCTGGAGCGCCAGAACGTTACTTCATCCAGCAGTGGGTAATTGAGCTTCAGGTACCAGAGCTTCTGGCTATCGTCGGAATTCCGAACATTGAGGCGAACCCAGTACACCGAATCGGTGTGGCTGAATACCAGATCGTGTCCCCTGGCGGATGTCCATTGAATATCCGCCGGCAGTTCACGGGGGGATTCGGCCCGATGTGCGGGCGTGTCGGGTGCTGCGCTCAGGAAGCAGACATGGTTCATCAGCGCTTCCCGTTGCACCGGATCGTTGGCGTCCAGCGCCGGGCAATGAGGTGTCGTTCCCGGATGGGTCGCCAGTGACAGGTCCGTGACCAGTAATAGCCCGATCAGTGGGAACAGAAAGCGCAGGTACAGCGGCATTAAGGTATTCCTGCCAGCGGAAAGCCCAATAGTGTAGACAAATGCGGGCTGTGTATATGTTAAACAGATTCAAATTTGGGGTTTCTGGTGAGAAGCCCTGTCCAGGTGCCTAATGGAACAACTGATTGCAATTTGTCGTCCCGGGTTCGAGACGGAAGCGGGGCGGGAGTTAACCGACTCGGCTGCCAGCGGCGGGGTCTATGGTTACTTCGAGCCCTCTGTAAACCAGGGATTTCTGACCTTTCACTGCCCGGGGCCCGGGCAGGTGGAGATGCTGGTCCAGCGGCTGTCCATCGACCAGCTGGTGTTTGTCAGGGACTGGTTTGTGGTTTTAGCGGACGTAGCCCTGCCCACGTCGGATCGCGTCGGCGCCGTTATTGACGCATTGCGGTCCGTTGATGGGGCGATTCCTGTCTGTGCCCGTATTGAAATTCGTCTTCCCGAAAACAACGCTGACGCAGACCTCGGCAACTTCGCCCGCAAATGGGTTTCCCCACTGTCGAAAGCGCTCAGGGGCGCCGGGTTACTGGAGAAGGATTCGAAAGCTGAGTCGCCGGCACGGCTTGAAGTGTTGCTGACGGGGTTTGAACGCGCCATCGTCGGGTTCAGCCTGGCCAGCAATCGTGCGCGTTACGTCAGTGGTATACCAAGGCTTCGACTGCCCGCGTCCGCCCCCAGCCGATCGGCGCTGAAACTGGAAGAAGCGTGGAAGGTGTTCCTGCCCCCGGGCCAGGAACTGGACTACCTGGGAAGCGGCAAGCAGGCTGTGGATCTGGGCGCGGCTCCCGGTGGCTGGACCTGGCAACTGGTCCGGCAGGGTATGATGGTGACCGCCGTTGATAATGGGCCCATGAATGCTGAATTGATGGCTTCCGGACACGTAGAGCATGTTGAGGCAGATGGTTATCAATGGAGGCCCCGGCGCGGTGTGGACTGGATGGTGTGCGATATCGTCGACCATCCACGCCGAACCTCGGAGATGGTCGTGCATTGGCTGTCTGCCAAGCTTTGTCGCTATACCGTTTTCAATCTGAAACTACCGATGAAAAAACGATACGACGAGTGGTTGGTGTGCAAGGACATCCTGGAAGAAGGCCTTGCACAGACGGAAATGAACTTCCTGCTGAGGGCCCGTCACCTCTACCACGATCGTGAGGAGATCACCTGCTTCATAGAACGCAGGGACTGAGCGCCTGTAAATAGCGTGCTTTAGCTATGCTGCCACACGGTGATAATCTCGTCCCGGTCCATCATTGGAATCAGCTCCGCCATCAGTTCCCGGCGTTCCTCTGAGAGGAACCAGCGCTGCCAGTCGGCTTCGGAGCGCCAGTTGGAGAGGGTAAGGCGATGGTTGGAGTCGTGGGTATCGACCAGCGTTTCACCGGAAACGAAGCCGGGGGCGCTTACGGCGTTCTGAAGGACCTTGCGGGATCTGTCCTCGTAGGCGGATTCGAGTGTTTCAGCAATATGACGTTCAATCAGCACCCGGATCATTGTTTACCTCGTTTTGTTTTTTGACATCTATAAACAATAATTTAGCACGTATTTTCCAAAATTCAGGTGGAATCGCAGGAGGAAGAACATTGGGACAACCGGAACACGATGCAGAGCTGGACGCCCGGGGACTGTTTTGCCCCGAACCCGTCATGCTGCTGCATAATAGAATCGTGGATATCAGTATAGGGGGCGTCTTGAAGGTGGTTGCCACGGACCCGTCAACAACCCGGGATATACCGAGGTTCTGCCAGTTCCTGAATCACGAGCTGGTGTACAGCGCCGAGGATGACCAGGAATTTGTTTACTTCATCCGACGAGGGGAGTGACTAAAGGCTGTCAGGAGCCGCCCGACATGTCCAGTGCGTTCAGATGGCCGAGGAACTGTTCGCGGTCCATTTCGCCCAGTATCCGGGCGGTTTCCAGCTCAGCCCCATCGTTGCCATAGAACAGAATGGCTGGCGGGCCGAACAGCCCCAGTTCCTCAAGCAGTGCCTGCTGGGCGGGCGTGTTGTCCGTCATGTCCAGTTGCAGCAGTGTGTAGGGTGACAGCGCCTGGATCACAGAGTCATTGCTGAAAACGTTCCGCTCCATAACCTTGCAGGAGATACACCAGTCGGCGTAGAAGTCCAGCATGACCGGGGTGCCGTTTCGTTTGGCCTGGGCCAGTTGATTGCGAATATCGGCGGGCGATTCCAGGCGGAGGAACTGGGCGTGGGCCATCTGGGAGGCAGAGCCACCCGCAACCGCCGGGTTGGCTGCCGTGAACGGCGCTAATGGCTTCATTGGATCATTGGCGCCAGACACCGCGCCGGCCAAGAGCGCAATACCGTAGGCAAACATCACCAGGCCGAGGCCTTTGCGAGTGCGCTCCCACCCAGCCTTTGCGGCATCGAAGGCTCCGAGCTGCACGCCAGTCACGGCAATCAGTAACCCCCAGAGTGTCAGCGCCAGCCAGGCTGGTACCAGCCGTTCCACCAACCAGATTGCAACCGCCAGCAGCATGACGCCGTAGAAGGCCTTAACCACGTTCATCCAGGGACCGGTGGAAGGCAACAGTTTGCGGCCACCCACCGCCACGAGTATTAGGGGAATGCCCATGCCGAGCCCAAGGGCGAACAGGGCAACGCCTCCAATGACGGCATCCTGGGTGGTACTGATGTAAAGCAGGCTGCCAGCAAGCGGTGCCGACACGCAGGGTGAAACGATCAGTGCTGACAGCGCGCCGATGCCGAAGATGCTGACCACGCGGCTGCCGGTCAGGCGATGGCTGGCATCGTTGAGCGGTTCCCGGATAAACCGGGGAAGCTGGATCTCAAACAGGTTGAACATGGAGAGGGCAAATACCACGAACAGTGCCGCGAAAACGCTCAGCACCCACGGCGACTGCAGGTGTGCCTGAAGGTTGAAACTGGCACCCAGTAACCCGGTAATCACACCCGCTGCGGCATAAGTCAGTGCCATACCCAGGACATAGCTGCCGGAAAGCAGCAGCGCGTGGGCGGTGGTGCTGGTGTTGCGACTGGACACCAGTGAGGAAATGATTGGCACCATGGGTAGGACGCAGGGTGTAAAGGTCAGCCCCAGCCCAAGTAGCAGAAACAGGGCCGCGATGACCAGGACAGACTGGTTGGCCAAAAAGCCGGCGAGCCCGGTCGCCGAGGATGTATCCGTGGGTGCATTTGTTGACGATGACTGGGCATTGCCTGATGACCCCGAAGAGCCGGACATGCCGGCAGGAACGGGGGCGTCGTTGCTTCCGGCGCTGGCGTAGTACAGCGCGTCACGGGTTTGCGGCGGGTAGCACAGGCCTGCCTTGGCACAGCCCTGGTAGGTAACCTGAAGCTCCGCCTCGCGGACGCCTTCCGGAAGATTGACCGGGACGCGTGCCTGAACCGGGTCGTAGAAGACCGTGACCTTGCCGAAGAACTCATCCTCCGTATCGGTACCGGTGTAGGAGAAATCAGGTTCACCCAGGGTGACGCCGTCTGTTTTGCTGCTTACCTGGATGCGGCCTTTATAGAGGTAGTGTTCAGGGGTGACGTCCCAGGACAGCACAATAGCGCCGGTATCGACGGTGTAATTGAACGGCAGGGCTTCGTCCACCGGCAGGAAATCGTTGCTGCCGCCGAACAGCGAATTGCCTGCCGCGGACGCGAACAGCGATACGGCGGACAGTGCCAGAAACACTAAAAAGCGGCTCAGCACCCGATGGAGAGCACTACTGCGTGAGGCTGTGTTGTTGCCGGTCATAGTCAATGGATTACCGTAGCTGGTTCTGGAAATATCTGCGTGGTCTCAGTGTCTGTTGAAACCCTGCATCCCAAGGTTGCAATGGACTCATTTGTCAGGCAAAAGTTCCCTCTGGTATTGAACGGTCTAAAGTCGCACAATAGCCGTCCCATGAAACACGATCCTGATGATCTTATCATGCTGTTCAGTGACCTGTTCCGGGAGGATTACCGGACCGTTCTGGTCAAGGGCAGCGATGAGCCTGAATACCTGCCCGCAACGGCGTCTGGCAGTTACGCACAGATTATCTTTGCTCACGGTTATTATGCCAGTGCTCTGCATGAAATCAGTCATTGGTGTATCGCCGGTGAGCACCGGCGCACACTTCGGGACTTTGGCTACTGGTACTGTCCCGATGGCCGCGACGAGGCGCAGCAGCAAGCCTTTGAAAAGGCTGAAATCAAGCCGCAGGCCCTGGAATGGCTGTTCTCTGCCGCATCGGGCACACGTTTCCACATCAGCGTCGACAATCTCTCCGGTTGCGGGGCATGGGATGAGAACGCCTTTCGCAGGAATGTGCGGGCGCAGGCAAATTATTACCTTGAGCACGGCATGCCGGCCCGCGCGGGCCTGTTTTTCGAGACGCTCAAGACATTTTACGGAACCGGGGCTGATTTTAACGAAGTCTGGAAGAAAGAGACCAGGCGCCTGATGCCCGACGATTCCGCCACAGACACTGAGGTAGATTGAAGCAACATGACATCTGACGCACCCGAAGCCGGCAAAACCTTCTTCAAGGATCTCAACCTTGACCAGCGAGTGCTCGATGCCATCACCGATATCGGTTTTGAGCATTGCACACCCATCCAGGCAGAGACTCTTCCGTTCACCCTGGCGTGCCAGGACCTGATCGGCCAGGCTCAAACCGGCACCGGTAAAACCGCCGCATTCCTGATCACTGCTATCCAGAGCATGCTGGAAACGCCGATTCCGAAAGAGGACCGGTTCGCCTCGGAACCCCGGGTTCTGGCCCTGGCGCCAACCCGTGAACTGGCCATGCAGATCGCCAAGGACGCCGAGCAACTATGCGGCTACACGGGCCATAATGTGGTCACCGTGGTGGGTGGTATGAACTACGATAAACAGCGCGATCAGCTCCAGAACGAGATCGTTGACATACTAGTGGCAACCCCGGGCCGGCTGATTGATTTCCTGGGCTCTCAGGACGTTTTTCTCGACCAGCTCGACATCCTGATTCTGGATGAAGCGGACCGGATGCTGGACATGGGCTTTATTCCCGATGTGAAGCGCATTATCCGCAAGTGCACGCCAAAGGAAGAGCGTCAGACCTTGCTGTTCAGCGCCACCTTTAACCAGGACGTCCTCAACCTCGCCTCGATGTGGACCAAAAGTGCGGAATTCGTCGAGATCGAACCGGAACAGAAGACCGCCGAGCGAGTTAAGCAGACTGTCTACTTGGTGGGCGAGGATGAAAAACTGCCGGTACTGGTCAACTATCTTCAGCGCCCCGAGGTGGAAAAAGCCATCGTCTTTGCGAACCGTCGTGACCAGTGTCGTGACCTGGATGAGGACCTTCGCAACCAGGGCGTAAAGGTCGCGCTGATGTCAGGGGAAATCGCCCAGAACAAGCGGCTGAAGACATTGGAACAGTTCAAGAATGGCAGCATTCAGGTGCTGGTTGCCACGGATGTCGCCGGTCGTGGTATCCACGTTGACGGTGTAACCCACGTATTCAACTATAATCTGCCGGACAACGCTGAGGATTACGTTCACCGTATCGGACGCACCGGTCGGGCAGGGAAGCACGGTGTCTCTGTCAGCTTTGCCAGTGAGGACGATGCCTTTTCACTGCCGGCTATCGAGTCCTACATCAGCCAGAAACTGACCACGGCGGTGCCGGATGAAGCGCTGATGACCGAACTCGCCAAACCGCCGATCACTCGCAAGCGTGGTGGCCGGCGTCCCCAAGGCAACCGCAGCCAGGGTGGACGTGGCGGAAACCAGCGTCAACGCAGGAACTAACAGGTTGGGAAGCAGGATCATGCGGATAGTAGCGGACGAGAACATACCCTTACTGGAATCGTTTTTTGGCGATATCGGCGAGATACGACCAGTGTCCGGGCGCACGATGTCTGCTGCGGATGTTCAGAATGCGGATATCCTGCTGGTGCGTTCAGTCACTCGGGTCAATCAGGCGTTGCTTGAAGGAAGCCGGGTCCGCTTCGTTGGAACCTGTACCATCGGTACCGACCATGTTGATCAGAAATGGCTTGAATCCAGTGGGATCGCGTTTTCGGCGGCGCCCGGCTGCAACGCCAACAGTGTGGTTGAGTACGTGCTGTCAGTGATCTCACTGCACGCGGAAAAGCGTGGCGTGGCGGATTGGTCAAAACTCAGTGTTGGTATCGTGGGTGCCGGCAATGTAGGTGGAGAGCTTGCACGCAAGCTGGACAGGCTCGGTTTCAATGTGCGCCTTTGTGACCCGCCACGGGCCGAAAGGGAAGGCGACGAAGGCGAGAAATTTGTCAGTCTTGACGAGGCCATGGCGTGCGACGTGGTAACACTGCACACGCCACTGACCCGCGAGGGAGAGCATGCAACGCTTCATATGTTCGGGCAGGAACGATTGTCTTCGTTGACTGAAGACCAGTTGCTGATCAATACCAGCCGGGGCGAAGTTATTGAAACCTCCTCCTTGCTGGCGCGTCTGGAGGCGCCAAACGCGCCTACAGTGGTACTGGATGTCTTTGAGCATGAGCCCCGGGTTAACGCTGAACTGGTGGAAAAAGTATGGCTTGTCACTCCCCATATCGCAGGCTATAGCCTGGAGGGCAAGGTGCAGGGTAGTGAGGTGGTGTACCAGGCGCTGAGTCGCTATATGGGACTGCCCGCCCGCAAGAAGGCTGGTCAGTTCCTGCCAGAACCAGCGTTGAGCAAACTCTCCTTTACCAGTGCTGCAGAAGAAATGGCGTCAGCCAATATTGCCATACGGTCCTGCTACGATCCGCGCCAGGATGACGCTCGCATGCGGCTGGCAATGGCGCTGCAGCCGGAGGATCGGGCGCAGGCCTTTGACCGGTTGCGCCGGGATTATCCGGTCCGGCGGGAGTTTTCCAGCTTGAAGATCCAGCTCAAGGGCACCAGTAAATCCATGCAGGATACTTTCCGGGCCCTTGGCTTCAAGCTGAAGCTCTGACGTTCCTTCGAACGCGCCTGTTCGCGCCGATTACAGCTGCGCGCTCTTCAGAGCCTCGATCCGGCTGTCCAGCGGCGGGTGTGTCATGAACAGGGCGCTGATGCCCGCCCTTGCACCTCGATTGATGCCAAACGCCTGCAGGCTGTCGGGCATTTGATCAGGCACTTCGCTTTCCTGTTTCAGCCGCGCCAGGGCGTTGATCATGGCGCCACGGCCTGCCAGTTGCGCGCCAGCGATGTCGGCACGGTATTCCCGGCGACGCGAGAACCAGAACACAATGGTACTGGCAAGAATGCCCAGCACGATTTCCGCCACGATACTGACCACGAAGAAGCCGATACCATGCCCGCTTTCGTTCTTGAACACCACGCGGTCAACAAACGAGCCGATCACGCGGGACGCAAAAATTACGAACGTGTTCACCACACCCTGAATCAGCGCGAGGGTTACCATGTCGCCGTTGGCCACGTGGCCTATTTCGTGGCCCAGGACCGCACGAATTTCCTCCTTGTTAAAGCGGTGCAGCAGCCCCTCGCTGACGGCTACCAGCGAGTTGTTCTTGTTCCAGCCGGTGGCAAAAGCATTGGATTGTGAGGCCGGGAAAATGGCGACTTCCGGCATACCGATGCCGGCATTTTCTGAAAGCTCGCGAACGGTGTCTACCAGCCAGCGCTCAGCCGGCGTACGCGGCGACTCGATCACCTTTGCCTTGGTGCTCCACTTAGCCACGGGCTTGGAAATTAGCAGCGATACAATGGCGCCGGCAAAGCCGAAGACCGCAGCGAAGGCAAGCAGCGAACCGTACTGGATACCGTTCTGGGCGAGATAGCTGTCAACACCCAGAAGTTTCAGGGTAAAACTGGCGACAAGAATGACGGCCAGGTTGGTGGCAAGAAACAGCAGAATACGCATCTTGAATCCCTTGTTGAATCGTCGGCCGCAGACCGCGGTTTGTGTCTGGGTATTTATATGTGGCCAGTGTGGCCATGTTCAACAGGTTTACGCCAATTTAATGATCGGACCGGTCGCGAAAGAACGTCGCCTGCATTACGCGGCTGATTTTTGCGGAGCTACCGCTTCGGAGGGCGTTGCGAAGCATGTGTATGTGCGTGGAAAAATCCTCGCGGATAGCCGGTGGCAGGTCCTGGCTGCTGTCAGCGTTGTTTTCTTCATGCAGATCTGGGCTGGCAGGCGAACTCAGGCGCACGAACGCCCGCTGGGTCAGCACGGCCTGGTCCAGGGCTTCCTGGCGGATGGTATCCACGTAGCGGAGCAGGCCTTCCTCAGCTAACCAGAGCAGGGTGCCGAAGCAGGCCATGTGCCGCTTGCTGTGGAGCCCGAACTCGTCTGGTTCGTCGGGGCCAGCAATGTCTTCCACAAACAGGTTCACCCGGCGGGGAAAGGCATTGTAGAGCTGAACCAGGGCGATTGCGGCGTCCTTGTAGAACTCTTCGATATGAATGTCCGCCATCAAGCCCCCTTCACAACTGGTAAGACGACAGGAAGTGTGCCAAACGCTTCATGGCATCCTCAAGGGCGTCCTCGCGGGGTAGGAAGACCACGCGCAGGTGTTGCTTGTCGTCGATGTTGAAGGCGGAACCCTGAACCAGGAGGATGCGCTCCTGCAGCAGCAGGTCCAGTACCAGCTTTTCGTCATTGACGATGGGGAAGCGCTTCGGGTCCAGCTTTGGAAACAGATATAGAGCGCCTTTGGGCTTCACACAGCTGACGCCTGGAATATCATTGAGCAGGTTCCAGGCGGTTTCCCGTTGTTCGAACAGGCGACCGCCCGGTGCCACCAGGTCTTCGATTGACTGGTAGCCCCCAAGTGCGGTCTGGATGGCCAGCTGTGCCGGTACGTTGGCACACAGGCGCATGTTGGAGAGCATTTCGATGCCCTCGATCAGGTCCCGCGCGCGGTGTTTGGCGCCGCTGATAATCATCCAGCCGGAACGGTAACCGGCGGCACGATAGTTCTTGGACAGGCCGTTATAGGTAAAGAACAGCACGTCATCCGCCAGTGACGCGGTGGGGACGTGTTCAGTGCCGTCGTACAGGATTTTGTCGTAGATCTCATCTGACAGCACGATCAGGTTGTGCTGCCGCGCCAGTTCCACCACCTGTTCCAGCAATTCGCGGGAGTACACGGCGCCGGTGGGGTTGTTGGGGTTGATAAGCACGATAGCCCGGGTGCGGCGGGTGATTTTTTTGCGGATATCGTCGATATCCGGGAACCAGTCCTGTTGCTCGTCGCATCGGTAGTGAACCGGCTTGCCACTGGACAGGGTCACGGCGGCCGTCCAGAGCGGATAGTCAGGGGCCGGGATCAGAACCTCGTCGCCGGTATTGAGCATGGCCTGCATGGACATCACGATCATTTCGCTGACGCCGTTGCCCAGGTAGATATCGTCGATATCCACCTTGTCGATGCCACGTTGCTGGCAATAGTGCATCACCGCCTTACGCGCAGAGAACAACCCCTTTGATTCCACATACCCCTGGGCCAGGGGCATGTTGTGAATAACGTCCTGCTGGATTTCCTCGGGAACGTCCAGTTCGAAAGCCGCTGGGTTGCCGATATTGAGCTTGAGAACCCGGTGGCCCTCTTCCTCCAGCCGACGGGCTTCACGCAGAACCACGCCACGTATCTCGTAACACACGTTATCCAGCTTGGCGGATTTGAGATAGTTCTGCATAAGCCCGGTATTTCCTTAGATCGGTAAGATGACAAGTGCCATGTTTCAAAGACAAGCCTGTATTCTAGCGGAGCAACGGCCGGCGGCAACAGGCCAATTGTGATGAATTGTGGCACAAATGCGGAGATTTAACGCCCAAAGCTCACAGATTCCATGAACTGAGCGTGACAACCGTGACGGAATCAGTTGTAAATAGGGTTGTGCAAAATATAATAGCGAAAAATACAAGGGAGGAATGTAATGAGCACGCAAAGCATCTACGACTTTAACGCGGCCGATATTCGCGGTGAGGAGCATTCCCTGGATGAGTTCCGTGGCAAAGTTCTGTTGATCGTAAACACGGCCAGCAAATGCGGTTTCACTCCCCAGTTCGAGGGTTTGCAGTCCCTGTACGTCGAGCTGAAAGAAAAAGGCCTCGAAGTGCTCGGTTTCCCCTGCAACCAGTTCCGGAATCAGGACCCGGCGGACGACAAGGCCATCAGCGAATTCTGTAGCCTTAACTACGGCGTGGACTTTCCCATGTTCGCAAAGATTGACGTCAACGGCCCTAATGCCCACCCGCTGTTTGAGTACCTGAAGCACAGTGCCAAGGGGCTGTTGGGATCGGAAGCTGTAAAATGGAACTTCACCAAGTTCCTGGTGAATCGTGAGGGTGAAGTGGTGCGTCGTTACCCGCCGACCACCAAGCCGTCTGCCATTCGCGCCGACATTGAAGCGTTACTGTGAACCATGACTGACGAAGACGACGTCCTGGCGCTGGATAATCAGCTCTGTTTTGCCCTCTACGCCGCCAACCGGGCAATAACCGCCCGCTATCGTCCGCTGCTGGCGGAACTGAATCTGACCTATCCGCAGTATCTGGTCATGTTGGTGTTGTGGGAAGCCGGGGAGAACGGACAGACGGTCAGGGTGTCTGACCTGGGTAAACGACTGCGCCTGGATTCCGGAACCCTGACGCCGCTGCTCAAACGTCTGGCTGAGCGTGATCTGGTAACCCGTTTGCGGGATACCACCGATGAGCGAGTGGTTACGGTCTCCCCCACTGAGAAGGGCAGTGCCATGCGCCAGCAGGCTCGGGACATTCCCGGCCGCCTGTTGTGTGGTACGGGCATTGATCAGGAGCGCATTGTGGAATTGAGGGAAGAGCTGCGATCTGTCCTCAGTCTTCTGGAGGCTGGGGAGGCGCCCAGCGGTCAATAATGGATTTCAGGTCGGCACGATTGTAAGGTTTGGTGATGTAGTCATTCATGCCGGACTCGAGGCAGTCGTCCCGGTCTCCCTGCATGACGTTGGCGGTGACCGCGATCACTGGCAGATCCTGCCACTCAGGGTTTTCACGAATGTTGCGGGTGGCCTCATAGCCGTCCATCACCGGCATTTGGCAATCCATCAGTACAATATCGAATCTCCTTTCGCCTTGCTGCAAGGCTTCCAGTGCCTGTTTGCCGTTTTCGGCCAGGGTGACGGTGTGGCCCAGCTTTTTCAGCATGCTGCTGGCGACCACCTGATTTACCTGGTTGTCTTCGACCAGAAGAAGATTCAGCGTGCGTGACACGCCAGCCGGGGTTGCGATGATTCTTGCCCTGTCCCCGATGTCCAGCCCAGCGGCCCTGCACAGTGTTCGGTACAACTGCTCACGTCTGAGTGGCATCGACAGTATCTGACGATCTTTGGTGGGATGGGCGGAGCCGTCCCGGTCCACCAGAATAATGCCGGTGCCGGACCAGGACGATGCCAGTTGTGCCGCGGTCTCGTCGCTTTCGTTGGCGGCGATCATCAGAATTCCCTCTCCGTCGGGTGCCGCCTCGCGCAGTGGAATGCCCCAGGCTCTCAGTTGATGCTCGATGGGCGTGCGGTGCGGATAGTCCCGGGGCATCCCGATATCGACACCTACCTGCTGAAGTAGGCTTGGAATAGCCGGCATCGACGGTTGGCTTTCCTGCTCATCGTGAACCGGCAGGGGCAGGTTCACAGTGAAGTGTGTGCCTTCGTGCTCCTCGGAATCTACCAGGATCTGGCCATGCATCCGCTCCACCAGTTGACGACACAGTGTCAGGCCCAGGCCAGTGCCGCCATAGAGCCGGGTAGTGTCACTGTCAGCCTGTGAGAAGGGTGAGAATATCCTGTGCAGCCCTTCCTTGGACATGCCGATACCGGTGTCGACAACGTCAATGCGTACGTTGCCGTTGTAGCGGGTGGCGTGGATGCGGACGAAGCCTTGCTCGGTGAATTTAATAGCGTTACTGAGCAGGTTGTTCAGGATCTGCCGAGTTCGGGTGGGATCGCCAAGAAAGCTTTCGGGCAGGTCACAGTCGATGTCCGCCACAACGTCAATATTCTTGCGCCTGGCTTGTTGGGCATGCAGTGTCGCACATTCTTCCACCAGGTTGCGGAGTGAAAACGGGATGTTCTCCAGGCTCAATTTCCCGGCTTCGACCTTGGAGATGTCCAGGATGTCGTTTAACAGACCGAGCAAACTCTGGCCGGCATTGAGCGCAATTTCCAATCGGTTTCGTTGTGCCTGTTCCATGTCGCCTTCCAGCGCCAGGCCCAACATCCCCAGAACACCGTTGAGTGGTGTGCGTATCTCATGGCTCATGCTGGCCAGGAAATTGGCACGGGCTCTGGCACGGCGTACAGCGTCCTCTTTGGCGCGAACCAGGGCGCGGTTGCCTCGCTGCAAGGCATCGTTCTTCTCGGAAATTTCCCGAGTGCGGTCTTCCACCTCCTGTTCCAGCTGGCTGGAGTAGTTCTTCATCGCACTTTCGGCCATCCTGAGCTGTGCGAGGCTGGAATCGATGGTTTCCAGATGCTGGTTGATGACACCCACCATCAGCCCGATCTCATCTTCACGATGATTCTCCGGCACAGGAAGCCGGACCTTCTCAGGCGTTTCAGCCTTGACCCGGCTCAGAGCACCGATGACGTTCAGCATGGGCCGGGTCAGCACAAAGAAGAAAATGAACAGCAGTGCAGCAGTCAGCACCAGGCTTTTCAGCAGGCCGCTGATGACGGTATAGCCCGCGCGTTGGAGGAACAGCAGGCCGTAGTGGTAGGTATCGATGGTGACCGTGAGGCTCCCGAGGGAGAGGTCGCTCAGCTGCGGTACCACCAGTTCCTGACTGAATACGCGGCTGTCACCAAAGAGCAGGTCGCTGATCCACCGATAGCGCGAATCCGGGCTGCTTTGGCTCGCCGCAGCCATGGTTTGGCCATTGTTATCGATAATACGGGCGTCGATGGTTGCGGGATGGCGAAGCAAGCCATCAAGAAGCTCTTCCGCAAGCCGGATGTCGATGTTGTAGGCGATCTGCGAAGCGGGGCTGTGACTGATTTCGATGAGCGCACGGATCTCCTGCTCCATGGAGTCCCTGGCGCTGAAATAATCGAGAGTGACCTGGACAATGTTGAGCACAAGGCCCAATACCATTGCGATTAAAACGGTGTCACGGGTCAGGCGATAGGATAGCCGCTTTTGGAATGCAGTTGTCACGGCGTTTCACGGTCCCTGTTGTAACGTTTCGGTGGTTTTCGCGGGGCGCCAGTTGGCGCCTAGTCGTCGTAGTCGGCTTTCTTGCGCCACTCATCGTCGTGGAGGAACGTATCCCATTCCTTGTCCAGGCTTGACTGGCCCGCGGCCGCGGCACTGTGTTCTTCGTCCCCCTTGATGGCTTCCAGTTCCTTGATGCGGGTACGGAAACTTTTCACGGCTTTCATGGCCATCGGGTTGTCCCTGGACTTGCCCATTTCGGTACTGGCCAGATGATAGGCGTGAATGGCCTTTCGAATCTGGTTCTGCTTCACATAATCGCGTGCCTGGAACACATGCAGGTCGGCGTGGGTCTTGTGCACCAGGAACAACACGAACTTCAGGTTTTTCTTGGCGGTGGCGCTATCAATCTTGCCGGCCTTGTGCATGCCCTCGATCATCTTGAACAGATTTTGCAGCAGCTCCTGGACATAGGTGGACTTTTCGGGGGAGTCGATCTTGATCGGAGTGCGCTTGTCTTCGCCGTCCATTACGGACTTTTTCAGCTGTTGTACAGCACTCAGTCGTTCTTCAACGGGCTGATCAGATTTCAGGGCCTGGAGGTCTTTGCAAGACTCCTCCATCCGCTTGATCAATAGCAGTTTCAAATCTGCAGTGAAATACTGGCCCGGGATTTCGGAGAGCAGGCGGCCGGCTCTTTTGTAGCTGTCTTCCAGAGCCGTTGTTTTACGAATACGCTCGATACGTGCGCGCTCTCGCATCTGACTGGCCACAATAATAATGATCGAAACGGTAACGACAGCCGCCAGTAGCAGCACAATCATTGTGGTATCCATCTTGTTGCAAACACTCCGGCTGAATGGACAGGCCACTGGCAGCTCCGGCCACAGAAAAAATCCGGAGAAATCCAGCAAGTATACGGAAGATTAGCAGAAAACCCCGGATGATTCCGTTCTGAAATGTGAAAGATTGCAGCTTCATATCAATCCGATGAATTGATACCCTGTTGACCATTATTCTAGTGAATAAAAGCCGTTTTTACGTGTTACTTCCGATAGGGGCCACGTCATGGACATTTCCCGGGTAGACCTCAATCTGCTTGTTTATCTCGATGTACTGTTGAGGGAGCGGAACGTCACCAAAGCCGCCAATCATCTTGGGATTACCCAGCCCGCGATGAGCAACGGCCTGCGCCGACTGCGGGACCTGTTCGGAGACCCGCTGCTGGTTCGTACCAGTGAGGGGATGACCGCAACCGAGCGTGCCACTGAGCTACAGCCACTGGTGCGGAGCATTCTGTCCGATATTGAGCAGGCGGTTCATGAGAAAACCGCGTTCGCGGCTATGGAAAGTCAGCGCGTGTTTCGGATCATGGCCAGTGACTACGCGGAATCCTGCCTGATGCCACGGGTACTTCGCCGGATTCGTCAGGAAGCGCCTCATGTGACTCTGGATGTTCTTACCCCCAGTGACGTGAGCTTCCTCGACGTGGAGCAGGGGCGCCTCGATATGGCGATCAACCGTTTTGACAAGATCCCCCAGTCGTTCCACCAGAAAACTCTGTGGACGGAGTACTTTGCCTGCCTGATGAACGCACGTAACCCGATACTCAAGGAGCCGTTTACCCTCGATACCTACCTGGACGCCAGTCATATCTGGGTCAGCAAGACCGGGTTTGGTGTCGGGGTGGGGGTGAACCCGAAAGACGTCCAGCGCCTGGGGTGGGTGGACGAGGCCTTGTCACTGATGGGCCGAAAACGCCAGATTTCCGTGTTTACGCGGCATTACCAGGTGGCGATGCTGCTGGCGGAGCAGCACGACCTGATCGCCACGCTGCCATGCCGGGCGGCCTGGTTGCAGAAAGACAACGCCAACCTGGTGGTTAAAGTGCCACCGTTCGAGATACCGCCGTTCGAGCTCAAAATGGCCTGGAGCCCGCTGTTGCAACACAACACGGATCACCAGTGGTTACGTAAGCTGATTGCCGAAGTGGCGGAAGAGGTAGACGCGGAATTTGCCCCGTTCGGAGCACAGTTTGAATCCACCGGGGTGCCCGGTATCCGCCACTCAGAGCGGTAGTTCTCGCAGTTCCAGAGAACTCCTTCCTGCATCCCACATGCGCTGGAACGACTCAGCGAGAAGTTTTACCCGGCCGCTGTTTGCAAACGTTGCAAAGCCTTCCGGCTTGTAGAAGTCATGCCGGTAAACCACGCCCTCGCGGTCCGCGAGCAGGAAGGGCTGGTCGTCCACCGGGTAATCCTCGTTCACCAGCCTCAGTTCAATCCGGCTGGGCAGGCGGCGCATCAGTTCAACAATCTGGTGACGGCGCTGGACCAGCGGCTTGTCATCGTGAATCAGAAGCCGCACGTCACTGAGCCGATGTCGACGGGCCAGGCCGGATATCAGTTCCCGGAAGCGCAGGCGGTCATAGAGATCATGGTCCAGCACCCGGTCATACAGCCAGATCCGCTGACGCGCCTGGCCAGTCAGGGAGTCGATCAAATCTACCATGGTGCTCTCGCGGTCAAACAGCCAGGCGTCCCGATCTTCACCCAACAACATGGGATTCTCACGGGTTGAATAGGCGTCGTTCACCAGCTTCGGAGCGAGGCAGCGCATGTCGACATGGGGGATTCCGGCGTCGTCGTAGAGGTCGGAACACACGTGAAAGCCCGAGCGTTGGTAGAAGGGGATGGCGTGTTCCTGGGCGGAAAGTTGCAGCTCGGTGAAACGCTCTGCGGCTTCGGAGACAAGATGGCGTAGCAGGACTTCACCCAGACCCTTGCCCCGGTGTGCCGGAAGAATAGCCATGCGGCCGATGTGTGCCGTTTCCTCCAACGTGGAGAACAGGCGGGCGACGCCAACGGGGGTGTTGTCGGGTAATACCATCAGGTAGTGGTCGGCAATTTCGTCGGTGTCGTCCCACTCCAGTTCCGGTGGGACTTTTTGCTCGTCCACGAATACGGACTGGCGGATGTTCCGGACATCGGCCGGCGTCAGTTGCCAGCTGTATTTTCGAACCCGTACGTTCATGCTGCCTTCACCCAGGTTTCAGTCAGATGTCAGTCAAAGTACAGAGAGCCCTGGTTGACGAGTGTGCTCAGAAGACCCTGTATGGCATCGTCACCGGCAAAGCTGGCCAGTGCGCCCATGTCCGGGCGAGCGCTGGCACAAAGAAGGGGTGCCAGGGGCCGTGCGTCGCCCCGAAGCAGGAACTGCTCACCGTCCACGAACAGGGCGGTTTCGTCCTCGAAGTCATGGTAGGCGAAACGTGAGCCCTCGTTCCAGCGCAATGGGTTGCCGGCCGCAATCAACTCGCCCAGCAACTCTGGTGTGACCGGTTCTTCCGCGGGCACAACGATTTCCAGGCTCTTGGGTGCCGTTGAGTACTGGCCGAACCAGAGTGCCAACTGGCGTTGATCACTGAGTTGGTCGCGGATGAGGCGGTCAAGCCGATGGATAACGTCGGGCTTGATGGCGCCGGGGTTGTCCTGGACCTTCAGGTCCGGATCATCCAGATGGTCAGAGGCATCGGAGCGGCTACACAGGAAGTCGGTGAAGCCTGTCAGTACATCGTCGACCGTAGGTGCGCGGAACCCGATAGACAGGGTAATGCAGTCGTCCTCGGCGACCCCGTGATGACCAACGCCCGGTGGCAGGTACAGCATGTCTCCCGGTGCCAGGGTTACCGTCTCCTCGCCGTCCCAACTGCTCAGGATTCGTAGCGGCGTACCGTCCACGCGCGGCGAGGTGTGGTCACAATGGCCGCCAAAGGTCCAACGACGGTGCCCCTCGGCTTGCAGAAGGAAGACATCGTACTGATCGTAGTGGGGGCCTACGCTGCCACCTTTTGGCGCGTAGCTGGCCATAATGTCATCCAGCCGCCAGTTGGGTACGAAGCGGAATTCGTCCAGCAGGTCCGCAAAGTCAGGAACCCAGTGGTCAAGACCCTGAACCAGCAGTGTCCAGTGGCTGTCTGGCAGTTTGCTGAAACGCTCGGGCTCGAAAGGGCCGTTGTGCAACTGCCAGGGCTTGCCGTTGTCGTCCTCGATCACAATCCGCGATTCAACAGCATCCTCACAGGCCAGTCCTGCCAACTCGTCGGCCGAGACAGGGCACTCAAAGCCCGCAAAGGCCTGGCGGATGACCAGTGGTTTTTTTTGCCAGTAGTCCCGCAGGAATTCCTGGGCGGGCATTCCGCCGGGCAGTTGCATGGTTCAGATATCCCGTGCCTGTTGCGTGGCGTTGCCAATGTAAGAGCCGGGAGTGAGTTCCATCAGTTCCGCCTTGGCGGCATCGGGAATGTCCAGTGACTCCACAAAGGCCTTGATCACATCCGGTGTCATGGCTTTGCCACGGGTCAGCGCCTTCAACTTTTCGTAGGGCTTCTCGATGTTGTACCGGCGCATAACGGTCTGGATCGGCTCCGCCAGGACTTCCCAGGCGTGATCCAGGTCCTCGTCCAGGCGTGCCGGGTTGATTTCCAGCTTGCCCAGGCCTTTCAGGGAGGCCTCGTAGGCAATCAGGCTGTGTGCGAAACCCACGCCGAGGTTGCGCAGAACGGTTGAGTCGGTCAGGTCACGCTGCCAGCGGGAAATCGGCAGCTTGGCAGACAGGTGGCTGAACAGGGCGTTGGCAATGCCCAGGTTGCCTTCAGAGTTCTCGAAATCAATTGGATTGACCTTATGGGGCATGGTGGACGAGCCTACTTCGCCTTCCACGGTTTTCTGCTTGAAGTAGCCCAGGGAAATATAACCCCAGATATCCCGGTCCAGATCGATCAGAATGGTGTTGAATCGAGCAATGGCGTCGTAGAGCTCGGCGATGTAATCGTGGGGTTCAATCTGGGTGGTGTACGGGTTCCAGTCCAGGCCCAGGCTTTCAATGAATTCCTTGGCGTTCTGGGCCCAGTCGATGGATGGGTAGGCAGACAGGTGGGCATTGTAGTTGCCTACGGCCCCGTTGATCTTGCCCATCAACTCCACGGCGCGAATCTGTTTCACCTGCCGGCGTAAGCGGTGAACCACGTTGGCCAGTTCCTTGCCGACGGTGGAGGGCGAGGCCGTCTGGCCATGGGTGCGGGACAGCATGGGTTGTTCCGCGTGCTCATGGGCCAGCTCCGCCAGCCGGTCAACGATGCGCTCCATGGCCGGCAGCAGGCCGTGGTCCAGACCTTCGCGCAACATCAGGGCATGGGAGAGGTTGTTGATGTCCTCGGAGGTACAGGCAAAATGCACGAATTCAGTAACGGCGTGCAGTTCCGGAACCTCGGAGATCTTTTCCTTGATGAAGTATTCCACCGCCTTTACGTCATGGTTGGTGGTGCGTTCAATGCCCTTGATCCGTTCCGCGTCTGCCAGCTTGAACTCCGAGATCATGCGATCCAGAAACTGGTTGGCGTCGGCGGAGAAGGCAGGCACTTCGGTGATGCCGGGATGGGCCGCCAGTTTCTGCAGCCAGCGGAGCTCAACGGTCACGCGGTTCCTGATCAGGCCATATTCACTGAAAATGTCACGAAAAACGCTGACTTTACTGCCATAGCGTCCATCGACCGGGGAAATGGCGGTCAGGGCGTTGAGTTCCATCGAAAACCTCTCAAGTCATCAAAGATACGGTCAAAAGAAAAACTGGGGGCGCATATGATACACCAGTGGTGGCCGGGATTCAGTCGTAAACCGAGCGGTTTGCCTTCTCCGCCAATTCCCGGGCGGTCATGATGACCTTGCGACGAGTGAAGATAAGCTGCCAGCGGCGGCCGCCGGTCTGGTGCCAAAGGACGGCGGAGCGAATACCAGCCAGTAACAGGGCACGTACTTTGGCCGCATTCTCCTCGCGTTGAAGAATCGTGGGCTCACCGCTGACCTGGATACGCTGGCGGAAGGTGCTGATGGTGTCCGTGTAAATCGACGCCACGTTGGCAATCAGGTTGCTGTGGCTGTAGCCGAAATGGCTTGCGGTGTGCCGGGCCTGGTCGATCCGGCTGCCGATTACATCCAGCATGTCGCTGTTTTGACGAAGCTTGGAAGAGAGGTTGATCAGGTTCAGGGCGTAACGCAATACTTCAATGTCCTGCTGTTTGCTCTGTTGGCTCATTACGCTGGCGAGGGTGGAAAGGCCTTCACGCAGGTCCTTCAGTTCACCGCCGAACACATCCAGGGTCGTTTCAGGTTGCGTGGCGAACAGTGAGCGCAGGCAGGTTTCAAAGCTGGACTCCGCGCACTGGCCGGAATGGGCTATTTGCTGGACCAGAGCAGAGGCCTGGAAGACGCCCGCCAGAGCCAGGGTCTGGTCGTGTATCGATCGGCTCATGCGCCGGCTCCTTCCGCCTTGTTGTCAGTTCCTGTGGGCGTCTGCTCACCGTCCCGCCAGGTTTGTTCGATAACGCCGCCACCAAGGCAGACCTCGTCGCGGTAAAACACGACAGACTGACCCGGAGTGACGGCGCGCTGTGCGTCGTCAAAGACAACCCTGAACCCGTTGTCCAGGGCTGTTACCGTGCAGTCCTGGTCCGGTTGGCGGTAGCGCGTCTTGGCTTTGCAGCGGAACTCCGCAGCCGGAGCTTCGCCGGCAATCCAATCCACCGGTCCGCTGATCAGTCCGCGAGAAAACAGCAGGGGGTGATGCTTGCCCTGAACGGCAACCAGTACGTTGCGGGACAGGTCTTTTTCCGCGACGTACCAGGGCTCGTCGCCAAACTCACTCAAGCCACCAATGCCGAGGCCCTGACGCTGGCCAATGGTGTGGTACATCAGGCCCTGATGGCGGCCGATCACCTGGCCATCGGGGGTCTCGATATTTCCGGGCTTCGCGGGAATGTACTGTTTGAGGAAATCCCGGAATTTGCGTTCCCCGATAAAGCAGATACCGGTGGAGTCTTTCTTGTCGTGGGTGATAAAGCCCTGTTCGGCGGCAATGCGCCGTACTTCCGGTTTTTCAAGCTCGCCCACCGGAAAGAGCGTACGGGCAATACGTTCGCCAGAGACGGCGTGCAGGAAGTAGCTCTGGTCCTTGTTGGGGTCAAGGCCCTTGAGCAGTTCGGCTCCGCCACTGCCGTCGTTCAGAGGGCGCTGGCGGGTGTAGTGGCCGGTGGCAATGTAGTCAGCGCCCAGGGTAATGGCGTAATCGAGAAACGCCCGGAACTTCACTTCCTTGTTGCAGAGGATATCGGGATTCGGGGTCCGGCCAGCCTTGTATTCCGACAGGAAGTGCTCGAATACCCGATCCCAGTATTCCGCCGCAAAGCTGGCGGTGTGCAGCGTAATACCGATGGTTTCCGCCACCGCCTGAGCGTCCGCCAGGTCGGTCATGGCGGTGCAGTATTCGGTGCCGTCATCCTCGTCCCAGTTTTTCATGAACAGGCCTTCCACCTGGTAACCCTGGTCCTTCAGGAGCCAGGCTGCCACGGAAGAGTCTACGCCGCCGGACATGCCGACAATCACTCGGGTATTTTCAGGTGCTTTAGTCATGTCTGGGTCTGTCGGGGTCAAAGGGGCGGATTCTAGCATTTAAGCCAGGTTACGTCTGCGGCTCGACAATGACATCCAGGGGAAAGCGGCGTCCGTTTCGGTAATCTTCTATGCATTGCATGACCAGAGGGCTCCGAAGTTTGTCGGCCTGTGAGCGGATTTCACCGGGTGTTAACCAGTGGGCAGCGATAATGCCGTCGTCCAGCTCATCGGTCACGCGGCCCAGGGCCCTGGCTGAGAAGCAAAACCGGTAGTAGGTAACGCCGTTGGCGGGGGCCTTGTAGGTATAGACGCCAAGAAAGTGTTCAGGGACCACCTCCCAGCCAGTCTCCTCCAGGGTTTCCCGCTGCGCTGCGTCAAGGATCCTTTCGCCTTCCTCTACGTGGCCCGCGGGCTGGTTGAGCACCACCTGACCATGGCTGAGTTCCTCAACCAGCAAAAAACGGCCATGGTCATCTTCAACAATAACGGCAACTGTGGCGTGGGGTGTCCAAGTCATAGGCGGGGTCGCCTCCGGGGTGCGTGTTTGCGGGGTTTCGCCGCCTTCCGCGCCGCGGTTCCAGGCGGGGGCGAAGGCGCGTGTACGGATGTTGCCCTGTATTCGCCGGGCGAAAGCCCGTCCAGGGTCCAGTCTCCAATACCATAGCGAACCAATCGTAGGGTAGGGAAGCCGACTGCCGCCGTCATGCGACGGACCTGCCGATTTTTACCTTCGGTGATGGTGATCTTCACCCAGCTCGTGGGGATCGATGCTCTGTAGCGTACTGGCGGGTTTCTGGGCCAGATCTCCGGCGGAGCCATCGTCGTAACTTCGGCTGGGCGAGTCTTACCGTCTTTGAGTTCCACGCCTTCGCGCAGTTTCTTCAGTGCCGTTTCGCTGATCTCGCCTTCAACCTGAACCCAATATGTCTTTGGCATTTTCAGCCGGGGAGAGGCAATTTGATGCTGCAGTTGCCCGTTGTCCGTTAGCAGCAAGAGACCTTCCGAATCATAGTCAAGCCGCCCGGCAGGGTAGACAGCGGGGATCTTGAGCCAGTCGGCAAGGGTGGCGCGGAGGGTGCCATCCGTGCCGCCTTTCTCGTCGGTGAACTGGCAAAGCACCCGGAACGGTTTGTTGAACAGAATCAGCGTTGCCATGGTGGCAAATGAACCTTGATTTAGGGAATCGAATTTGAACAGGCGCATTATGCCAGAAGTAGGGAGAGAGGGGGTTGGGGAGGAGGGCCCGGTCGCCCCATCTGGTTGCGGAACGACCGAACGTCCGGACACAGGCTAACTGGCCGGTCATTGTGGGCCGGTGTTATCTGCCTGGGCAGTGGTGGCGTCAGCCGTCAAGCGTTTGCCGCGCGGGGCTGATCCTGGTATCCACTGTCCTGATTCTGTTCCACGTCGTCGTCACTGCCGGACGTTTTCTCAGAAGCGTTCTCTTGGGAACTCTGCTTCTGTGGCTGCTCCTCCGGAACGATGTTGACCGCGTGGATCCCCTTGTCGCTGGGCTTTTTATCGAAGGTGACGGCCTGGCCGGCCTTTAAGGTTTTGTAACCTTCCATTTGCACTGAAGAGAAGTGAGCAAACAGATCGTCACTGCAGCCTTCCTCGATAATGAAGCCATAACCCTTGGCATTGTTAAACCACTTTACTTTGCCTCTTGGCATGATGAACTCCCCTGTTCTTTCACTGTCAGTGTCTTTGTTATTGATGTTATTGCCGAGCGTTTTGCCTTGCACGGATTGCAGCCTGTTATAGGCTTCTTACGCCAATTTACAATATTTTACATTGCTATCGTACTGTTGACCAATATTCGCTCAGAGTCAATAGCAGTTATAGCCGGAATGTATGGTTGAACCGGGGCCGGAGCCTGTATCATGGCGAGATTGATAACCAGCGCACGTCCGGTTACCGGAGGTACCTTGAAAACCGGGCGGCAGACAACCATCTTTAAGCAGAGGCACCGATTTCCGGTAAAGAATCATGCGGACTATCCAGAATTCTCTACTAGTATTAAATCAGGGGGAGGACGACCAGCCAGGACGTCAGGACGATGTCAGTGTTGCTCCCGAGAAGCCCGCCCTCAAGCGCCCCGCGCGCTTCAGGGTTCTGCTTCTGAACGATGACTACACACCCATGGACTTTGTAGTGGATGTGTTGATGAAGTTCTTCGGAATGAACGAAGAAAAGGCGACGCAGGTGATGCTGCTCGTCCATACGCAGGGAAAGGCTGTATGCGGGGTATATACCCGGGACATCGCGGAAACAAAGGCGGCACAGGTGAACCAGTATTCCTCGGAATGCGAACATCCGCTCCTTTGCGAGATTGAACGTGCGGACTGATAGACCTTGGGGTGGCCCATGCTGAGCAAAGATCTTGAAATTACATTGAATGCGGCTTTCAAAAGTGCCCGCGACAAGCGTCATGAATTCATGACCGTCGAGCACCTTTTGCTGGCCTTGCTCGACAACGAATCGGCAGTGGGCGTCCTGAAAGCATGCGGTGCAGACCTGGCCCGGCTTCAGGAAGAACTCGTAGAGTTTGTGGATTCAACCACACCACTGATCCCCAGCAACGACAGCGAGCGGGAAACACAACCCACGCTCGGATTCCAGCGCGTGCTACAACGTGCTGTATTTCACGTACAATCCTCTGGCAAGAAGGAGGTAACCGGTGCCAATGTGCTGGTGGCCATCTTCAGTGAGCAGGAGAGCCAGGCGGTGTATGTGCTCAAGAAACAGAGCATCGCCCGCATTGACGTGGTGAATTTTGTTTCCCATGGCATCTCTCGCGTTCAGGGTGCCGAAGATCAGGAGGGTCACGATCAGGCGTCTCATGATGAAGCCGCAGAAGAAGGCGGTGCATCACGTCCGCTGGAAAGCTACGCAACCAACCTGAATGACCAGGCCCGCCAGGGCCGCATTGACCCGCTGATCGGACGTGAACACGAAGTCGAGCGGGTGGTTCAGATACTGGTTCGCCGTCGCAAGAACAATCCGCTGCTGGTGGGCGAAGCGGGTGTGGGCAAGACCGCGATTGCCGAAGGCCTTGCCAAGCGCATTGTGGATAGCCAGGTGCCGGAGATCATTTCTGACGCGGTGGTCTATTCACTTGATCTCGGTGCCCTGCTGGCTGGCACCAAGTACCGGGGGGATTTCGAGAAGCGGCTGAAGGGGCTGCTTGCAGAATTGAAGAAAGAGAAGCATGCGATTCTGTTCATCGATGAAATCCATACCATCATCGGTGCCGGTTCCGCGTCCGGCGGTGTGATGGATGCCTCCAACCTGCTCAAGCCCATGCTGAGCTCAGGGGAAATCCGGTGCATTGGCTCCACCACCTTCCAGGAATTCCGTGGCATTTTCGAGAAGGACAGCGCGCTGGCTCGCCGCTTCCAGAAGATTGATGTGAACGAACCCAGCGTTGAGGATACCTACCAGATCCTCAAGGGGCTGAAGTCCCATTTCGAGAAGCACCATGACCTGAAGTACACCGATCAGGCACTGCGTGTGGCGGCTGAGCTGTCTGAACGCTACATCACCGATCGCCACCTGCCGGACAAGGCGATTGACGTAATCGACGAAGCCGGTGCCCATCAGCGTCTGCTGGCGGTGGCCAAACGCAAGAAGACAATCGACGTGTCGGAAATCGAGGATGTGGTGGCCAATATCGCCCGCATCCCGCCGAAGAACGTATCCACCAGCGACAAGGACCTGCTGCGCAATCTGGAGCGGGATCTCAAGATGGTGGTCTTCGGGCAGGATCCGGCTATCGAGTCATTGTCCACCGCCATCAAGCTGGCCCGTGCCGGCCTGAAGGCGCCGGAGAAGCCGGAAGGTGCCTTCCTGTTTGCCGGCCCCACGGGTGTGGGCAAGACCGAAGTCACCAAGCAACTGGCCAAGGTGTTGGGTATCGAGCTGGTGCGCTTCGACATGTCCGAGTACATGGAGCGGCATACCGTGTCCAGGTTGATCGGTGCGCCTCCGGGCTATGTCGGGTATGACCAGGGTGGTCTGCTGACGGAATCCGTGAGCAAGCATCCGCATTGTGTGCTGTTGCTGGATGAGATCGAGAAGGCTCATCCGGAGGTCTTTAACCTGCTTCTGCAGGTGATGGATCACGGTACGCTCACGGATAACAACGGTCGTAAGGCGGATTTCCGTCATGTGATCCTGGTGATGACCACCAACGCCGGTGCTGAAAGCATGGCCCGCCGTTCCATTGGCTTCAGTGAGCAGGACCACAGCACCGACGGCATGGAGATTATATCGAAGACGTTCACGCCGGAGTTCCGCAACCGCCTGGATGGCATTATCCAGTTCGGTGATCTCCAGCCGGCCACCATCACCCACGTGGTGGACAAGTTCCTCACGGAATTGCAGGCGCAGTTGGACGAGAAGCACGTGGTGCTCCACGTTGACGACGCCGCGAAGGAATGGCTGGCCGAGAAGGGCTACGATGTCACCATGGGGGCACGCCCGATGGCTCGCCTGATCCAGGACAAGATCAAGCGGCCCCTGGCGGAACAGATCCTGTTCGGCCGGCTGTCGGAGCATGGTGGTGATGTCCACATTCACCTCAAGGATGGTGAACTGGAGTTCGAGTACGAGGACGAACCGGCTGAGGCTGTGTAAGCAGCCCTGAGCGATTCTTCTCCTCTTGGAAAGGCCATGCTGGAAACAGCATGGCCTTTTTTGTCACTGGCCGACCATCAATTGACTCTGTTGAAGGGCCAGCCCTGACATTGTCGTCAATCCAATTGCTCCGCTTCTCTGTCAAATTGTTGTCTGACAGTCAGATTACCTGACGCGTACGCGCCGTGGTCTGTGTTTCCGTGAAACAACAATGATAAGGAGAACCGGGAAATGAAAGCGTTATCCATGCTTTTGCTGGTTGTGCTCGGGCTTTCCGGCTGGAGCAATGCCGGCGCGAGTGAGCGCCGTGAGTTCTGTGTATTTGATGTCGCCGGAGCAAGTGGATTTGTCTACCGTACGTTGCAGGATTACCACCGCAAGGCCGCATTGGCCGGCGTAGGCCTTAACATGCGTCCCTACACCGATGAAGATCAGGCCGTCGCAGATCTAAGAGCCGGGCGTTGCGACATTGTGGCGGTGACCGATATGGGCGCCCGTAAATTCAACGATTTTTCAGGCTCCATCAGTGCCATCGGGGCGATTCCCTATTATGAAGACCTGAAAGTGCTGCTCCATATTCTGGCCAGCCCCAGGGTTGACCGTCATCTTGAGCAGAATGGTTACGAGGTGTTGGGTGTGACGCCGATGGGAGCGGCTTACCTGTTCGTGAACGACCGGGCGATTGACCACGTGGAGGCTCTGGAGGGAAAGCGCATCACGGTGTTCGAGGGGCACCACGATGCCCGTCATATGGTTGAGTATGTTGGCGCGGTGCCGGTTGCGGCAAAAATTTCCGACTTTGCCAGCCTGTTCAATTCCGGCGAGGCTGATATCAGTTATGCGCCGGCGGCAGCCTACGAGGTGCTGGAGATGTTCCGGGGCATGGGCAGCAAAGGTGGTATTGTCGATTATCCGGTAGGGCAGGTAACCGTTCAGTTGATCGCCCGGGCGGATGAGTTCGACGACGCTTTTGTCAGGAAGTCACGGCGGATCATGTCCAGGCTCTACCCGGAGGCCATGCGCATTGTGAGGCAGTACGAACGGTCGATTCCCGAGGAGCGCTGGGTCAAGATTTCACCCGAAGCCGTCCGGGGTTACCAGGAAATGTTGCGCAGCGTGAGGATTGATATGCAGCAGTCCACGGAAGACTCGGGCATGCTGGCTGCGGGTGTGTACCATGACGACATGATGACGATACTGCGGAAGGTGCGGTGTTATACCAATCCAGGCGCGATGGAATGCTCGGCGGACAATCGGGAGTAGCGGCCTGGCATGGAAAGGCCTGAAAATAAAAAGCCCCGATATTCGGGGCTTTCAAGTCTCATACAGCTATCAGCGGGCGCGGTACACGATGCGTCCTTTGCTCAGGTCGTAGGGGGTCAGTTCTACCTTGACCTTGTCGCCTGTCAGAATACGGATATAGTTCTTGCGCATCTTGCCAGAAATGTGAGCGGTCACAATATGGCCGTTTTCGAGTTCAACCCGGAACATGGTGTTTGGAAGCGTATCAACAATAACGCCTTCCATTTCAATAGCATCGGACTTCGCCATTCAGTAAAAACCTCGTAAATTGGCTTGCTGTGATTTTAAATTGCGCAATTCTGCCTGATTTACCGCCATTTGGCAAAATCAGTTCACTTCCATGGTGTGCCATTGCCCGTCCCGAAGCGCTTCGATCGGGCGGAATCGTGTTTTATAGTTCATTTTCCGACATTCTTCGATCCAATACCCCAGATACAGGTGCGGAAGCCCCAGCCGTTTTGCTTCCTCTATCTGCCAAAGCACCGCAAAGGTGCCCAGGCTTCGGCTTTCGTAGGCAGGATCAAATACGGTATAGATGGCGGACAGGCCTTCGTCCAGCATGTCCACGGCGGCCAGGCCCACCAGGTTGTCTCCGTCCATGATTTCGACAAACCAGGAATCGGTGGCGCCTTCCACCAGGAACGACATGAACTGTTCACGGGAGGGTGGGTACATGTCGCCGTCAGAGTGCCGTTGTTCAATGTAATGGGCGTAGAGGCTGTAATACCGTTCCGAAAAGGTTGCCTTGACCATGCGGCAACTAAGATTGGCGTTCTTTTTCATAACCCTGCGTTGGCTGCGGTCAGGCTGGAACTCTTCCACCTTGAGCCTGACAGGAACACAGGCATTGCAGCTTTCGCAGTGGGGGCGATAGTAATGCGAGCCACTTCGACGGAAGCCCAGGGCGGTCAGTTGGCTGTACAGCCGCTTGTCCACATGGGCCCTCGGGTCGACGAACATGGTGGTTGCTTCGCGATCTGGCAGGTAACTGCAGTCGTGGGCCGGCGTGGCAAAAAACACCAGGGTCCTGAGATTGCTCATTCACACCTCCGGGCCGGGCCACTGCCACCGGAAGCCCCAGTCGCTGTGGTCCGGACTACTGTCGACGCATGTCCTGAGTATAGATAAAAATTCGCTGCGTGGGATACTTCGCGCACCCATTCGCAACAGATGGCCGCTTTCCACCTGGCAATCCATAATCTGATAGCCCCAATCCCGGAGTTGATTGGCCAGATGGACCATCAATACTTTCGAGGCATTGGTTTCCAGTGAAAACATGGACTCACCAAAAAAGCAGCGGCCAATGGCCAGGCCGTACATTCCCCCGGCCAGTTCTCCCTTTGGATTCCATACTTCTATGGAGTGGGCTACCCCCTGTTTGTGAAGCTGGCCATAGCTGTCAATCATATCCTGGGTGATCCAGGTGCCTTCGGCACGGGTGTTGGCGCAGAGGCGGATGATGCGGGGGAAAGCCTGGTCGGCGGTGATGGTGAAATAGCCGCGGTTGAGGGTGCGCCGGAGGCTTCTGGAGATGTGGATCTCTTCCGGGAAAAGGACGCATCTGGGGCTGGGGGACCACCAGAGTATGGGCTGGTCGTCGCTGAACCAGGGGAAGATGCCGTTGCGGTAGGCGAGTTTGAGCCGCTCGGTGGATAGGTCACCGCCCAGTGCCAGCAATCCGTCGGGGTCGTCCAGGGCCTGTTCGGCGGGGGGGAACCAGAGTTGGTCGGGGTCTAGCCAGGGTAGTGACGTCATCTCGGTCCGGAGTTAGTACTCGAGTGTTGGTGGAGTCGGCGAGTGGTCACGGATGTCTGAAACACGCTCGAGCACGTCCGTGTGGCGCTTGGG
>NZ_DFMB01000041.1:127031-288853 GCF_002375325.1 Marinobacter sp. UBA3604
CCATGGCTCCGCACAGTTTCAGACATCCGGTTCCACCCGCCTTTTCGGGCCAGGGAGTTGCCTGCCTTGGGCCATTCCCGAATAAGGTCCTCAGTTAAGCTTAGTCTTGGTCGAGGAACTTTTCCGCGTCCAGCGCTGCCATGCAGCCGAAGCCTGCAGATGTCACGGCCTGGCGGTAGACGTGGTCGGCTACGTCGCCGGCGGCGAAGACGCCGGGGATGCTGCTCTGAGTGGCCATGCCTTCCAGGCCGGAGCGGATTTTGATGTAGCCGTTTTCCATATCCAGCTGGCCCTGGAACAGGTCGGTGTTGGGTTTGTGGCCGATGGCGATGAAGACGCCGGCCAAGTCCATTTCCTGGGTGGATTCGCCCTTGGTGCTTTTGATGCGCATGCCGGTGACGCCGGTGCCGTCGCCGAGGACTTCGTCCAGGGTGTGGTCCCAGATGATGTTGACGTTGCCGTTTTCGGCTTTTTCGAACAGTTTGTCCTGCAGGATTTTTTCAGCACGCAGGCTGTCGCGGCGGTGTACCAGGGTGACTTCGTCGGCGATGTTGGAGAGGTACAGCGCTTCTTCGACGGCGGTGTTGCCGCCGCCGATGACGGCGACTTTCTGTTTTTTGTAGAAGAAACCGTCGCAGGTGGCGCAGGCGGAGACGCCCTGGCCCTTGAATTTTTCTTCCGAGTCCAGGCCCAGGTACATGGCGGAGGCGCCAGTGGCGATGATCAATGCATCGCAGGTGTATTCGCCGCTGTCACCCTTGAGGCGGAAGGGACGGTTACGCAGGTCGGCTTCGTTGATGGTGTCGTAGACCACCTGGGTCTCGAAGCGCTCCGCGTGTTTGAGCATACGTTGCATCAGCTCAGGGCCCTGTACGCCATCGTTGTCGCCCGGCCAGTTGTCCACGTCGGTGGTGGTGGTCAGCTGTCCGCCCACTTCGATACCGGTGATCAGCGTGGGTTTCAGGTTGGCACGGGCGGCATAGACGGCAGCGGTGTAGCCGGCGGGGCCGGAGCCTAGGATGATCAGTCTGGAGTGCTTGGTTTCGCTCATTGTGGTTCTCTCGCTAACGAATCTGGACGTGTTGCGCTGGCCGCGTTTTCACGTAATCGGTACGTTGGTCCGGGGGCTGGCCCGGAGGAAAAGGGCAAAAGGCTAACATGAACAGGATTGGTTTCCAGTTGTTTTGCCCAATTCATTCCATTAAGTGATGCTATCTATTCAATGACAGAGACGGAGGTCAGAAGTTGCCTTACTCTCTCCGCGCTCTTTCCGGACTCGCCCTGTTCCAGGCGGTGTTCGGCGACCGCCGGAAAGACCGCCTGGATGTCGTCCGGTAGGACATGGTGGCGCCCATCCATCAGGGCCCATGCCCGTGCGGCGCGGACCAGGCCGAGACCCGCCCTGGGCGACAGGCCGTACAGCAGGCCGGGCATGCGCCGGCTCTGTTCCAGCAGGCGTTGTACGTAGTCCAGCAGCGCCGGGCTGGTGGACACCCGGTTGACGGCGTCCTGGAGGGTTTGCAGGTTTTCCGAAGAAAGCAGTGATTGCAGTCTGTCGGTCATGACCCGGCGGTCTTCACCTTCCAGCAGTTCCCGTTCGGCGCGCGGGTCGGGGTAGCCCAGCCGTATGCGCATCAGAAACCGGTCAAGCTGGGATTCCGGTAACGGGTAGGTGCCTCCCTGCTCGATGGGATTCTGTGTGGCGATAACGAAGAACGGGTGGGGCAGGGGGCGGGTTTCGCCTTCGATCGAAACCTGCCGTTCCTCCATGGCTTCCAGCAATGCACTCTGGGTTCTGGGAGACGCGCGGTTGATTTCATCAGCCAGGACAACCTGCGCGAAGATCGGTCCGGGATGGAACACCAGGCTGCCCGCCTGCTTGTCGTACATGGAAAAACCAAGCACGTCCGCCGGTAACAGATCATTGGTAAACTGGATGCGCTGGTAGGTCAGGCCCATGACCTTGGCTAGTGCATGGGACAGGGTGGTTTTGCCCATTCCCGGAATGTCTTCAATCAGCAGGTGGCCCTTGGCCAGCAAGCCGCAGAGTGAAAGCCGTACCTGGTGATCCTTGCCCAGCAGTATGCTGTTTAACTCGCGGATAACCGTGTCGGTCAGTTTTTTCATGAAGTGCTTAGTCCCTTACCCGCTTGAGAATGTCACCGTAGGCGTCGATGCGCCGATCCCTGAAATACGGCCAGATGCGACGAATCGATTCACTGCGAGAGCGATTAATGGTGGCGGACAGTAGGGTTTCCGACTTGTCGTCGGCACGGGCCAGGAATTCTCCCTGGGGGCCGCAGATGAAGCTGTTGCCCCAGAAACGAATGCCGTCAGAGTTGCCTGAAGGGTCTGGTTCCGTGCCGACTCGGTTTGGCGCGATGACCGGAAGGTTGTTCGCAACCGCATGGCCGCGTTGAACGGTTACCCAGGCATCCAACTGGCGCGCTTGTTCCTCCGGGTCGTCGGTGACGTCCCAGCCAATGGCCGTGGGATAGATCAATACCTCTGCGCCGGCCAGGGCCATCAGGCGGGCGGCTTCTGGATACCACTGGTCCCAACACACCAGCACACCCAGCCGACCCACGGAGGTGTCAATGGGGGTGAAGCCGTTGCGGCCGTCGTTGAAGCTGGCGTCGCCCGGGGTGAAATAGAATTTTTCGTAGAAGCCGGGATCGTCGGGAATATGCATCTTGCGGTAGAGGCCGGCGATGTTTCCATCCCGCTCAAAAACGACGGCCGTGTTGTGGTAGACGCCGTTCATTCTCCGTTCAAAGATAGACCCGACGAGAACGATGCCAAGTTCCGCCGCCAGAGCGGATAGCCGACGACTGGTCGGGCCGGGAATCGGCTCGGCGAGTTCGAATACCGAGGTGTCTTCGGTCTGGCAAAAGTAGAGCGTGGCGTGCAATTCCTGCAGGACGACGAGTTGGGCGCCGTCCGTAGCCGCCTGGCGGATCAGACGTTCGCTGGTTGCCAGGCTGGTATCCTTGTCAGCGCTGCATTGCTGCTGAATGGCGGCAATGGCCAGATCGGCGGATTGAGGAATCTGAGTCATGCGCCTACAACCCCTGCCGGTATCTGCATGGTGACGCAATGCAGGCTGCCTCCCTGCGTGATCAGTGGTCGGCAGTTCACCGGAATCACTTCCCGCTCAGGGAAAACGTTCGACAGGGTGGCCAAGGCGTCTTCATCCTGAGGCACCCCGTAAACCGGTACCAGCACGGCGCCGTTGATGACCAGGAAATTGGCATAGGTTGCGGGAAGGCGCTCGCCGTCTTCGTCATGGATGGCATCCGGCCAGGGCAGCGGGGTCAGGCGGTAGGGCTGGCCGTCAGCCTGGTGGAATTGCTGCAGCTCCTCCTCCATGGCCGCCAGGGCGCTGTAGTGCTCGTCGCTGACGTCCGGGCAGGCCACGTAACAGATATGGTCGGGGGCGCAAAAGCGCGCCAGGGTGTCGATATGGCTGTCAGTGTCGTCACCGGCAAGGTAGCCGTGGTTCAGCCAGAGGATGCGCTCGGCGCCCAGTGTTTCCGACAGCAGGTGTTCAATACCGGCTCGATCCATGGATGGATTGCGGGAAGGCGTCAACAGGCATTCGCTGGTGGTCAGCAAGGTACCTTTACCATCGGATTCGATAGAGCCTCCCTCGAGAACGAAGTCGACCGGTATCAGCGGTGTCGTGCCAAAGCTGCGAAAATTCGACAGGTGGCTGTTCAGGGCATTGTCCTTTTCCCAAGGGAATTTTCCGCCCCAGGCATTGAACCTGAAATCCAGTAATTCGTGGCCCTCGCCACGGCTAATGGCTAGGGGCCCATGGTCGCGTGCCCAGGTATCGTTTGCCGGGGCAGGAACGGCCGCAACGCGGCCGGGCAAACCGTTCTCCTGAGCGAACTGATTAAGTTCCCTTTCCAGCTCCTGCAAACGGAAAACATGCTCACAGCTGAGTAATACGTGCTGAAAGCGCAAGACGGTCTGCGCGATCTCCATAAACACCGGCTCGACATCGGCAAGGATGTCGCTCCAGTCCGTTCCGGGGTGGGGCCAGGTAAGCATGATGGCACTTTGGGGTGCCCACTCGGCGGGCATCACAGGTCTGGAAGTCAAGTTGTGAACACCTTATCCAAAAGCCGCCATTCTAACGAACGAGCGGGGTTGCGTCAGGATATGCAGAGGATTTTTTAGCGGCTGGGCTTCAGCACCGCATGGATCACCCGATCGGCTTCAAAGTACACGACAAAATCCGCGTAGTGCCATTGTGATATGGGTGGGTTGCCCACAGGCCCGGAGGTGCGGATCGGGTTGCCCCAGCCGTTGCGAACGCTGGACTGACTCATGCCAGTACGTGGAAGGTTTTCCTGTGCGCCGCGCTCAGCCTGCGACATCACTGGAACCCGAACCTCTTCCGCCACCGCGGTGGCAAGCGGGGCTACCGCCAGTCCTGAGAGGGCTGCGGTGGCGCAAACGGCTTTTATGGTGCGGTTTTTCATCAGTGACTTACTCCCTGGGATCGTCGTATCCGATTGAACGGGGTTGCCTGGAAAATCTGGAAAGTGCCGTGGATGGTACTCGCCAGACATTGATAAAACGTAATATCCACCAAAGACTAACAAAAGTCAGCCCGAATTCGATGATTTGTGGACCGTTTACTCTTTCTGTCGCTGGCGGATCTGCCATCGCATCACGTGGCGGGCGATTTGCTGTCGGTCGCTGTCCTGAATGTCGGTAAATTCCGTATGAACCCTGCCACCGCCGCTTTTGTCAGGTACAACGTCGATGACTCTGGCAGTCGCCACTGGCTGAAACAGCTCCGGTGGCAGCGTCATTCTCAGGGCCAGTTGGTCACCGGCGGAAAAACGGTTGGTGGAGCTGTGGAACGACAGTCCGCCTTCACTGAGTGTGACGTCCTGCCAGTCCCCAGGTTGCAACGGATTTTGCTCAAAGGCCATAATGCGCGCCAACGTATCCAGCTTCCCGTTCAGAGACTTGATCAGCGAGGTCAGCAGGCGGTCACGTTCTGCCAGGTTGGCGAGCTGTGCCCTGACATCCTGGTCCAGGCGTCTGAATTCCGAACGCAGGCTCTCCATGTGATTGCCGTTAAAGGGGTTTTCCCGATTAGCTTCACCAGGACCCAGCGTTCGGATTTCCAGGCCAATATGGTCACTGATGCGAAAGTAGTCCCTGCGATCAGAAGGATTATTCGCCGGGTTATTGTCGGGTGTCGTTTCAGACATCTGGGCTCCATAACGCGGTATTATTGTTTCCTGATAGCAGTTTAGCAGCTTCCTGACGGTCCGTATCGCCGCAGGATTTTCGACAGACCAGAAGGCAGCGACAGGCTCCTCCCAATGTTCAGACCCTTATCACTGTATGTCGGCTTGCGGTACACCGCGGCCAAACGACGTAATCACTTCATTTCGTTCATTTCCCTGACCTCCATGATTGGCCTGATGCTGGGCGTGGCTGTCCTCATCATCGTGTTGTCGGTGATGAATGGTTTCGACCGTGAGCTCAAGCAGCGGATTCTGGGCATGGTGCCTCACGCTGTGATCCAGGGTAACCCTGATCTTGATGACTGGCAGGAAGTGGACCGGAAAGTAGAGCAACACCCATCGGTGATCGCTGCAGCGCCCTTTATTCAGGGGCAGGGCATGGTCACGGGTGGCGGTGACGTTCGCGGCGTCATGCTCAATGGTGTACTGCCAGAGCAGGAGCGGAGCGTTTCCATCATTGAAAACCATATGATCGAAGGCGGGCTGGACGATCTGAAGTCCGGAGAGTTTGGCATCATTATTGGCCGGCAGATGGCCGCCAGCCTGCGCCTGCAATTGGGTGATCGGGTCACCGTGGTGTTGCCGGAAGCATCGGTAACTCCAGCCGGGGTATTGCCGCGACTGAAGCGATTCACGGTCAAGGGCGTATTCAGCGTCGGGGCGGAACTGGATGGCAACTACACCCTGATTCATATGGATGATGCATCAAAGCTCATACGCACCGACGGCAAAGCCCAGGGCGTGCGCCTTCTGGTGGACGATCTGTTTCAGGCTCCGAAAGTGGCAGAAGAAGTTGCGCGCCAGCTGAGCGGTCGCCACTTCATATCTGACTGGACCCGAACCCATGGCAATCTGTTCCAGGCCATCCGCATGGAGAAGACCATGATCGGCCTGCTGCTGATGTTCATCGTCGCTGTGGCCGCGTTCAACATTGTGTCGACACTGGTGATGGTGGTTACCGACAAGACAGCCGATATCGCTATCCTGCGCACGATGGGCGCCACACCCGGGCGAGTGATGCGGATCTTCATGGTTCAGGGCGCGGTGATTGGCATTACCGGCACCCTGGTGGGCACAGCGCTGGGCATTCTGGGTGCCTACAACATCAGCGGGTTTATTGCCTGGCTGGAGGCCTTTATGGGGCATCAGTTCCTGAGTGCAGACGTCTATTTCATCAGTTATCTGCCGTCCCAGCTGCAATGGCAGGACGTGTGGATCATCAGTGGTGCCGGCCTCGCCATGAGTCTGTTGGCAACGATCTATCCAGCGTGGAGAGCATCCCGCGTCGACCCGGCAGAGGCCCTGCGATATGAGTGATTCAGCAACCATGAACGATGACAGGTCATTGGTGATCAACTGCGAAAAAGTAACCAGAACCTATAACGAAGGGCCGGGAAAGCTGACGATTTTCTCGGACATTTCGCTTCAGGTATCGGCCGGCGAATCGGTAGGCATTGTTGGCAGCAGTGGTGCTGGCAAAACCACGCTGCTAAACCTGCTCGGGGGGCTGGATAAACCTTCTTCGGGTCATATTGATATCTGCGGGCAGGATATTCACCGGATGAGCGAATCCGGCCGGGCGCGTTTTCGCAATCGTCACTTGGGGTTTGTTTACCAGTTCCATCATCTGTTGCCGGAATTTTCGGCCCTGGAAAACGTCATGATGCCGGGTGCGTTGGGTGGCCGTGGCGTTCGCCAGGCCTCGGAACAGGCAACCGCCATTCTCGAACGTGTCGGGTTAGGCGCGCGTCTGGGGCATAAACCCGGAGAACTGTCTGGTGGTGAGCGTCAGCGGGTGGCGATTGCCCGCGCCCTGGTGAACGAGCCCGAGTGCGTCTTGATGGATGAGCCCACTGGCAATCTGGATGAGCAGACCGGGGAAAGCGTCCGCGAGCTTATCGAGTCGCTCAGGGACCAGATTGGCATTGCGTTCGTGTTGGTCACCCACGATATGGCCATGGCCAGGAGCCTGGGGCGGGTGCTTCGGCTGGAGCAGGGTGAACTGTTTCAGGAGCTTTGATGGGCGTCGGCGCCCGGCTTGGACTTGCGGGTGGCCCGGCGGTGGCGTATTCGAAGTAGCTGGCGCTCCCGCCAGTCGCTGCGGACCTTGCGCCGCCACAGGAATTGAATGACCAGATAGGCAAGGCAGGCCGAGCAGGTGGCCACCAGTACCGAGCCCAGGTAGAGAGGGATGCCGATATCCATCAGGCGGCCGCTGAGCCACGACCAGGACAACTGGATCTCGAAGTTCAGTACCGGTCTGTCCAGTATCCAGGCTCCAATCTTGTAATTGAAGTAGAACATCGGTGGCATGGTCACCGGATTGCTGATCCAGACGAGCACTACCGAAAGCGGCAGGTTGGCGTTGAACCAGATGGCGAAGAAGGCAGCGGCAACCATCTGGAACGGCATCGGTATAAATGTCAGGAAAATACCGACCAGGAACGCCCTGGCGACGCTGTGGCGATTGATGTGCCACAAGTTGGGTTCATGAAGGATATCTCCGAGGAAGTGCAGCGACTCGATCGAGCGCACCCGTTCCGGCGTTGGTAGATAGCGTTTCATGAACTTCTTTGGCATTGGGAAGTTCTGCCTGCTCGGGATAATGGTTCCGGGGTATGGCGGCTCCCGGAATTGACCAACTATCAGGAGGACAAGGATTGTCCGGAAGTTTTATGGCCAGGGTCGGCCTCGTGGGCTTCGCCTGCGGCGTTATCTTACTGTATAGCTTGGCGGTCTTGCCACCTTTGCACTGGCTGATTTCCGCGACACCTATCCCGTTTGTCGCGATACTTCTCGCCAGGTCTCCGCTGTTCAGGGCGGTCGCAGTCCTGCTTGCTGGTGGGATTGTTGGCCTGGCCTGGGCGGCGCTGCAAGCGGACGGCCGGCAGCAGTCGGTGCTACCGACGACACTGGAAGGCTTGGAACTGGACGTCTCGGGGTATCTTTGTGATGTCCCATCCGAAGGCAGCTTCCGTAGCGTCCGTTTCGCCTTTTGCGTGACTCAATGGCATCTGCCCGAAGGCGACAGTACCTTTTCCGATGAGGATTTGCCGGATCGGTTGCGACTCGCCTGGTACGGCGATGAGGCCACGACCAGGCCCGGTCATCGGCTGATACTCACGGTTGCGCTCAAGCGCCCCCACGGTGCCGTGAATCCGGAGGGGTTCCGCTACGAATCCTGGCTGTATCGGAAGGGGTTTGGTGCCACCGGCACAGTCCGCGAGCTTTCCCGCTCAGACCACCTTGAGTGCCCGTTTCGTTGCCGGTATCACCGCTGGCGGGGAGAACTGGTGGACGCTGTCTCGGGCAGGCTGTCTGATGCGCGCCATTTCCCATTAATAACGTCCCTGATGATGGGCTACCGCGGGCATATGCAGCCCGAACACTGGGACGTTCTGAAAGCTACCGGAACCATTCACCTGGTTGCTATTTCGGGTCTGCATCTGGGGTTGATTGCCGCTGGGGCAGGCTTCCTGTGCCGCCGCCTGCTGCTTTGTCTTCCTGAACGTCGAGTATCGCCTGCGGCACTAAGAATCCAGGTTTTCCTTGTGGTCGCCAGTGCGAGCATCGGGTATGCGCTTGTGGCCGGGTTCTCCGTGCCCACCAGACGGGCGCTTATTATGGTCATCATCGCCGGGTGGGTTCTCGTTGGCGCCCGGCAAACCGGGGTTTTTACGGGGCTGCTGACCGCGCTGGCCCTGGTGTTGTTAAGTGATTCGTTTTCGCCCCTGGACCAGGGGTTCTGGCTTTCTTTCGGCGCCGTGATGGTTCTGGTGTTGCTGTTTGCCCTCCGTGTTGGCAGGACTGGTTGGCTCACGGGGCTATTGCTGGCCCAAGTGGCCGTCTTTGCCGGGCTCTGGCCGATATTATCCACCCTGGGGCAGCCTCAGCCTGTGCTCGGTCTGGTAGCCAACCTGTTTGCCATTCCCTGGGTATCGCTGGTGGTCATGCCGTTATTGGTCGTGGGAGCTTTTGTACTGGTATTGCTCCCCTCTGCCGATGCCCTGGTGATTGGCGTGCTGGATGCCGTTTTTGGGGTTCTGTGGCAGGGGCTTTTCTGGCTCGCGAACGTTGATCTTGTGCTGACGGTGCCCGCCCCATTGCAGGTTGCGGGATTTTCCTTGGTGGTTCTGGTGGCTCTGCTGGTCCCTTTCAACGGGTTTCGGAAGGCGGCTGCCTGTGTCACGTCGTTATGGATTGCCATGATCGTGTTTCGGGGCGAGGGGATGGAGGGGACGAACGAGACGGTCGCCCACCCTGAAATCTGGGTATGGGATGTCGGCCAGGGGCTATCCGTCCTGCTTCGCGAGCGGGACCGGGTGCTGCTCTACGACACTGGCCCGGCACTGGAGGGTGTCTACTCGTCGGTGGAGTCGGTGCTGATTCCCAATCTGAATGCTCTGGGCGTACGCCGCATTGATACCCTGGTAATCAGCCACGGCGATGGTGACCACGCCGGAGGGCTGCCATTGCTTTTCGAGCGATTCAAAGTCGGGCGGGTTGTTACCGGCGAACCCGGGAGAGTTGCAGACAAGTTGCCCGTAGGCGTAATGGTTGAGCCCTGTTCTGGCCAGGTGGATGTCAAGATGGGCGATCTGGAGCTGGAACTCTGGCAAAGCCGGGGCAGGGTTGAGGGTAATGACGCGTCCTGTGTGCTGACAGTATCGTCGGTTGTCCCGCCCGTTGAGGTGGTGTTGCCTGGCGACATAACCCGCCGGGTGGAAGAGGAGTTTATGGCCCGGGCCGACCATTATCGGAATGATACCGACCGCTATCGGGTTGTGCTGGCACCCCACCATGGCAGCAAAACGTCCTCATCGGAACCTTGGGTCGCCCGGATGGCTCCGAATCTCGCCGTAGTCAGTGCTGGCTACCGGCACCGTTTCGGTCATCCCCATGCAGACGTGGTTGAACGGTATCAGTCCGTTGGCAGCGATATCGCCAATACCGCTACCTCCGGCGCGATCAGGCTGGTTCTGGAGCCGGGTGGAGTGATAACCACAAAGGCAAGGGCCGCGACCCCGTTCTGGATTCGTAAACCCGAAACTCCCTGAACAGAGTGTAAAAACCGTGACATTCCGGGTGTGGCCTACACCGGCAGCTATGCTAAAGTAGCGCGGCTTGTAAACAATCAGGGAGACCAAGCGTGTTCGAGCTTTTGAAAGCCGGTGGCATCCTCATGGTGCCGATTCTTGCCTGTTCCATTCTTGCCCTTGCCATCATTCTAGAGCGCTTCTGGACGCTCAGACCGTCCAGGGTAACGCCTCAGCACACCATCAACGAACTGTGGCGGTGGATCAAGAAAAAGGAGCTTAACGGGCGCAAGCTCAAGGCACTGCAGGGGTCGTCTCCCCTGGGGCGGATCCTGGCCGGCGGGTTGATGAATGCCAAACATGGTCGCGAGATCATGAAGGAAAGCATTGAGCACGAGGCGAGTCAGGTCATTCATGAACTGGAACGTTTCCTGAACCCCCTCGGGACCGTTGCGACCATTACGCCTCTCCTGGGCCTGCTCGGGACCGTGATCGGCATGATCAAGGTGTTTGCAGAGATCCAGCTCGCCGGTGTAGGCGATGCCGGTAATCTGGCCGGGGGCATTTCGGAAGCACTGATTACGACGGCTTCGGGCCTGAGCGTGGCCATACCAGCACTGATCTGCCACCGTTACTTTATTCGACGTGTCGATGAGTTGGTTGTCGGCATGGAGCAGGAAGCCATCAAGCTTGTGGAAGTGGTGCATGGCGACCGCGAAATTGACGTGGAAGGAGCCTGAACACTGTGAAGTTCAAGCGTCAGAGAAGTCAGGAAGTCGGGGTAGACCTGACGCCACTGATCGATGTGGTCTTCCTGCTGCTGATATTCTTTATGGTGTCCACCACGTTTACCCGTGAGAGCCACCTCAATATCGAATTGCCGGAAGCCAACGGTGAGCGGTCGGAATCCGAGGCGGAGTTGATTGATGTGGTCATCAACGCCGAGGGCCAGTACATCCTCAACGACCGAACCCTGGTGAATAATCGTCGGGAAACCCTGGAAAGGGCGGTTAGTGAACTGGCACAGGACAACACGTCTCTGCCGTTCATCATCACCGCGGATGCCCGTACCCCTCACGAGTTCGTCGTGCGTGCCATGGATGTGGCGGGTCGTCTTGGTTTTGCCAAACTCAGCATCACCACCGAACGAGAGGCGGAAGGCAGTGAGTGACGCCACGTCGACAGCCGAAGAGTCACACCAGCCGGCATCCAACTGGGGAACCTACAAACGCCTGTTGGCTTACGTAAAGCCTTTCTGGCTGGCGTTCTCGCTCGCCGTGGTTGGCAATATCATCTACGCAGCGGCCTCCACCGGTATGGCTGCGGCGATGGAATACGTCATCACGGCACTGGAAAACCCCACCGACAAGAACCGGATTCTGCTGACGTTGCTGATTGTCGGTGTGTTTGCCTTTCGCGGTGTCGGCACCTTCATGAGCCAGTATTTCATCAGTTACGTTGGGCGGCAGGTTATTAACGCTCTGCGCCAGCAAGTCTTCGACCGTTTGCTGAGCCTGCCGTCCCGCTATTTCGATGAGAACGCTTCCGGCCGTCTGGTTTCGAAGATCACATACAATGTTGAGCAGGTGGCAGATGCCACGACCAACGCCGTGACCATCACCCTCAGGGAAGGGCTTACCATCCTGGGTCTGCTGGGCTTTATGATTTACACCAACTGGAAGTTGACCCTCGTATTCCTGGCCGTGGGGCCGTTGATTGCCCTGGTGGTCAGCTACGCGAGTAAGCGCTTCCGCAAAATCAGCAAACGTATCCAGGGGTCGATGGGCGATATTACCCATGCGGCTTCCGAGTCCATCAGTGGCTATCGGGTGGTTCGTACCTTTGGCGGCGAGCACTATGAGCGCGACCGCTTCCGCAAGGTCAGTGAGAAAAACCTGGAGCAGAGCCTGAAGATGGCTTCCACCCAGGCCATCAGCATCCCGGTTATCCAGGTGCTGGTGGCGATTGCCATCGCGGCACTGGTGTGGACCATGCTGGCGCCGGAGATCCGTGGCGAAATGAGTACCGGCCAGCTTGTGGCCTTCATTACCGCCGCAACAACCATGGCCAAGCCTATTCGCCAGGTAACGTCCGTACATGCCAAGATCCAGCGTGGCGTTGCCGCTGCCCACGACGTCTTCGGAACCATGGACGAGGAACCGGAACACGATCCGGGCACCTACGCGCCGGAACGGGTTAACGGCAACATTGAATTTGAAAGCGTGTCCTTCCGCTATCGTGACCAGTTGGACGACGTTCTCAAGGATATTTCCCTGAACATACCCGCCGGTCAGAGTGTTGCCCTGGTCGGGCGTTCGGGCAGTGGCAAGTCGACACTGGTCAGTCTTTTGCCTCGTTTCTACGAGTACACCGGTGGGGATGTCCGTCTGGACGGCCACTCCCTGAAAGAATTCAGCCTGGAAGCCCTGCGCTCACAGATTGCGCTGGTGACCCAGAACGTGGTTCTTTTCAACGACACCATTGCGGCCAACATTGCCTATGGCGCACTCCGCCACTGCAGTCGCGAGCAAATCACTGATGCAGCGGCCAAGGCCCATGCGCTGGAGTTCATCGAGCGTATGCCGGAAGGTCTGGATACCATGATTGGTGACAACGGCGTGATGCTTTCCGGCGGCCAGCGCCAGCGACTGGCCATTGCAAGGGCCCTGCTGAAGAACGCACCGGTGCTGATCCTGGACGAGGCTACATCGGCCCTCGATACGGAATCGGAACGGCACATACAGGATGCACTGGAAACCGTCATGCAGGGTCGTACAACGTTGGTCATTGCCCACCGGCTATCAACCATTGAAAAGGCGGATCGCATCCTGGTGATGGATGGCGGCAGAATTGTCGAGTCCGGTCGTCATGATGAATTGCTGGCCCAGGATGGCGCCTACGCCCAGCTCCACCAGATGCAGTTCAGCGAGCAGGCATGACTACGCTGGTGGAGCGGGTATGGTACAGCGGCAGGCGCCCCCTGTGGCCGTTGTATCCGCTGGTCTGGCTCTACCGCACCATTTCTGAAAACCGTCGCCGCCGGGCCTGGCAGGCGATGAACGAACGCATTCCGGTTCCCGTGGTGGTGGTGGGCAATATCACCGCCGGGGGCACAGGAAAATCCCCGCTGACGGCCGCTCTCACCAGTCTGCTGAAGGACCAGGGGTGGCAGCCAGTGATCCTGAGCCGTGGCTACGGTGGCAAGTCTGATCGCTATCCGCTGTTGGTCAACGCTGACACCGACGCCAGGATCGCCGGTGACGAGCCGGTAATGCTGGCCGCGCAATCGGGATGCCCGGTTGTGGTGGACCCGGATCGCAGACGGGGTGCCCTATGGGCACTGGAGCAAGGGCTGGGTACCATTCTGGTGTGCGACGACGGGCTCCAGCATTATCGGCTTCCCCGGGATATTGAACTTGCCGTCTTCGATGCGGCCCGTGGTGTCGGCAACGGCGCCCTGATCCCTGTTGGCCCCTTGCGTGAACCTCTGACGCGGCTGGAATCCGTCGATTTCGTGATCACCAATGGTGGCCTTCTCGACGAGCTCGAGCATGAGCACCAGTTCAACATGACGCTGGCGCCGACTGAGCTGCGAAACCTTGTGACCGGGGAAGTGCTGTCTCCGGAGTGCCTTGAGGGCCGGCGCGTGAGGGCTGTGGCGGGAATCGGTAATCCCGGCCGGTTTTTCGATACACTGATGGCGTTGGGGGCTCAGGTCAGGCCTCTTGCGTTGCCGGACCATCATCGTTTTACGACCGCCGACCTGCACTCCGAAGACGGCGAATGGCTGGTGATGACCGCCAAGGATGCGGTCAAGTGTCGTGGGATTGCCCCGGACAACACCTGGGCCCTGGCTGTCACGGCGAGCCTCCCCGAAGCGTTTGCCGAGGCGTTCGTGGCCCGCGTCAATGACTGCAACCAATCGCTGGATACAATGACATTGTGAGAACCGCACCATGGATAAAAAACTGATGGCCCTGCTGGCCTGCCCGGTATGCAAAGGTGACCTGAAGCTGAACGATGCCAAAACCGAACTTGTCTGCTATCAGGATGCGATGGCCTTTCCGATTCGCGAGGGGATACCGGTGATGCTCGCCGCCGAAGCCCGGACGCTGACGACCGACGAGCGACTCCACAAACGCTGACAGGAAGCCTGTATGTCCTACACCGTCGTTATCCCGGCACGTTATGCCTCCACTCGGTTGCCTGGCAAGCCCTTGGCAGACATTGCCGGCAAGCCGATGATTGAGCATGTCTATGAGCGGGCGTGTGAAAGTCAGGCTGGTCGTGTGGTGATCGCCACCGATGACGAACGCATCGAGGCCGCCTGTGCCGACTTCGGTGCAGAAGTGGTGATGACCTCCGCCAACCATGCCAGCGGTACGGACCGTCTGGAAGAGGTGGCCCGAAAGCTGGGGTTTGGCCCGGACAACCGGGTTGTCAATGTTCAGGGGGATGAGCCCTTGATCCCACCGGAACTGATCGACCAGGTGGCGGAAAACCTCGAAGCCCATCCCGATGCAGCCATCGCCACCCTCTGCGAGCGGATTCCGGACGCAACCAGTGTGTTCAACCCCAATGTTGTGAAAGTGGTGTTCGATAACCGGGGCATGGCCCACTACTTCAGCCGGGCGCCGATTCCCTGGGCCCGGGATGCGTGGCAGGACGGTGGCGACACCGCCGCGGCGCGGCCGCTACCGGAAGACAGCAATTACTATCGTCACATTGGCATCTACGGCTACCGCGTCAGCCTCCTGCGGAATTTCGTGACCTGGGCGCCAGCCCCGACCGAAGTCACTGAATCCCTGGAACAGCTGCGGGCACTCTACAATGGCGCCCGCATTCACGTCGAAGAAGCGTGCCGGATGCCACCCGCGGGCGTGGATACCGCCGAGGATCTAGAGCGTCTGCGGCAAATCATGATTACCAGACAAAAGGGGGCAGGACACCCATGAAGCCGGAAGTAAACGTACTGTTTGTCTGTCTTGGCAACATCTGCCGTTCGCCCAGCGCAGAAGGTGTCTTTCGCCAGGTGGTTCAGCAGTCCGGGTTCGAAAGTCGCATTGCCATCGATTCCTGCGGCACCGGCGACTGGCATGTGGGTAAGGCCCCGGACGGACGCGCCATGGCCGCCGCGGGCAAGCGCGGAATCGATATCAGCGATCTCCGGGCCCGCCAGTTCCAGGCGCCGGATCTGGGCCGGTTCGATTACGTGCTGGTGATGGACCGTCAGAATCTCGCGGATGTCAGGGATATCTGGCAGCGACATGGCGGGACCGAGCCGGCATTGTTTTTGAGATTTGGTCGGTCTGGTGAAGAGGAAGTGCCGGACCCATACTACGGTGGCGATCAGGGTTTCGAACACGTACTTGACCTGATCACCGAGGCTAGTGAAGGCCTTCTTGATCATATCCGGGAGCGGTTGGTGTGACCCATTCCGGGGAGATCAGGGAGAACGTGTCCCTGGGGGCCATGAACAGTCTTGGTATCGAGGCGAGAGCGCGGTACTTTGTGTCGGTAACCTCTGTCAAGGCGCTCCGGAGAGCGCTGGAGTGGGCATCGGAAACGTCGGTTGAACCGCTCCTGCTCGGAGGCGGCAGCAATCTGGTGTTTGCCGGCGATTTCCCGGGGCTGGTGATTCGTATCGCCATCGCCCGCCGGTGCTGGGAGCGGGTAAATGGCGACGAGGCCACATTGGTACTGGGTGCTGGTGAAAACTGGCACGAAAGTGTGTTGTACGCGGCCTCAGCCGGCTACAGGGGCATCGAAAACCTGGCGCTGATTCCCGGCACCGTCGGGGCAGCACCGGTTCAGAACATCGGGGCTTATGGCACTGAGTTGCAGGACACCCTGGTGGATATCCGGGCTCTGGATCGGCACACTGGCAACGAAGTGGTGTTGACCAACAGCCTGTGCCATTTCAGCTATCGCGACAGCGTGTTCAAGCATGAACCCGGGCGTTACGTCATCACTGAGGTTCGTCTACGGTTGGCCCGCACCCGCCCATTTTCACTGGATTACCGTGACCTCCGCGACTATTTCGATGGGCAGGACCCGAACGATCTTGCTCCCCTTGATGTGGCCAATGCCGTCATGGCGGTTCGTCGTCGCAAATTGCCTGATCCGGAACAGCTCCCAAATGCCGGTAGCTTCTTCAAGAACCCGGTAGTACCACTGGAAACCTGGGAATCGCTGAAGCAGAAGCATCCGGAGATCGCTGGCTACCCCGGTGATGACAATGCCAAGGTGGCGGCTGCGTGGCTGATCGACCAGTGTGGCTGGAAGGGGTACCGTAATAGAAGGGTTGGCGTCCATAACCGTCAGGCATTGGTGCTGGTGAACCATTCGAATGGCAGTGGCCAGGACGTGTTGGCATTGGCCAACCGTATCCGGGAAGATGTTGAAGCCCGCTTCGGTATTGCGCTGGAAATGGAGCCGGGCGTGATCGGTTCATGCCCATAGGGCAGGCCTGAACCGATCACGCTCGTTGCGTGCTGACCTAAAGGCCGTTGCGCGGGGAGGCACTGATCAGGAAGGGGAGTGCCTCGGCCAGCGGAATATCCTGCTTGTCTTCGTCACGGCGGCCCTTGTATTCCAGGGTTTCTGCCGCCAGGCCCCGCTCGGACACCACGAACCGGTGAGGAATGCCGATCAACTCCATATCCGCGAACTTCACGCCCGGTCGTTCTTTCCGGTCATCCAGAAGAACATCAAAACCAGCCTGGCGAAGCTGCTCATAGAGCTTTTCGCCGGCAGCCATCACCGCCGGGGATTTTTGGCCGTTCAGTGTCACGATGGCCACCTCAAACGGGGCAATGGCATCGGGCCAGATGATGCCCTTATCGTCGTGGTTCTGCTCAATAGACGAGGCGACAATCCGGGAGACACCGATACCGTAGCAGCCCATTTCCAGGGTGGCGCTTTTGCCGTTTTCATCCAGTACCGTGGCGTTCATTGCCTTACTGTATTTGTTGCCCAGCTTGAAAATGTGGCCAACTTCGATGCCGCGCCGGATTTCCAGGGTGCCCTTGCCGTCCGGGCTGGGATCGCCCTCGACCACATCGCGCAGGTCTTCCACGCGGGCCAGTGCTACATCCCGCTCCCAGTTCACACTGGTCAGGTGGTAGCCTTCCTTGTTGGCGCCGCAGACAAAGTCCACCATGTGCGCCGCACTGCGATCGACAATGACGGGCACCGGCAGGGCCACGGGGCCGATGGAGCCGGCCTTGCAGCCGACCATCTGTTCGATTTCCTCGTCGGTGGCCATGGTCAACGGTTCAGCGACACCGGGCAGGTTTTCTGCCTTGATTTCATTAAGGGTGTGATCTCCCCGCAGAATCAGGGCAATCAAACCACTGTGGCCGTTGTCGTCTTCTTCGGCCTTGACCAGCAAGGTCTTGGCGCAGCGACTGGCGTCTACCTTCAGGAACGTGGCAACGGCCTCTATGGTCCGTTGCTCTGGTGTGGCCACCTCCGCCATTTCTTCGGAAGGCGATGAGCGGTCTCCGGCAGGCGCAACGGCTTCGGCTTTCTCAATGTTGGCGGCATAGTCGCTGTCGGTGCTGAACACAATGGCGTCCTCACCGGATGAGGCCAACACATGGAATTCGTGGGACGCGCTTCCGCCGATAGCGCCTGAGTCCGCCTCGACGGGGCGGTAATCCAGACCCAGTCGATTAAAGATGGCGCAGTAGGTGCTATGCATGACCTGATACGTGTCGTTCAATGATTCCGCATTCACATGGAACGAGTAAGCGTCCTTCATGATGAATTCCCGCGCACGCATCACGCCGAACCGGGGACGTCGTTCATCGCGGAACTTGGTCTGGATCTGGTAGAAATTCGCGGGCAATTCCTTGTAGCTTTTCAGCTCGTTGCGGATCAGATCGGTGATGACCTCCTCGTGGGTGGGCCCGAAGCAGAAATCGCGACCATGGCGGTCGTTCATCCGCAGTAGTTCACCGCCATACTGTTCCCAGCGCCCGGACTCCTGCCACAGCTCCGCCGGCTGCACCGCGGGCATCAGGACTTCCTGTGCGCCACTCTTGTCCATTTCCTCGCGCACGATGCGTTCAACCTTGCGAAGCACCCTCAATCCCATTGGCAGCCAGGAGTAGAGGCCGGAGGCCAGTTTTCGGATCATTCCTGCCCGGAGCATCATTTGATGGCTGATGATCTCGGCATCGGCAGGCGTTTCTTTTTGGGTGGCAATCAGGTAGCGGCTTGCTCGCATTGTGTTATCCGTAAGCAGTTGAGAAAGGGTTCTTTATTTATCCTGTCGTGCTCGCTATTGTACGGAGCGATTACCACGAGGTACAGATGGACATTGGGAGAGCAGCGAATGACACTGACCGCAGTAGAAGTCGAGGCCGTTATCCGGGCCGGTGTGCCCATGGCCGAGGATATCGGATTTACCGTCGACGAGGCGCGTGAGGACGGGTTTGCCCGCACCCGCCTGGTGTTCTCGGAACGCCTGATTCGCCCCGGTGGTACGCTGTCTGGGCCGGTGCAAATGGCCCTGGCGGATGCGTCCATGTATGCGGCGGTGATGGCCGCCATTGGCCAGGTTGAAATGGCGGTGACCAGCAACCTGTCGATCAATTTTCTGCATAAGCCGGCACCGGACGACCTGATCGGGGAGGCGAGGGTTCTGCGGATGGGGCGCCGCCTTGCTTTTTGCGAAGTGCGCTTGCTCTCCGGGCAGGCAAACGAGGAGAAACTGGTCGCCCATGTAACGGGCAGCTATGCTTTACCGTATAACCGCAACTGAAGCAGGAGATATGACCGAAGAAACCGTGGATATCACGCCTCGTCGTCAGCCCGTTCAGGCCAGAAGCCGAGAGCGCGTGAATAGCATTCTCAGCCATGCAGCAGCGATTTTCCACGAGGTGGGTGTCGACGCCACCAGTATGTCCGCAATTGCCCGTCAGTCAGGCATGTCTCTCGCCTCCCTCTACCGTTACTTTCCCAACAAGGCTGCCATCGTAAAGGCCATTGCAGAAGGGCATGTTGAGCGCATGGAGACGGCGTTGAGGGAGCGCCTCGAGACCCTGGAACTGGTGGATGCCGTGGACGTTCTGATCGACCTGTTCTATGAGTTTTATCGCACCGAACCGGCCTATTCCGTGATCTGGAGCGGGGTGGAATCGATGCCCGAATTGCGGGACCTGGATATCCGCGAGCTATACAGCCATGCCCGTGACCTTGATAACCGTTTGCAGGATGTCTGTCCCCGCATTCCGGAAGATCGTCGCTGGACGGCGAGCCTGATGTTGCCCCGCTCGGCCGGAACCGTTCTCAGGCTGGCGGCGACCCTGCCGGACGATCAGGCCCGTTCGATGGTGAGTGAACTCAAGTGCATGGCCCGGGCCTATCTGGCTGAGCTCATCCGTTAGCGAGTCAGGACAGATACCCCAGAGGCAGGGCCGTGCTGTCAATCACCCGCCTCAACACAAAGCTGGAGTGCACACCACTGACGCCCTGGATGCGGGTGATGCGATTTAGCAGAAAGTGGTGATAGTGATCCATATCCGGCACCACCACCTTGAGCATGTAATCGGCGTCCTGGCCGGTAATCAGGTAGCATTCCTGAACTTCGGGGTATTCACCTACCTGCCGCTCGAACGTGGCAAAGCGTTCGGGGGTGTGCCGGTCCATGCCGATGAGTATGATCGCCGTAAGGGACAGTCCCAGCTTTTTGTGATCAAGGATTGTTACCTGCCGAACTATGATCCCGGCGTCCTCCAGTGCGCGGACCCGTCGCAGGCAAGGGGAGGGTGAAAGACCGACTTTGTCTGCCAGCTCCTGGTTTGTCAGCGAGCCATTCTGTTGCAACTGCTCGAGGATATTTCGGTCAATCTTGTCGATTTTAACAAGCGACTTGTCGGAAGTTGACATAAAATTGCACCTTCAGTGATTATCCTGGAATATTGTGTCTATTCTGGGTTTCTTGAGGGATAAAAAGCAATCATTTTCCCCGTGTGACGCGTTATCCTGATACACAATCAATGAATTCCCCGTGAGAACAGCAAGGAATCACCCCAATGGCATTTGATCATCGTAAATACGTTGCGTTTACGCCGGTGGCGAAAACCGATCGTCGCTGGCCGGACAAAGTCATCACCACCGCTCCCCGTTTTTGTGCGGTGGATCTGCGGGATGGCAACCAGGCACTGGTAAAGCCGATGTCGGTAGCGCAGAAGCAGCGGATGTTTGATTTGCTGGTAAAGCTGGGGTTCAAGGAAATCGAGATTGGCTTTCCTGCAGCGAGCCAACCGGATTTTGATTTTTGTCGCAAACTTATTGAAGAAGATCGCATTCCCGATGATGTGCACATTCAGGTGCTGACCCAGGCGCGGCCGGAGCTGATTGAGCGCACCTACGATGCCCTTAAGGGGGCTCGCAAGGCTATCGTACATGTGTACAACTCGACGTCGACGGTTCAACGGGAACAGGTCTTCGGCATGGACCGCGAAGGCGTGAAAGATATTGCGGTCAATGGTGCCCGCATTGTCAAGGCTAACGCCGCCAAGTACCCGGATACCGAATGGACCTTCCAGTATTCGCCGGAGAGCTTTACCGGAACGGAACTGGAATACGCCGCGGACGTGATCGATGCAGTAAACGACGTCTGGCGCCCGGATCAGGGCCAGCCGGTGGTGATCAACCTGCCAGCCACCGTGGAAATGGCGACCCCCAATGTATTTGCCGATCAGATCGAGTGGATCTGCGATCACGTTCGGTATCGCGAGCACATCAGTATCAGCGTCCATACCCACAACGACCGTGGCTGTGCTGTAGCGGCGGCGGAGCTGGCGGTGATGGCCGGCGCTGACCGGGTGGAAGGCACGCTGATGGGCAATGGTGAGCGTACCGGCAACATGGACCTGGTCACCATGGCGATGAATCTTTACTCCCAGGGCGTGGATCCGACGCTGGACCTGTCTGGAATGGCCGAGATTACCGATGTGGTTGAAGCCTGTACCGAGATTTCCACCCATCCCCGCCACCCCTATGCCGGTGAGCTTGTGTTTACAGCCTTCTCGGGCAGCCACCAGGATGCCATCCGTAAATGCCTGGCTCGCCGCACTGAAGGCGAAAGCTGGCATGTGGCGTACCTGCCCATCGATCCTCACGACCTCGGTCGCCGTTATGAGGAAGTGGTTCGCATCAACAGCCAGTCTGGCAAGGGCGGGGTGGCTTATGTCCTGGAGCGCGATTACAACATCAGCCTGCCACGGTGGTTGCAGATCGAGTTCAGTAAGCTGGTGCAGCGCGAGGCCGAAACCAATGGCGGCGAGATTGACTCACTGACGATTCATCGGTTGTTCGAAGATCGTTACCTGAAGGTGGCCAAAGCCTGGGAGTTGAGATCCTATGACCTTCACCGGGATGATGAGGGCGTCAATGCCGTCGTGAGTATTGGCGCTGAAACCGGCCCGATCACTCTCAAAGGTCATGGCCTTGGAGCGGTTGAGGCCGTATCGGCGGCGCTGGAGGCGGAGTACGACGTAACCCTGGCGGTGGAAGCCTACGATGAATTTGCATTGGGTGAAGGTACCAACGCCAATGCACTGGCCTGTATCCGTGTGACTGTGGACGGACAGCATTGCAGTGCGGCCGCTCTGGCCGAAGATACGACTTCGGCTACCTTGCAGGCGCTGTTTTCAGCGATTTCCCAGGTGGTTGAGGCTGGTCGTCGGGATGGGGCCGCCAATAAGGCGTCGGCGGAAGCGGGTGCCTGAAAAAGAAAGAGCCGGCGAATGCCGGCTCTTTCGGATTCCCTGTGCCCGTGAGGGGCATAGGGCGGGGTCGCGTAACCTCAGACCGGGGTTACGTTTTCCGCCTGGGGACCTTTCGGGCCCTGAGTCACGGTAAACTGCACCTGTTGACCTTCGGTCAGGGTGCGGAAGCCGCTTGCGTTGATTGCACTATAGTGAACGAAAACGTCACTGCCACCGTCCTGGGCGATAAAGCCAAAGCCCTTGGACTCGTTAAACCACTTTACGTGGCCTGTTTTTGTATCTGACATTGATCTTTCCTGTATTTCTGAAATTTTGCCCTCACGGGACCATCGGTATCCAGTCGGAATACCGGCGCTGTAAAAATTCAGAAAGTACTGAGGAAAGGGGCAACGAAGAGCACTGCGGCAGGACGTTGAAACGCATTCACCAAATACCGCTGTATTTTCACAGCAATTTCAGTATAGACCGAGTTGGGAAGGCGTCAACGCTTTTTCTAGCACTTTATCTAAGTTTTTTAAACCGCAAAAACAACGAGTTGTCATAAACTCGTCACCAAACGGACGCACCGCTGTGGCGCAGGTTCCGATTGGTGACGGGTCCGGTGGTCAGCCTTTGAATTGCTCGCTGATCTCTTCCAGTATAGCAGGATCGTCGATCGTGCTCGGTACTGCATAGTCCTCGCCATCGGCGATCTGGCGGATCACCCGACGCAGGATCTTGCCGGACCGGGTTTTGGGGAGTCGTTCCACGACCAGCGCCTTGCGGAAGCAGGCAATAGCGCCGATTTTTTCGCGCACCATCTCAACCAGCTCTTCTTCAAGTTCGTCGTGGTCGATGGTTGCGCCGTCCTTGATCAGTACGAGCCCCACGGGCACCTGGCCTCTCATGTCGTCGTGAGCACCGACCACGCAGCATTCCGCGATGGCCGGGTGGGCCGCCACCACTTCCTCCATCTCTCCGGTGGACAACCGGTGGCCCGCGACGTTGATAACGTCGTCCGTTCTCCCCATCACGAACACATAGCCGTCTTCATCAACAAATCCTCCATCACCGGAACTGTAGAAACCTTCGATGGGGGCAAGATAAGTGTTACGGAATCGGGCGTCGTCACTCCAGACCGTGGACATGCAGCCCGGAGGCAATGGCAGCTTAACGGCAATCTGGCCCTGTTCGCCGGCGGGCACCTGATGGCCCTCCATGTCCACCACCTGAACGTTGAATCCGGGGGACGGAAGCGTGGCGGAGCCGGGTTTCGTCGTCATCATCTCGATGCCCACCGGGTTACAGCAGATTGCCCAGCCGGTTTCGGTTTGCCACCAATGGTCCAGTATTGGCAGGCGGGTATGTTCCTTCAGCCATTCGTAGGTGGGTGGGTCCAGTCGTTCGCCGGCCAGGAAGAGGCGCTTCAGGGAACTGATGTCGTAGCGGGACAGCTGATCAGCCTCAGGGTCTTCCTTGCGGACCGCCCGGAAGGCGGTCGGTGCCGTGAACAACAGATTCACGCCGTGGTCCTGGACCACGCGCCAGAAGGCGCCGGCATCTGGAGTTTTGACCGGCTTGCCCTCGTAAAGAATGGTGGTGCAGCCTGCAAACAAGGGGGCATAGACGATATAGCTGTGCCCGACCACCCAGCCAACGTCCGATGCGGCCCAGTAGACATCTCCCGGGCTGGCGTCGTAAACCAGGTGCATGCTGTAGCGAAGAGCGACGGCATGGCCGCCGTTGTCGCGCACAACGCCCTTGGGTTTACCGGTGGTTCCGGACGTGTAGAGGATATAAAGCGGGTCGGTGGCCCTGACAGGCACCGGATCTACCGCCCGGGCCCGGCTAACCATTTCACCCCAGTCGAAATCGCGACCTTCCTGAAGCGTGGCCTTAGCCTGCGGGCGCTGAAACACAATGCAACACTCGGGCTTGTGGTCCGCCTGATCGATGGCTTTGTCCACCAAGGGCTTGTATTCGATGACCTTGCTGACTTCGATGCCGCAGGAGGCTGTGATGACGGCCTTGGGCTTGGCATCATCGATGCGCACCGCCAGTTCATTGGATGCGAAACCGCCAAAGACCACGGAATGAATGGCGCCAATCCGGGCGCATCCCAGCATGGCAATGACGGCTTCCGGAATCATGGGCATGTAGAGAATCACCCGGTCACCCTTGGTGATGCCTCTGTCCTGGAGGGCACCGGCGAAGGTTGCCACCGCACGGGTGAGCTCATTGTAGGTGTATGAGCGGGTGGTGCCGGTGACCGGAGAATCGTAAATCAGGGCTTTCTGTTCGCCGCGCCCGGCCCGGATGTTGGCATCCAGTGCTATGTCGGAGGTGTTAAGGACGCCATCGGGAAACCACTCCCCATGTCCGTTATCTGTGGGCTGCCAGATGGTTTTCGGGGGCTCCATCCAGTCAATGGCAGACGCTTTCTCGCGCCAGAAGGCGTCAGGCTGGTCGATTGATTGCCTGAACTCGGAGTGGTAGTCCATAACATCCACCTCGCATCACTGTTGTTGTTGTGTTTTGTAATACCCACAACTTTAGGCGCTTTGAGGTATAGGACTACTAGACCATAGGCTAAGTTTCTGTCTTTTTGAAAGTTATTGGTTTCCTGAATTGACCGCGGTCACGTTCGCTTCAACGTGGCCGCTGGCAACACGGGCGGTGATCCTGTCGCCGGGCGCGAGTTCACTGGCCTGGCGAACTATATCCCCGTTTTCCTGCTGGACGATGGCGTACCCCCGCCCCAGCGTCGCCAGCGGGCTGACCACATTCAGTGTTTGAGCCAGATGCTCAAGGCGCTCCTGGCGTTGGACGACGGACTGGCGAGCCAAGCGGGTCAGTCGTTCGGACAGCTGGCTGACGCTCCTGCGGTTGTCGTCGAGCCGTTTTGCGGGAGACTGCATTCTCAGGCGCTGGCCAAGGTGCTCAGCGCGTACCTTTTCCCGCTCCATGCGTTGACGCATGGCCTTGCCCAGCCGCAGGTCGAGGTCGTCCATGCGCTGGGCTTTTTCCATCAGTTCACGCCGAGGATCCCTGAGCCTGGCGGAAAGATGCGCCAGCTGAGTCCCCATGCGTTTGAGGGCTCGGCTGGCGGCGCCGGCGAGTCGATGTTCCCGTTCCTTGAGCTGTCGCAGCCAGTCCTGCTGATCGGGTGATATTTTTTCCGCAGCGGCGGACGGTGTGGGTGCCCGCAGGTCGGCGACAAAGTCGGCAATGGTTACGTCCACTTCGTGGCCAACCGCACTGACCGTTGGCAGGGGGCATGCTGCTATAGCGCGGGCGACGGCTTCCTCGTTGAAACACCAAAGATCTTCCAGTGAGCCACCACCGCGACCAATAATCAGCACATCGGCGAGTCCGTGTCGGGCTGCCCGGTCAATGGCACGGACAATGTCAGCTGTTGCTGCCTGCCCCTGGACAGCGGTGGGGTAAAGGGTGACGGGAATGGCCGGGCATCGTCTGGCAAGTACGGTCAGGATATCGTGAATGGCGGCGCCGGTGGGCGATGTCACAACCCCAATGTGGCGAGGGGTTGATGGCAGCGGTTTTTTGCGGGCTGCATCGAACAGACCCTCCATCTGCAGCTTGCGTTTGAGCTCCTCATAGGCCTGCTGCAACGCGCCGAGTCCCGCTGGCTCGACATGCTCGACAATGATCTGGAAATCGCCCCGGTTCTCGTAAAGCGTTACCTTGCCGCGGATGCGAACCTGCTCGCCTTCCTTCGGAATTTCTTTCACCCGCTGGTTGAAGCCCCGGAACATGGCGCAGCGGATCTGGCATTTGCGATCTTTCAGGGAAAAATACCAATGGCCAGAAGAGGGGCGGGAGAATCCGGACAATTCACCCTCAACCCAAACCTGCATGAAGCTGGCTTCCAGCAGGTGGCGGGCCTGGTGATTGAGCTCGCTGACACTCAGCGCTCGGGGCCGGGAATCCTGGAAACCGCTGTCCAAAGGGGGTGCTCCTTCGTTTCTGTGGGGTTGCTGTATACGCAAAAGCCGAAAATTGGAGAGTAAAAATAGCGAAAATTCAAAAAGATGCAACCCAATAGGTAGTCAGCCCCGGTTTACTGTCAACCAAGGCCCATTTATAATAGGTCGATTAAGAATTTTGTACTGCCACAGCCTGCGGGGTGTGGTGTCAGAATTCTCCAATCTAGCATGTTCAAAAGGCGGATCCCAATGCTGCGAATTGCCGAAGAAGCCCTCACCTTTGACGATGTACTGCTCGTTCCAGGACGCTCAGAGGTTCTTCCTCACCAGGTCAGCCTGCAAACCCAGCTGACTAAAGGTATCACCCTGAATATTCCGCTGGTATCAGCGGCTATGGATACCGTGACCGAAGCTGATCTGGCCATTTCCATGGCCCAGGAAGGTGGCATCGGCATCATGCACAAGAGCATGTCTGTTGAGCAGCAGGCCGCGGCCGTCCGCAAGGTCAAGAAGTTCGAAAGCGGCGTCGTGAAGGATCCTATCACGGTGACGCCGGACACTACGGTTCGCGAACTCGTGGACATTACCATGGCCAACAACATTTCGGGGCTGCCGGTGGTGGACGGTGTCGATCTCGTTGGTATCGTCACCGGTCGTGATATTCGCTTTGAAAGCCGCCTGGACACGCCTGTCTCGGAAATCATGACCGCCAAGGACAAGTTGGTGACGGTGAAAGAGGGTGCCAACCTGGACGACGTGAAAGAGCTGTTGCATCGTCACCGCATTGAAAAAGTCCTGGTCGTGAATGACGACTTTGAATTGCGCGGGCTGATTACCGTCAAGGATATCCAGAAGGCGAAGGACTATCCGCTCGCTTGCAAGGACGAGCAGGGCCGTCTTCGAGCTGGCGCTGCCGTTGGCACCGGTGCAGATACAGATGCACGTGTAGCCGCGCTGGTTGAGGCCGGAGTTGACGTGATCGTAGTGGATACGGCCCATGGCCATTCCAAGGGCGTGCTCGACCGGGTTCGCTGGATTAAAGAACATTTCCCGGAAGTTCAGGTGATCGGCGGCAACATTGCTACGTCTGATGCTGCAATCGATCTGGCCGACGCTGGTGCAGACGCGGTCAAGGTAGGTATCGGTCCCGGTTCCATCTGCACGACCCGTATTGTGGCCGGCATTGGCGTGCCACAGATCACAGCAGTGTCCAATGTGGCCGCCGCCTTGAAAGACCGTGGCGTGCCCGTGATCGCGGATGGTGGCGTTCGCTTCTCTGGCGATATTTCCAAGGCCATTGCAGCCGGAGCCTACAGTGTCATGATCGGCAGCCTGCTGGCCGGTACTGACGAAGCCCCGGGCGAGGTTGAGCTGTATCAGGGCCGTAGCTATAAAGCCTACCGCGGCATGGGTTCCATTGGAGCCATGGGGCAGGGGTCCAGTGACCGTTACTTCCAGGACGCCAGTAAAGGCATTGAGAAGCTGGTGCCGGAAGGCATTGAAGGCCGCGTTGCCTGCAAGGGCCCGATGCGGAACATTGTGCACCAGTTGATGGGCGGCCTGCGGGCTTCCATGGGTTATACCGGCAGTGCCACCATGGAAGAAATGCGCACCAAGCCTGAGTTCGTCCGCATCACCAATGCGGGCATGCGTGAGAGTCATGTCCACGACGTGACCATCACCAAAGAAGCCCCTAACTACCGTATCGGCTGACCACTGTCGATTCGGGCGCGGCTCACCCAGTGAGCCGCGTTTTTTCTTTCTGCTCCGAGGATTTCATGGCCCATAACATCCACGACCACCGTATTCTGATTCTCGATTTCGGTTCCCAGTACACCCAGCTCATCGCGCGCCGCGTTCGGGAAATTGGGGTCTATTGTGAGATCAAGGCCTTTGATATTACCGATGAGGAACTGAAAGAGTTCAATCCCAAAGGTATCATTCTCGCGGGCGGCCCCGAGTCCGTGACTCAACTGGGTGGCCCTCGTGCGCCGGAAGGCCTGTTCGAAAAAGGGATTCCGGTTTTGGGCATTTGTTATGGCATGCAGACCATGGCCGAGCAGCTGGGCGGTCGTGTTGCCAGTTCCGAGAAGCGGGAATTTGGCTATGCCCAGGTCAAAGTGCGGGCCAAGGGGCCTTTGCTGAAAGATATTACAGACCATCTCACGGCAACCGGCGAGTCTTTGCTGGATGTGTGGATGAGCCATGGCGACAAGGTTGTGGTGATGCCAGAGGGCTTCGAACTGCTGGCATCAACGGAGAGTGCGCCGATTTCGGCCATGCAGGATACGTCGCGTAACCTCTACGGCGTCCAGTTCCACCCGGAAGTGACCCATACCCTGCAGGGCAAGCGCATCCTGGAGCACTTCATTCTCAACATCTGCCAGTGCGAGGCTCTGTGGACGCCAGCCAAGATTGTTGACGATGCGGTGGAACAGATCCGTAACCAGGTGGGCAGTGGCAAGGTGCTTCTGGGTCTGTCTGGTGGTGTGGATTCTTCCGTTACCGCTGCGCTGCTTCACAAAGCCATCGGCGACCAGTTGACCTGTGTGTTCGTGGACAACGGCCTGTTACGCCTGAACGAAGGCGATCAGGTGATGGATATGTTCGCCAGCAACATGGGTGTGAAGGTTATTCGCGTTGATGCCGAAGACCTGTTCCTGTCCAAGCTCAAGGGTGTTGATGATCCTGAGCAGAAGCGCAAGATCATTGGCAACACCTTCATTGATGTGTTCGACGAAGAAGCCGCCAACATCCGCGATGTGAACTGGCTGGCCCAAGGCACCATCTACCCGGATGTCATTGAATCCGCAGCCTCCAAGACCGGTAAAGCCCATGTTATTAAATCCCACCATAATGTGGGTGGTCTGCCGGAAACCATGAAAATGAAGCTGGTGGAGCCGCTGCGGGAACTGTTCAAGGACGAGGTTCGCCGTATTGGCCTGGAGCTTGGACTGCCTTACGACATGGTGTATCGCCACCCATTCCCCGGGCCCGGCCTGGGCGTGCGGATTCTGGGTGAAGTGAAGAAGGAATACGCCGAAATCCTCCGTCGGGCTGATGCTATTTTCCTGGAAGAGTTGCACCGTGCTGACTTTTACCACAAAACCAGTCAGGCATTTGCGGTCTTCCTGCCCGTCAAATCGGTTGGAGTGGTAGGTGATGCCCGACGCTATGAATACGTGGTGGCATTGCGCGCAGTGGAAACCATCGATTTCATGACCGCCCGTTGGGCACACCTGCCGTACGATCTGCTGGAAACGGTATCCAATCGCATCATCAATGAAATTGAAGGTGTGTCCCGGGTAACCTACGACGTTTCCTCCAAACCGCCGGCAACCATCGAGTGGGAGTAAGCGGGCTCTGTGGCCGGGCTGGAAGCGATGGCTGGCAACGCGGAAGATGAAGTCTGGATGAGTCGCGCCCTGCAACTGGCAGGGCAGGCGGGTACCGCCGGGGAGGTGCCGGTCGGTGCGGTAGTGGTACTGGACGGAAAGGAAATCGGCGCCGGTTTTAACGCGCCGATCAGTGGTTGCGACCCCACGGCTCATGCTGAAATTCGAGCGCTGCGGGACGCCGCTGCGCGAGTGGGCAATTACCGGTTGCCGGGTGCCACGCTTTACGTCACCCTTGAGCCGTGCACTATGTGTGTGGGCGCCATTGTGCACAGCCGCATCAGTCGTTTGGTGTACGGTGCGGCGGAACCGAAGGCGGGTGCCGTGGCGTCGGCTCGGCAAACACTGAACGAGCCACATCTCAACTGGCGTGTTGAGTCTGTCGGAGGTGTTCTGGCGGATCAGTGCAGCCATGTTATCAGCGAATTCTTCACGCGTCGGCGGGCCGACATCCGCCGCCGGAGGCAACTGTTTTCAGGGAAGGAGTGACGATCGATCATGAAAGTTCTGGTAACCGGCGGAGCCGGGTATATAGGTAGTCATGTCGTAAGGCAACTGGGCGAAGCCGGACACGACATTGTTGTTTTCGATAACCTGTCCACCGGATACCGTTGGGCGGTCACCTGTGGTGAGCTTGTGATCGGAGACCTCTCCGATGAACAGGCCATTGCGGACCTTTTCAGCCAGCACCGCTTTGAAGCCGTGCTGCATTTCGCCGCCAATATCGTGGTGCCGGAATCGGTCGAGAACCCCCTCAAGTACTACAGCAACAATACCCGTAACACGCTGAATTTGCTGAAGGCAGTAGAAGAACACCAGGTACCTTACATGGTGTTTTCGTCGACGGCTGCCGTTTATGGCATGCCAGAGGAAACCGTACTGACGGAAGATCTTCCGCTGGCGCCGATCAATCCCTATGGCGCCTCAAAGATGATGAGCGAGCGGATGATCATGGATCTGGCTGCCGCGTCATCCCTCAATTACGTGATCCTGCGTTACTTCAACGTAGCTGGGGCCAATCCGGACGGTTTGCTGGGTCAGGCAACGCCTGAAGCTACGCACCTGATCAAGGTTGCGTGTGAGTGTGTGACGGGCAAGCGCGATGGCATGAGCGTGTTTGGCACCGACTACGACACCCGTGACGGTACCTGCATCCGCGACTACATCCACGTGGAAGACCTGGCCAAGGCTCATGTGATGGCGTTGGAGTATATGGCCGGTGGAGGTGAGTCACGGGTGCTGAACTGTGGCTACGGGCGTGGGTTTACCGTCCGCGAAGTTATTGATGTGGTCAAGCGCCAGTCAGGCAACGACTTTCCGGTGCAGGAAACCGGCCGTCGGGCAGGGGACCCAGCCGCGCTGATGGCTGACAACTCGCGAATCAAAAAGGTACTGGGCTGGCAGCCGGATTACGACGACCTGGATACCATCGTCGGCACAGCCCTGGCCTGGGAAAAGATCTGGCAGGATAAGCAGGGCTGAGAGGCCGCACATCGAATACCAACCATAAATTGCAGACATCAGGGTTTTAAAGGATGAAAATTACTATTTTTGGCACAGGTTACGTTGGTCTTGTCACGGGTGCCTGTCTGGCCGATGTGGGTCATCACGTTCTGTGTATGGATGTGGATCAGGGCAAGATTGATAAGCTTAGGGACGGCCATATACCTATTTATGAGCCTGGCCTCGAGTCCATCGTAAAGCATACGGTCGAGGCGGGCCGCCTGGCGTTCACCACCGATACCCAAGAAGCCGTGGCCCATGGGTCTCTGCAGTTCATTGCAGTGGGTACACCGCCTGATGAAGACGGTTCCGCCGACCTGCAGTATGTGACCGCCGTGGCGCGCTCCATTGGCCAGTATATGGATGACTACAAGGTGGTGGTGGACAAGTCCACCGTGCCGGTTGGTACTGGGGACAGGGTTAAGGCTGCGGTGCGCTCCGAGCTGGACAAGCGCGGGCTGGAGCCGGACTTCGATGTAGTGTCCAACCCTGAGTTTCTTAAGGAAGGCGCGGCCATTACCGATTTCATGAAGCCCGACCGCATTATCGTTGGCACCGACAGTGAGCGGGCCAAAGAGTTGCTGCATGAGGTCTACTACCCGTTCAATCGTAGCCACGACCGCATGATTTTCATGGACATCCGGTCTGCGGAACTGACCAAGTACGCAGCCAACTCCATGCTGGCCACCAAGATCAGTTTCATGAATGAAATAGCCAACCTGGCGGAGCGTTTGGGGGCCGATATAGAAAATGTGCGTCGTGGCATTGGTTCCGACCCTCGCATCGGCTACCACTTTATTTACCCGGGTTGCGGTTACGGCGGCTCCTGTTTCCCGAAAGATGTGCAGGCATTGACCCGCACAGCCAGGGATTGTGACTACGACTCCCGCCTGTTGAACGCCGTGGAAGCCGTGAACAATGCCCAGAAGCACGTGTTGTTCGACAAGATCAGTCATTACTTCGGTGGCAACCTGAAGGGCAAGGTCGTCGCGATCTGGGGGTTGGCATTCAAGCCCAACACCGACGATATGCGTGAAGCATCGTCCCGAGCCCTGATGCAGGACCTCTGGAAGGCCGGAGCGAGCGTGCAGGCCTTTGACCCGGAAGCCATGGAAGAGACCCAGCGTATCTTTGGCGATCAGCCAGGGTTAACCCTGTGCGGCACCAAGGAGCAGGCGCTGAAAGGGGCCGATGTGCTGGCCATCTGTACCGAGTGGAAGGAGTTCCGCTCTCCGGATTTCGAAGCCATAGCCGCAAACCTGAAGGAGCCTGTCGTGTTTGACGGGCGCAACCTGTACGAACCTGAAATGCTTGAGCGCCACGGTATGATCTACTACGCCATTGGCCGTGGCCGGAACCAGTTCCACGGAGGTTAATATGAGTGGGGCGGAGTCGCCGTTTGTCCTGCACGAGCGTCTGGAAGCTGACACAGTCAGCCTCGGACAGAGCAAGCTGTGTGAAATTCGGCTGATGAACGACAGCAACTGGCCCTGGATCCTTCTGGTGCCCAGGGTTGATGGCGTGCGGGAGATCTATCAGCTGGCTCCGGAGCAACAGCGGCAGCTGCTGGCGGAATCGTCCCTTCTTGGGGAGGGCATGATGGAATTGTTCGGTGGGGATAAGCTCAATGTTGCGGCGTTGGGTAACATGGTGCCGCAACTTCACCTTCATCATATCGTGCGTTTTGAAGGCGACTCTGCCTGGCCGGGCCCGGTCTGGGGCAAACTTCCGCCAAAGCCCTACAGTGTCAGCGACCTGGCAAGAATAAGCGAACAGCTGAAGCCGTTGCTGGGTCGGCTCTCGCAAATAGTGGCGTAGTAATCTCTCCCGGCAAAGCCGGGTGGCTTAGCGTTTGTGCCGGGCGATGGTGCGTGATCCAACGAGGATCATCCTGAGCTCGGTTTTCAGTTTGTCCTTCAAGGCTTCCTTTTCCGGTGGTGTTGCGTCAAGCGCCTCGGCGCCTTGGTTGAACACCAGTGTCACCATGGCGTCTGCCACCAGTTTGGAGTCGGATAGGGGGCGCTTCTCTTCATCCGCGATACGGGCCAGATCTGCCGCCAGTTCTGTCACAAAGTGGTCGATTTCAGCTTTGATCGCGGTGCGGAAGGGTTTTGATACCCCGGTGCTTTCCCTCAGCATCAGACGAAACAGATTGGAGTTGTTGCCAAGATACTCCATGAAGGTGTCCACCGAGGTGCTGATGGCGCTGCCGTTTCGTGCAATTCGCTTGCGTGCCTGGCGCATGAGTTGTCGCAGGGCGACACCGCCTTCGTCCACCAGGGCAAGCCCCAGCTCGTCAAGCTCGGAAAAGTGCCGGTAGAACGATGTCGGCGCAATGCCAGCTTCCCTTGCCACTTCCCGCAGGCTCAGGCTGCCAAAGCCCCGGTCCGCACTGAGTTGAGCAAGGGCGGCGTCCATCAGGGCACGGCGAGTGCGGAGTTTCTGTTCGGCTCGGGCTGACAAGGGCGGCTCCATAAGGCGGTAAATCGGCCCATTCTAGCGGCCAAATGTTTTACCGTCACCCACGGTGATGGAAGCCTGATTTTCCCGTTCATTGTGTTTATAATGGGCCGCTTTTGCAGTAGGGTCCGCCAGAACCATTTTTGCAAACTTTTACGCACACATCAGATACAACGGGAACCGGTATGCGCAGTCATTATTGCGGTGGAATCAACGAATCTCACATCGATCAGGAAGTTACTCTTTGCGGTTGGGTTCATCGTCGCCGCGATCACGGTGGGGTGATCTTTCTGGACCTTCGCGATCGGGACGGTATTTCCCAGGTCGTGTTCGATCCGGATACCCCAGAGAGCTTCAATCTGGCGGAGAAGGTCCGCAGTGAATTCGTTATTCAGGTGACCGGCCGTGTGCGCCGTCGTCCCGCTGGTACCGAAAACGCCAACATGCCGACGGGGCAGGTTGAGCTGCTGGGTAAGCAGTTATCCATCCTGAATGCCGCTGCAACGCCTCCGTTCCCGCTAGATGAGCATGTGGATGTCGGTGAAGACGTTCGCCTGAAGTATCGCTTTGTGGACCTGCGTCGCCCGGAAATGCTGAACCGACTGCGTTTCCGTTCCAGGGTGACCAGCTATATTCGCAACTTTCTGGATAGCAACGGCTTTATGGATGTGGAGACGCCTATCCTGACCCGCGCCACTCCGGAAGGCGCACGTGACTACCTGGTGCCAAGCCGCACCCATGAAGGCTCCTTCTTTGCACTTCCCCAGTCCCCGCAGCTTTTCAAGCAATTGCTGATGGTGTCCGGTGTGGATCGCTATTACCAGATCGCCAAGTGTTTCCGCGACGAAGACCTGCGTGCCGACCGTCAGCCGGAATTCACGCAGATTGACATCGAGGCCTCGTTCATCGACGAGGAGACCTTGATGACCCTGAACGAGAACATGATTCGTTCGCTGTTCAAGGATGTTCTGGAAGTGGATCTGCCTGAATTCCCGCGCATGCCGTACGCCGAGGCAATGCAGCGTTATGGCAGCGACAAGCCGGACCTGCGTATCCCGCTTGAGCTGGTTGACGTGGGTGATCTGGTTGCGGGCGTTGACTTCAAGGTGTTTGCCGGTCCGGCTAATGACCCCAAGGGCCGCGTAGCAGCACTACGTGTTCCGAAGGGCGGCGAGCTGACCCGCAAACAGATCGACGACTACACCAAGTACGTGGGTATCTACGGTGCCAAGGGGCTGGCCTACATCAAGGTCAATGATACTTCCAAGGGCGTTGAAGGCCTGCAGTCGCCGATCATCAAATTCCTGGGTGACGATGTTGCGCAGGCTGTCATCGAGCGCTCCGGTGCGGAAGATGGCGATATCGTGTTCTTCGGCGCCGATAAGACCAACGTGGTCAACGAAGCCCTGGGCGCGCTTCGCATCAAGGTCGGCCACGACCTGAACATGCTGACGTCCGAGTGGGCGCCGATGTGGGTGGTGGACTTCCCGATGTTCGAGGAAACATCTGACGGAAGCCTGACTGCGATTCACCATCCGTTCACGGCGCCATCCTGTTCTGGTGACGAGCTGGAAGCGTCACCGGCGACGGCATTGTCCCGCGCCTACGACATGGTGCTCAATGGCACCGAGCTCGGTGGCGGTTCCATCCGTATTCACGACGAAAAAATGCAGGAAAGCGTGTTCCGTACCCTGGGTATTGAGCACGAAGAAGCACGAGCCAAGTTCGGGTTCCTGCTGGATGCGCTGAAATACGGTTGCCCTCCCCATGGTGGCCTGGCGTTTGGTCTGGACCGGTTGATCATGCTGATGACCGGTGCCAGCTCCATCCGTGATGTGATTGCGTTCCCGAAAACCCAGAGCGCCACCTGCCTGATGACACAGGCGCCCGGAGAAGTGGACGACAAGCAGTTGCGTGAGCTTCATATCCGCCGCCGCAAGCCCGTGGCCAAGGCCGGCGAAAGTAAGGAAGACACCCAGGCAGGCGAGTAACGCAATGCCGGAGCACACCCCTATGTGTGCTCCGCGACTGAACGGAGTTGATTATGGCTGGACACAGTAAATGGGCCAACATCAAGCACCGTAAAGCGGCTCAGGACGCCAAACGCGGTAAGATTTTCACCAAGATCATTCGCGAGTTGACGGTGGCGGCCCGTCAGGGCGGGGGAAACCCGGATGACAATCCGCGATTGCGGGGCGTCATCGACAAGGCCCTGACCGCCAACATGAAGAAGGACACTATCGAGCGCGCCGTTGAGCGGGGTGCCGGGGATGGTGACGACAGCAATTACGAGGAACTGACCTACGAAGGGTACGGTCCCGGTGGCGTTGCTATCTTTGTGGAAGTTATGACGGATAACCGCAACCGCACTGTGGCCGACATTCGTCACGCCCTGAACAAGATGGGTGGCAATCTCGGCACTGACGGTTCGGTAGCGTATCTGTTCAGTAAGCAGGGTATTATCAGCTACAGCCCGGAGATGGACGAAGACCGGCTGATGGAAGCGGCCCTGGTTGCCGGTGCCGAGGACCTGGCGACGCTCGGCGACGGCTCTTTCGAGATAGTCACCGTGCCAGATCAGTTCCTCGATGTTAAACAGTCCCTGGTGGAGTCTGGCCTGATACCCGATAACGCAGAAGTCACTATGGTGCCCTCAACCACTGTAGAGCTGGATGAGGAGGGCGCAGAGCCCATCCTCAAGCTCATCGATATGCTGGAAGACCTGGACGATGTGCAGAATGTTTATCACAACGCCGATATATCGGCGGACGTGATGGAGGCACTCCATCAATAAGGGCGCAACGTGTCGATAATCATGGGGGTGGACCCAGGGTCACGCATTACCGGTTACGGGATTGTCCGGGCCGAGGGCCGGGTGATCGAATATATTGACAGTGGATGCATCCGTGTCGGCGAGAAGCCCATGGCGGAACGCCTGCAAACCATCTTCCATAGTCTGGCAACGCTCATTGGCGAATACCGCCCCGAAGAATTCGCCATCGAGCAGGTATTCATGGCCCGTAACCCGGATTCAGCGCTGAAGTTGGGGCAGGCCAGGGGAGCGGCGATTGTAGCGGCCGCCAACAGCGGTTTGCCGGTTCACGAGTATTCCGCCCGCCAGGTCAAGCAGGCGGTGGTGGGTAAAGGCGGCGCTGACAAGTCCCAGGTCCAGCATATGGTCCAGGTGTTGCTGGCCCTGTCTCGCAAGCCGCAGGCCGACGCGGCAGACGCCCTGGCGATTGCGCTGTGCCACGCCCACATGAGCCAGAGCGTTGCCCGGCTGGCGTCCGGAGGTGGCGGGAAAGTGCGAAGTGGCCGGGTCCGAAGACAATAACCAGACTCATTGAAGTCCAGGGAGAAACCCGTTGATTGGTCGTATCCGAGGCATCCTGATTGAAAAATCCCCCGCCCAGGCATTGGTGGAATGCGCCGGCCTGGGGTATGAAGTCGATATTCCCTACACCACCTTCTTTAACCTTCCTGAAACCGGCGACGAGCTGGTTCTCCACACCCACTTTGTTGTTCGCGAGGACGCCCAGAGCCTCTACGGCTTCTCTTCACGGCTGGACCGGGACCTGTTCCGGTTGCTGATCAAGGTTAATGGGGTTGGTCCCAAGCTTGCCGCCGGGATTCTGTCGGGGTTGGATGCGAATCAGTTTATCCGCTGCGTTGAGGCTCGCGATGCTAATGCCCTGGTCAAGCTTCCCGGTGTTGGCAAGAAAACCGCCGAACGCCTGCTTATTGAAATGACAGATCGTATAGGGCAACTTGAAGGGCAGTTCACGCCAGCGTCGCCAAATGCGACGGTTACCTCCGACTCAGCCAACGCGAGCATTGCTGCAGGTCATGACCCCAGGGAAGAGGCGGAAGCCGCACTGATTGCCCTGGGGTACAAGCCACAGGAGGCGTCCAAGGCGATCAGCAAAGTGGCGGAAGAGAACATGTCGAGCCAGGAATTGATTCGGTTGGCGCTACGGGCAATGATTCCTGCCAACTAATGGGTAACGGGCTGATTAAAAGAGTGTCATTAATCGCATCCTGGCCCCATATGTGTAGAGAGCGTAACGTGACAGCAAAAGCGCCGTTTGTACAATTGGGGCATAATGAACCCGATACGAGTGTACAGGCATGTTGTTTATTTCCTCTGAGCGGGTAGTTCAATGATTGAATCGGATCGCCTGATTACAGCCCAGGCCGGACAATATGAGGAAGTGCAGGATCGAGCGATCCGTCCCGGTGTGCTTGCGGACTATGTTGGTCAGCCGGCTGTGCGGGAGCAGATGGAAATCTTCATTTCCGCCGCGCGAGGTCGCCAGGAGGCATTGGATCATGTGCTGATCTTTGGTCCGCCGGGGCTGGGCAAGACCACGCTCGCCAACATCATTGCCAATGAAATGGGTGTGTCCATTAAGACCACATCCGGCCCGGTGTTGGAAAAAGCCGGTGATCTGGCCGCCATGCTGACCAACCTCGAAGAGGGTGATGTCCTCTTCATTGATGAAATTCATCGTCTCAGCGCCGCCGTGGAAGAAGTGCTCTACCCGGCGATGGAAGACTACCAACTGGATATCATGATTGGAGAGGGCCCGGCGGCCCGCTCCATCAAACTGGACCTGCCCCCCTTTACCCTGGTGGGTGCGACGACACGCGCCGGGCTTCTGACGTCGCCGCTGCGGGATCGTTTCGGCATCGTCCAGCGTCTTGAGTTCTATAACACCAAGGATCTGACGGATATTATTCTCCGTTCCGCGCGATTGTCATCGGTCGCTATCGACAACGGCGGTGCTTACGAAATTGCCCGTCGTTCCCGGGGAACACCCCGTATTGCCAACCGCCTGCTACGCAGAGTGCGTGACTTTGCTGAGGTAAAAGCGGATGGCAGCATTAGTGAGTCCATTGCGGACCAGGCACTGAACATGCTGAAAGTGGACGCCCAGGGGTTTGATCACATGGACCGGCGCCTGCTTTTGGCGATGATTGAAAAGTTTGATGGTGGCCCGGTCGGTGTCGAAAGTCTGGCAGCGGCGATCAGTGAAGAACGAGGCACTATCGAAGACGTTCTTGAGCCGTTCCTGATTCAGCAGGGTTTCATGGTACGTACGCCCCGTGGGCGTATGGTGACGTCCAATGCCTACCAGCATTTTGGTGTAGTGCCATCCGGTCCGGAACGGGAGGACCTGTTTGACTGAGCGTTATGATTCATCGGTCGGGTTGGCGGTTCGCGTGTACATCGAGGATACCGATGCCGGCGGTATCGTATACCACGCGAAGTACCTGCACTATATGGAGCGTGCCCGTACGGAGTGGGTTCGTCACAAGGGTGTCGGGCTTCGCGCCGGCCTGGCGGATAACATCAGTTACGTTGTCCAGCGCCTGTCGATTCACTACGGTGCTCCGGCCAGGCTCGACGATGAGTTGCGAGTGACCGCGGAGCCAGTGGCGTTCGGCCGTGTATGGATGGATTTTCGTCAACAGGTTGTTCGCCGCTCCGATGACAAGGTACTGGCCTCGGCGGATGTGCGTGTGGCCTGTATAGCACTGGATTCCGGCCGGCCAAGACGCCTTCCGGTAAACATGCTGGAGTTGCTGGAAAGCAGCCTGAAAACCAATTCACAAGTGGAATAATCCAGGAGTAAAAGGTGGAGTCAGAAGTTTCTGTTTGGTATCTCATCGCCAACGCCGGCGTGCTGGTTCAGCTGGTTATGCTGTTGCTTGCCCTGGCGTCCATTATCTCCTGGGCACTGATCTTCCAGCGCCTGAAGGTGTTCCGCAAGGCCAAGCAGGCCCAGTATGCGTTCGAGGAACGGTTCTGGTCCGGAATGGACCTGGGTCAGCTCTACCGGGAAGTGAACAGTAATCCGACGCCGTTCTCCGGCATGGAGTCGTTGTTCCGGGCTGGTTTCAAGGAATTTTCCCGTCTGCGCCAGCAAAGCCGGGATGCCGATGCCGTCATGGAAGGCACCCAGCGTGCGATGCGAGTGGCGTTTTCCCGTGAGCAGGAGCGGTTGGAGATGCACTTGCCGTTTCTTGCAACCGTCGGCTCCACCAGCCCCTATGTCGGTCTGTTTGGCACGGTCTGGGGCATCATGAATTCATTTCGGGGACTGGCTCAGGTTCAGCAGGCGACCCTCGCCACGGTAGCCCCCGGTATTTCCGAGGCATTGATAGCAACGGCAATGGGCCTGTTTGCGGCCATCCCCGCCGTGATTGCCTATAACCGTTTCTCCGCTATTTCCGATGCGCTGCTGAAGAACTATGAAACCTTTGCCGATGAGTTTTCGAGCATCCTCCATCGCCGTGTGCATAACAGCGAGCAGTCAGCCGCATGAGGAAGGCAGCCAGTAACGGACAGCCAGTCGGGAGAGCAGAAACATGAAAGGCATGGGAATGATGCCGGCGAGAAGTCGCAAGCCGATGTCTGAAATCAACGTCGTACCCTACATCGACGTCATGCTGGTGCTGCTGATCATCTTTATGGTGACGGCGCCGATGCTGACGCAAGGCGTAAAAGTGGATCTGCCGGAAACCACATCGCAGCCGATCCAGTCCGACAAGAACGTGGAATCTATCGTGGTGTCCGTCGACAGCAATGGTGCGTATTTCATGGATATCGGGGATGAAAGCAGTGACCCGATGTCACTCGCGGACATTCGCGACCGGATCGCCAAAATCCTGTCCCAGCGTACGGACCGCGAAGTGCTTGTTCGGGGTGATGAGCATGTTGAGTACGGTACCGTTGTTCGACTGATGGCTCAGTTACAGGCCGCAGGGGCGTCTAATGTCGGATTGATCACCGAAGCGCCATCCATTGATGAGTAAGTACAGAGCAGGCAGGTTTTTGTGAGAGGTCATGAGCGTGATGTAACCAACACGGGCCAGCCGCCCTGGAAGTCGCCCGTGGCTCTGTCAATCCTGCTGCATGGGTTGATCCTGGGCGTGGCCTTGGCCGGATGGACGTGGACCAATCCCTCGGAGGATCCGCCGCCGCCCAGTATTTCTGCGCGCCTGATCACCCCGAACGAGCCCGAACCCAGCCCGGTGACGGAACCGGTTGATGAACCGGATCGTGATGAAGAACGCAGGCAGGAGGAAGAGCGGAAGCGTAAGGAAGAAGCCGAACGTCGAAAGGCCGAAGAGGAACGCGAACGGGAAGAGGCTCGCCGCATCCAGCAGGAGAAAGAGCGCAAGCAGGAACAGCAGCGCCAGGAAGAGGCGGCGAAGCGCGAACGTGAACAGCAGCGCAAAGCGGAAGAGGCTGCCCGCCAGAAGGCTGCTGCTGAAGCCAAGGAGCGTGAACGTCAAAAGGCCGAGGAAGAAAAGCGTCGCCAGGAAGAGGCTGCCCGGAAGGCCGCCGAGGAAAAACGCCGTGCGGAGGAGCAGCGCCGCAAGGAAGAAGCTGAGCGCAAGGCGAGGGAAGAGCGAGAGCGCCAGGAAGCTGAACGGAAACGCAAAGAGCGTGAGCGGCGTCTGAAAGAACAGCAACTGGAAGCCCTGGCGGAAGAAGCCCAGCAGGAACGCGAGGCGGAGGAGCGCCGTAAGAGGGAGGCGGCTGCCGCTAAAGCGCGCGAAGCGCAGATGCTGACGGAAAGCCAGAAATATCAGGCGCTGATTCGTGAACGATTGAGCCAGGCCTGGTATCCGCCATCATCGGCAACCGAGGAGATGACTGCGCGGCTTCAGATCACTTTGCTACCGACTGGTGAACTTGCCTCGGTAAAGCTTGTCTCCACCAGTGGCAACACGGCATTCGACAATTCGGCGCTGGGCGCGGTTAAGTCGTTGAATCGTTATCCGATTCCCGATGATCGGGACACGTTTGAAAAGTATTTTCGCCAGTTTACGATTGAGTTCAATCCTCGGCGGTTGAGATAAGGACAATGGGAAATCAAATGACGAACCGGAGTACTAAAGGCACAACCCCAACCGGCATGGTAATGACATGGTTGCTGATGCTGGCGGTGATGATAGGGAGCAGTCCGGCGGCCCACGCAGAGCTGTTGATCCGAATCACGGAGGGTGCGGATTCGGCCATCCCGGTCGCCGTGGTCCCATTCGCTGAATCCGGCACCATGCCGTCTGGCGATAAGATCAGCAGTATCGTCCGCGACGACCTCACCATGAGCGGTGAATTCAAGCCACTGGCACCAGAGAAAATGCTCAGCCTGCCGTCAAAGGGTGATGAGGTCTATTTTCGCGACTGGCGACTTCTGGGGCAGCGTTACGTTCTGGTCGGTCAGTTGACACGTACCGGCGACAAGATTGAAGCCCGGTATGAGTTGTACGATGTGAACCGCGAGGAGCGGATCCTTGGGGCAACGGCGTCCTCATCGGTGAACAGCACACGGAGCCTTGCCCACCACATCAGTGACAAGGTCTATGAGGCTATCACCGGGGTGCCGGGCGCATTTTCTACCAAGCTGGCCTACGTCACGCTTCAACGATCCGGTGGCAAGGCCCTGTATCGGCTGCAGGTCAGTGACGTGGATGGCAAAAGGGCCAAGGTCAGGCTGGAAAGCGAAGAACCCATTTTGTCACCAGCCTGGTCGCCCGACGGTAAGAGGCTTGCCTATGTGTCGTTTGAAACCGGTAAGCCTGCAATCTATATCCACGAGCTTTCATCGGGCAACCGCACGCGGATCGCGGACTTCCGGGGTTTGAATTCAGCTCCCGCATGGGGCCCGGATGGTCGGTCGTTGCTTATGACCCTGTCGAAGGACGGCAATGCCGAGGTCTACAAGATGGATATTCAGAGTCGCTCGCTCAAGCGGCTGACCAATCACTGGTCTATTGATACTGAGCCCACCTGGGATCATACGGGTGAAGGTTTCTTCTTCACGTCTGATCGTTCCGGTGGGCCGCAGATCTACCACAAGTCCAGTGAGAGTGCGGAACCCCGCAGGATTACCTTCGGTAGCCGCTACAATGCCCGCCCGCGGCCAGACAATGACGGCAAGTACGTCTACTATGTGCATCAGAGAGACAAGGCGTTTCATATAGCACGGACTAACTTGCAGACGGAGGAAGAAACGATTCTCACTCGAACTGAGTCCGATGAGTCGCCCAGTGTTTCGCCCAATGGCCGGATGTTGATCTATGCAACCAAGCAGGGCGGCGACAGTGTACTAACTGTAATTGCCGCGGATGGCGGAGCGGCCTATAGTCTGCCGGCCTCGGAGGGTGATGTGCGTGAACCGGCATGGTCACCGATCGTCAAGTAAACCGGAACTCCGAACAGAACAGGTTCGTTTGCATTAACGTACAACAGACTCTCAAAAAGGAAGGAAGTGATTATGAACGTATCAGCTCACCACAAATTATTCGCCATGGTAATGTCTCTTGGTCTGATCGCCGGTTGCAGCAGCACCGGTGAGACCACTGAAGACGGTGCGTACGGTTCCGATGTCTCTGCTGTCGACCAGGAAGGTGGTAGCACTGTTTATGGCGGCGATGATGACGGCGCTGTGTCTTCATCCGAGATGAGCGAAGAGCAGCGTCGTGAAGCGGAAGCTCGTGCTGCGCGGGCGGAAGAAGCCGCCATGCGCGAAATCACCACCTTTTACTTTGATTTTGATACCTCCGAAATCAAAACCGAAGCCCGCGATGTGCTGGTGGCCCACGCCCGGTTCCTGCAAGCCAATCCGGGGCAGAATGTCCGTATTGAAGGGCATGCTGATGAGCGCGGCACCAAAGAATACAACCTCGCACTGGGCGAGCGTCGTGCCAACGCCATCGAGCGTTTCCTGATCGTGAACGGTGCTTCCCGCGGCCAGACGGAAACCATCAGCTACGGTGAAGAAAAGCCGGCAGTGATGGGTTCCAGTGAGAGCGCGTGGGCCCAGAACCGTCGCGTTGAACTCGTTTTCCAGTAACAGGCGAACCCCATGAGACATCTGCTCATGGCGACAGTGATGCTCCCGCTTGCCTTCGGGCATGCGGGCGGCGCGCTGGCGCAATCCGTTTCTCCAGCGTTCCAGGACAATGCGTCCGAGGCAGAACGCAAGGCTGGCAACAGTCAGGCCAATGCGGAACTGTTCTACATGATTCAGCAACTGCAGGGCGAGGTTCGTCGATTGCAGGGGCGGGTCGAAGAGCAGCGCAACCTCATTGATCGGCTTACCAAGCAGTCACGGGACCGCTACATCGATCTTGACCAGCGAATTCTGAAACTCTCTGAAAAGGTCTCGGAAGCACCAGCGACGAGCTCAGCGAGCTCAGAGGGCGCGGCCGATTCGGCTGAGGCAGCAGGAAATTCGGGGGTGAAAACCAGAATCTACCGGCAGCCTTCCGACAAGGAGCGAACGGAATACCAGAAAATCCAGACTCTGATTCATCAGGAAAAGAACTACGACCAGGCGATCAACGGGTTGTACGACTTCATTGATGAGTATGAGGAAGGGGACCTGACGGTCAACGCCTATTATTGGCTGGGCGAAGTGTACCTCGTTGAGGAACAGCTCGAACAGGCGCGGCAGGCGTTCACCATCGTTGCAACCCGTTATGGGGATCATCGCAAGGCGCCGGACGCTGTTTACAAGCTTGGCGTGACCCTGGACCGGCTTGGCGATAAGGAGCAGGCTCGCGGGCGTATGGAAACCGTGGTCCGCGACTATCCGAATACCAGCGCTGCTGAGTTGGCCAAGAAGTACCTCGACTCCAGTAACGGCTGATCGTGCTTGCCACGAAGAATGTTGAGAAACCTGGGAATTAGGGGTTGATCGGCGCTGAAAAATCATTACTATATGCGCCTCGTTTGGGTCGTTAGCTCAGTTGGTAGAGCAGTTGGCTTTTAACCAATTGGTCGAAGGTTCGAATCCTTCACGACCCACCAAATTACGAACGAGGCGGTGGACTGAGTCGTCGCGTTGTTCTGGTCCGGATTCGGGCCGACAGTTATGGGTCGTTAGCTCAGTTGGTAGAGCAGTTGGCTTTTAACCAATTGGTCGAAGGTTCGAATCCTTCACGACCCACCAATAGAACAGGAAGCCAAAGCGGCTCCTGTCGAAAAAAGAGCCTTCGGGCTCTTTTTTTTTGGGTATACGGTCATACATCTGTGATAGTGGGCGTAGTTAAAAGGGTGCGTGTAAGTAACCTAAGCAAAACTCTGTGACAGCAGGGTGTCAGCCCAGTGAAAGTCGTGGCCGAAGTGATATACTTCCGACGTTAACGCAATACAGAGATGCAGTAATGACGCGAGTTGAAGACCGTATTCTCGTTCAGGAACATCTGGCACACCAGGCGGAGCCAAAGACCCTGAGCGACGACGAGAAAGCCAACCTTGAGTCCCGTATTCGAGCAGCGCTGAAAGCGCAGGATGCGGTGCTCGTGGCTCATTACTACACCGACCCTGACATTCAGCGCCTGGCGGAGGAAACCGGCGGCTGTGTTGCCGATTCGCTGGAAATGGCCCGGTTTGGCAACCAGCACAAAGCGTCAACCGTGGTCGTGGCAGGTGTCCGTTTCATGGGCGAAACCGCCAAGATTCTGAACCCGGAAAAACGTGTGCTGATGCCCACGCTGGAGGCCACCTGTTCACTGGATATTGGCTGCCCCGCGGACGAATTCTCGGCCTTTTGCGACCAGCACCCCGACCGTACCGTTGTGGTCTACGCCAATACCTCCGCAGCGGTGAAGGCAAGGGCGGACTGGGTGGTTACCTCCAGTTGTGCTCAGGCCATTGTGGAGTCGCTGGATGCCCGTGGTGAAAAAATACTCTGGGCCCCGGACAAGCATTTAGGCCATTACGTGCAGAAAACCACCGGTGCGGATGTGTTGCTCTGGGATGGTTCATGCATCGTACATGAAGAGTTCAAGTACCGGGGGCTGGAGGATCTGAAAGCGCTGTATCCGGATGCGGCGGTTCTGGTGCACCCTGAGTCGCCCAACGCGGTGGTCGAGATGGCCGATGTTGTCGGTTCGACCTCTCAGCTGATTCATGCGGTACAGACGCTGCCCAACGATCAGTTTATCGTTGCCACCGACAACGGCATTTTCTACAAGATGCAGCAGTTGGCCCCCAACAAGACCTTGATTGAGGCGCCAACAGCCGGAAATGGCGCCACCTGTCGTAGCTGCGCCCATTGCCCGTGGATGGCGATGAATGGCCTCGAGAACCTGCTGTCGGTGATTGAGAACGGTGACCAGGAGGTTCATGTGGACCCGTCGTTGCGGGAGGATGCGTTGAGGCCGCTTCAGCGAATGCTGGATTTCACCGCCGAGATGAATCTGAAGGCCGCCGGCAACGCCTGACGTCAGCTGCGGCGCTGGTTCAGCCGCTCTGACACCTGCGACAATCGTTCGGTCACGATTTGGCGCAATGGCGCTCCGGCGGGGAGTCTTTCCTGGGCCTGTCGCAACTGGCGCTGGGCTGCCTCAAGGTCGCCCATCAGGATATCGTATTCGGCCCTCGCCCGGTGCACCCCAACGATGTTGCGCGCCAACCCTTCGGCTTCCGCCAACCTCAGCCAGAGATGCTCTTTCTTCGGCAGTTCCCGCGTCAGTCTGTGGAGGTATTCGGCGGCACGTTCGCCGTTACCCGCCGCGGTTTCCAGGTGTGCGAGCATGTCGGTAATCGGGTAGTTGCCGGGATTTCTTGCAAGGGCTTCGGAAAGCAGGCTGCGAGCTTCGTTGAGCTTGTCCTGCTCAATCAGCGCCTCTGCGAGTGTCACCTGATAGGTGATGCGCCCCGGTGTTCCATCGAGCAGCCTTTCAAGCTCAATAATCGCCTCACTCTGGTTTCCATTTCTCAGCAACGCCACCGCCAGGCCGTAGCGAATGGCATCCGGCTTTTCGGTGTCCGAACGGTTCAGGTAGTCCTTGAACGTTTCCACAGCGATGTCTGCGGACTTTGCGTATCGAACCTGAAGCCGGGATCGAACCAGATGATACTCCTGGGCATCGGCCACATCCCTGCGAGGGTATTGTTCGGCGCGGTTGCGGGTGTCGGATACACGATTCTGCGTCAGCGGGTGGGTGGACAGGTACTCCGGAACCCGGTTTCCCTGCAGGCGGTTCTGTCGCATCATGATCTCGAACATTTCCGGCATCCCTCTCGGGTCCATGCCGGAGCTGGCCAGTATGTCCATGCCAACCCGGTCAGCTTCCTGTTCATGGGCCCGGCTATAAGCCAACATATTCTGTACTGCCAGTGCCTGGGTGCCTGCGATGGCCGCTATGCCGACATCCGACTGGGTAACCGCTGAGAGGATGATGCCGGCGATCATGCCGGCAATGGTCAACGGGGCGCTGGTTTCCTGTTGCTCCAGGCGCCTGGCGAAATGGCGCTGGCTCAGGTGCGCCAGTTCGTGGGCCAGAACCGAGGCAAACTGTTGCTCACTCTCGGCATTCAGGAACAGGCCGCCATTAACGCCGACGACATTGCCGGGGACCGCAAAGGCATTGATGTCGGGGCTGTCGATGATCGCCAGCGTGAGGTCGCTGCTACTCAGAGGTGCCGAGGGTACGAGGCGATAAATGATCGAGTTCAGGTAGTCCTGGACCAGGGCATCGGTGATCTGAGGGGCGGATCGCCGGATGGATGTCATCACTTGACGCCCGATATCCGTTTCCTGGCGCTCAGAGATAAGCCCACCACCGGCGCCACCAATGGACGGGAGTGTGCTATCCGACGATTGTGCCGAGGCCTGGCTGACCGTCAGTGAAAACGCCAGGGCAAAGGCGGATGCCAGGGTGCCTGGCCGTTGAGTTCGGCGGCGGTTTGTTACAGTCATGAATAGGCGATGTCCGTTGTCATGGGGTTCTCTCTGACAGCATTGTGCCACCGAAAGTTCTTTCGGGGTTCGTCTGTTACGATTGAGGTGCAATACAGTACCACTGTGGGCATAATGCCGGCTCCTGTTTTGAACATACGGATGCCTTATCGCCATGGCTGATCGAACACTGGACGCATCGGGCCTGCGCTGTCCGATGCCGCTATTGAAAACCAAGCTCGAACTCAACAGCATGTCTCCCGGCCAGGAACTTGAAGTTATCGCCACAGACGCCGGTTCTGCAAGGGATATTCCTGCGTTCCTCGAACTGTCGAGTCATGAGCTGGTCCGCACATCCGAACAGGGTGGCTGTTTCACCTTTGTGATAAAGTGCGGCGGTTAAGCCCGTAGTAATGACCCTCCGGAGTCGTTGATGATCAGAATTTTACGTGGCCTCGCCCACAAATACTTTTCAGATGAAGAAGCCGTCATTCTTTTCCTGCTGATACTGGCAGGCGTCGTCTTCATCATTTTTTTCGGCTCCATGCTGGCGCCCGCGATTGCGGCGGTTATTGTTGCCTTTATCCTCCAGGGGCTGGTCACCAAGCTTAATCGGCTCGGAATTCCGGAAATCGTATCCATCATAGGCGTGTTCTTTGTCTTCCTGGGGCTGTTGATTGGCGTCCTGTTCGGGCTGTTACCTCTGATCTGGACCCAGGTGACCGGGCTGGCGGGCGAAGCGCCTCGTATTTTCAGAGAGATGCAGTCCTATCTTGAAGTGCTTCCTGAGCAGTATCCAACGCTGATATCCATGGAAGGCATCAACACCATCTACAATCAGGTAACCACCGAAGCCGGCCGCATGACCCAATGGCTGGTGTCCTTTTCACTGGAAAGCATTCCGGATCTGGTGGCGCTGCTGATCTACATGGTGTTGCTGCCGATTCTCGTATTCTTCTTCCTCAAGGACCGCCGGGTGCTACTGGGTGCGATCGCTCGCATGCTGCCATCCCAACGCCCGATGATGGTCCGGATATGGCATGAAGTGAATCTTCAGTGTGCCAACTACGTGCGGGGAAAGGCGGTGGAGATACTGATCGTTGGAGGTATCACCTACGTGGCCTTCAAGGTTCTGGGTATGCCCTATGCGGCCCTGCTGTCACTGATGGTGGGTCTGAGCGTGGTGATTCCCTATATCGGGGCGGCTGTTGTCACCATTCCGGTCGCCATGATCGCCCTGTTCGCCTTCGGGTGGGGCAGCCAGTTTATCTGGGTCATGGTGGTGTACGGTGTGATCCAGGCGCTGGATGGCAACGTTCTGGTTCCCATCCTGTTCTCGGAAGTGAATAATCTGCACCCTGTCGCCATCATCGTGGCTGTGTTGTTCTTTGGTGGCATCTGGGGTTTGTGGGGTGTGTTCTTCGCCATACCGCTGGCGACCATGCTCAAGGCGATCTTCTCGGCATGGCCGGTCAAGTACGGGCAGGCAGAGACGTTGCCAAAGGAGTCTTAAAGACTCCTGACGGCCTCCAGCACTTCGTCAACGTGGCCTGGTACTTTCACGCCTCGCCACTCCCTGCGAAGGACCCCGTCCTTGTCGATCAGGAAGGTGCTGCGGTCAATGCCCATATATTCCTTGCCATAGAGCTTCTTCAGCTTGATGACATCGAACTGTTGGCAGAGGGCTTCGTCCTTGTCGGAAATCAGGTGGAAGGGAAATGCCTGCTTTTCGCGGAAGTTGTCGTGGGCTTTCAGGCCGTCACGTGATACGCCGAAAATAACCGTATCGAGTGCTTCAAACTGGTCGTGCCGATCGCGGAAATCCTGACCTTCAGTGGTGCATCCGGGGGTGTTGTCCTTGGGGTAGAAATAGACCACCACATTCTGGCCTTTCAGGTCCGATAAACGAATGGTTTGATCTCCGGTAGCCGGGGCCTCAAAATCATCAACAGGACGGTTCAGTTCGGGTGCTGACATGACATCTCCTTTAATTCCCTTGTGTCAGTGGGTGCCCAACATTACCATATCGTTTTTATTCGTACGGAGTTTTTATGATTACGGGGAGCCTTGTCGCACTGGTCACGCCCATGCATTCCGATGGCAGCGTTCATTGGGAGCACCTTGATAAGCTGGTGGACTTTCATCTCGACAACGGAACGCACGGTATCGTGGCCGTTGGAACGACGGGTGAATCCGCCACGCTGGACCCGGAAGAGCACATGCGGGTGGTGGGGCATATCATAAAACGCGTCAAGGGCCGCATTCCTGTGATTGCCGGTACCGGCGGTAACAGTACTCGTGAAGCCATAGAGCTGACCGAAGAGGCTCACAAGCTGGGTGCCGATGCCTGTCTGCTTGTCGTCCCGTACTACAACAAGCCGACCCAGGAAGGGCTCTACCAGCACTTCAAGACCATTGCCGAGGCTGTCCCGGTCGATCAGATTCTCTACAACGTTCCCGGCCGAACGGCGTGCGACATGCTGAACGAGACCGTTGAGCGCCTGGCAGGTATTCCGAACATCATCGGCATCAAGGATGCAACCGGCAATATTCCCCGTGGTGCAGAGCTGGTTGAAGCCGTTAGAGGCCGCCTGGTGGTCTACTCTGGCGACGACGCGACGGCCGCCGGACTGATGCTTGCCGGCGCCAAAGGCAACGTCTCCGTTACCGCCAACGTGGCGCCCAAGGGCATGGCTGCGTTGTGCGAAGCCGCCATCGCCGGAAATGAGGAGGAAACTGAGCGGCTTAACGAGTTGCTCATGCCTCTGAACCGCAAACTTTTCCTCGAGGCCAATCCCATCCCCGTGAAGTGGGCTCTCTATCATATGGGTATGATCGGGGAGGGCATTCGCCTTCCGCTCACCCCTCTGAGTGACAGGTTCCACGGCGAAGTGGAAGACGCACTGAAAGCCTCTGGCGTACTCTGAGTCAGGCTGTACCATCTATCGTAACTGGAGTCGCCTGATGGCGTTTAGGTTCAGGACAGAAATCAAAAAAACCGAAAAATGCATCAGGCCCCTGGCGGGCCTGATGTTTGTTATGGCCCTGTCAGGCTGTAGCTTGATCGAAGACCGCTCAGAGCGCTATGTCAATGCCTCGGAAGGCACGCCTCTGAAACTGCCGGAAACGGCGGATGAAGGCGAGTTTGGTCAGATCATGCCGATACGCGAAGCGACCGCTGCCGACTCGGGCCGTATGTATCGGGGAAGCATACCCAGGCCGCCGGATATGACCTCCGATATCCTTGACGAAAATTATCTGGTTGAGGAACTGGATGGCCAGATATGGCTGCTGGTGAATGATGTTCCAGGTCGCCTTTGGCCTGCAGTCACCTCCTACATGAATGAGAACGGCCTTGGTGTGGCGTACGACAGCCCCCAGCTCGGCCTGATGCAGAGTGAGTTGGTTAACTTCAGCAAGCAGGCTAGGGGGTTGCTGGGGCTGCCGGACAACCCCGACGGACCAGAAGCGAAAGTGGTTGTCCAGGCCCGTGTTGCGCCCGGTGTGCGCCGCAAAACCACAGAGGTTCAGTTCCGTTCCTTCGAAGTTGCTGATGACCCGAACGAACTGATGGCTTGGGGCGGTGGGGACACCCGTAGCCGCGAGCAACTCGATACCAGTCGGAAGCTGCTCGAAGACCTGGCCCAGTATTTACGCAACCGGGAAGACAGTAAGTCTTACTCCCGTGCGGCATTGGGCATGGCCAGCGAACCCCTGGTCAAGTTGGTATCGGACGACGAAACGCCCAGGGAAATTGTAATGAGCCTGGATTACGGCCGGGCTTGGGCGGAGGTTCGCCGAGCGGTGGATGACGCGGGCATACCGGTGATCGACCTGAACCGTGAAGACGGGTATTTCTTTGTGGATTTCCGGCCGGAATCCGAGCGCGAGCCGGGATGGTTCAGCTGGTTCTCCGACGCCCCGGAACCGGTACATTCGTTTGATATACGGCTTGAGGAACGCGACGGCGACATTGTCGTTTCCACCGCCATCGCCGAGAGTTACGATGGTGAGAATCGCTCGACCGAGCTGCTTTCAGAACTGTTCGAATATCTTTACTAATGCAAGCAGTGCCTGCACCGAGCGGGCACGTCCGGAGATCTGACATGGAAAAGCGTGAAGAGCTTTACGCGGGCAAGGCCAAATCCGTATACCGTACCGACGACCCCGACCGGTTTGTGATGGTCTTTCGCGACGATACGTCGGCTTTTGACGGCGAGAAGAAAGAGCAGCTCAACCGCAAGGGCATGGTGAACAACCGCTTTAATGCCTTCATCATGGAAAAACTGGAAGCGGCCGGCGTTCCCACGCACTTTGAGGGCCTGCTTTCCGGCACGGAATCGCTGGTCAAGAAGCTGGATATGATTCCGGTTGAATGCGTGGTTCGTAACATCTCCGCCGGCAGTCTGTGCCGCAGGTTGGGTGTCGAGGAAGGGCTGACGCTGAACCCGCCCACCTTTGAACTGTTCCTGAAGAACGACGCCATGCATGATCCCATGGTCAATGAGTCACTGGCGGTCAGTTTTGGCTGGGCGGAAGCCGACGAACTTGCCAGAATGAAAGAACTGACCTATCAGGTGAATGACGTACTGAAGGCGCTGTTTGAGGAAGCCGGCATGCTGCTGGTGGACTACAAGCTGGAATTTGGCCGCTCGGGTGGCCAGATTGTCCTGGGTGACGAATTCAGCCCTGACGGCTGCCGTATCTGGGACAGGGAAACCCGAAAGAAGATGGATAAGGACCGTTTTCGTCAGGGACTGGGCGATGTGATTGAGACCTACGAAGAAGTTGGTCGTCGTCTCGGTATTCGTTTCGACTGATCAGTCAGGTACAACAACCATAAGACAGGTGCACTATGCGTAAACTGATTTTTGCCATCGGCGGCTCATTGCTCATCGCTGCCCCAGTTGCCATCGCTGATGTGGTCGGGGTGGGTGCCAGTGTCAGTTATTGGGATTCTGACCTCTCGGGTAAAGCCGGCAAAAACAACGACGTGGTCGACGTCGAAAACGACCTTGACCTGGAAAGCGACACCAATGCCAACCTGAGTGCCTACCTCGAGCACCCGGTGCCGGTATTGCCCAACGTGCGCCTGAATTACACCCGCATTGAACAAAGCGGTAGTGGCGAAGTGTCCACGCAATTTGACCTGGTGTCCGGCGACGTCGATTCGGATCTGGACCTGAACCAGTTTGACGTCACCCTGTATTACGAAGTGCTCGACAACTGGGCCAATCTGGATCTGGGCGTGACCGCCCGCAATCTGGATGGCGAACTGATTGTTCGTGAGCAGGCCACCAATGGCCAGGTCAGTAAGACTGAGGTCGACGGCGTGATTCCGATGGGTTATCTGGCTGCCCGCTTTGATCTTCCCTTTACCGGTGTTTCCGTCGGTGGCGAGGCCAACCTCATCAGCTTCGACGGCGATTCCATCTATGACTACAACGCTTACGGCCAATACGAACTGTCGTTGTTACAGCTGCGCGCCGGATACCGTCAGATCAGTATTGATTACGAAGACAGCGATGACCGTCTGGACATCGAACTCGGTGGCCCGTTTGTAAGTGCCGGGCTGACGTTCTGAAGGAACAGGAGAGAACACGTTGAAAATTCTGGTTACGGGCACGGCGGGCTTCATTGGCTCCCATCTGGCGCATCGGCTGCTTGACCGAGGTGATGAAGTAATCGGCGTAGATAACGTCAACGATTACTACGACCCCACTTTGAAGGAAGCGCGGCTTGAGCGCCTGACCTGTAAGCCAGGATTCACCGAGGTTCGTAAGGACGTGGCCGACAGGCCCGTCATGGAGGCCCTGTTCCGAGAGCACAAGCCAGAGCGTGTGGTTCACCTGGCGGCCCAGGCGGGCGTGCGGTACTCCCTGGAGAATCCTCATGCCTACATTGACGCCAATCTGGTGGGGTTTACCAACATTCTTGAAGGTTGTCGTCACAATGATGTGAAGCACCTGGTGTACGCCTCCAGCAGCTCCGTCTACGGCGCGAATGAAACCATGCCGTTCTCCATCCACGACAACGTGGACCACCCCCTGAGTCTGTATGCGGCCTCCAAGAAAGCCAACGAGCTGATGGCCCACACCTACAGCCACCTTTACAACATGCCCACCACCGGCCTGCGCTTCTTCACCGTCTATGGCCCATGGGGCCGACCAGATATGGCGCTGTTCATCTTCACCAAGAAGATCCTGGCCGGTGAACCCATTGATGTGTTCAATCATGGGCACCACAGGCGCGACTTCACCTACATTGACGATATTGTGGAAGGCGTTATCCGAACGTTGGACAATGTCGCCACCCCCAACCCGCAGTGGAGTGGTGAAACGCCAGACCCCGGCACCAGCAAGGCGCCATATCGACTGTATAACATCGGTAGCAACAATCCGGTGGAGTTGTCCCGGTTTATTGAGATTATCGAAGAGCGCGTTGGCAAAAAGGCCGAGAAGAACCTGCTGCCTCTACAACCCGGTGACGTGCCGGCTACCTACGCCAATGTGGATGACCTGATTGAAGATGTGGGCTACAAGCCGTCCACCACGGTGGAGGACGGCATTGCCAATTTCGTGGATTGGTATCGGGACTTTTATCAGGTGTGAGCCCGGCTGAACCGGCGCCTTATCGCGACTAAAAGTCCTGCCAGCATAAGAAACGGTGACAGCGCACCACCTCCGCCGCTGCCACCGCCTGATTCGCTGTCTGAGCCACCGCCACCACTCCCTGTGTCTTGAATGAGTTCTTCTCTGAATTCCACGGCGCCCATGTCGCAGATTTCCACTCCGTCGCCATCTCCATCAATCGCGCGTCCGAATCCAAGTTGGTCTATCGAAGAGCATGTCCCAACGCTCCCCGGTGCAAGTGGATCGCCCGAATCGATGGCGGGGCTGCCAGGCTGGGGAGCGTGAGTGAGCACGGGCACCAGGTCGTCACCAATTGAGATCTCGCCACCATTGGCGGCCAAGGTGCCCAGAATCGGGTTAACGGCAGCGCCGCCACCGTTCACGTCGCCGACAATATCTCCCGTGCCAGCCGTGTAGTTGCAGTCCGCATTGTTTCCAATCAGGTTGTAGCCGCTGGAGACGATGTTGCCGCTGCAATCCGGTGACTCACTGGTTGAGGTGTTCCCCGCAATGATCGAATTGGTCATGTCCAGGCCGCCGAGGATGATTCTTACGCCGCCACCGTCGGCAAAGACCGTCGGATCTGCTTGAATGGCATTTTGCGTAATGGTCACGTTAGTCAATACGGCAGAGTCGGTGGCCAAGAGTCCTCCACCTCCGGCATAGTCAATGCCCTCGACCCGATTACCCGATATGGTGCTGTTGCTCATTGACAGAGGGTCTATGGCTGCAATGGCACCACCAGTGGCGGAAGAACCGCCGGAGCTCGTTTTTGTAACACGATTATTTACAAACACACCCCGTGCGATGCCCAGGTTTCCGGCGCGATGATAAATGCCCCCTCCTGACGCTGCACCCGTACCGTTTACAATCACCTGATTGCCCGAAAAGACTGAGCTGCTGACGCCCGTGGTGGCCCCCACATTGGGGTAGATATAAAGACCGCCACCGTGTGCGCTGCCGTTGACGGTTGTGATCAGGTTGTCCTCCACTACAGAGGTGATCAAGCTAAGGGTCCCACCATTGCCTACATAGATGCCTGCACCATAGCCAAACACAGTGTCGGTTTCTGAGGCATCGATTTCGTTGGCTTGAATGCTGACTCTTGTCAGAAATAAATTGCCGAGAGAGTGAATTCCAGCGCCAGAGCCAGACCCGGAGTTCACTTCAATCAAGTTTGAGGAAACGCGGGCGTCTTGCATGGTCAGTCTGCCACTGGACACATAGATGCCCGCACCCGACGTCACGCTGCCGCCGTTGGTTACGGTAAGGTCGAGCAATTGAACGTCAGCGTCATTTCGAATTTCAAAAACACGATCGGTACTGTTGCCGTCGATGACTGTCTCAGAAGAAGCACCATTGCCTTTGATGATTAACGATGCAGAGATGTCCAGGTCTCCGGTCTCTGCGTCGTTCTCGTTAGTGCCAGTGAGAGAAAGAACGATTGGTGAAGAATTGATTGACTCGGCAAACCGTATAACGTCTGGCAGCGCTGACTCACCAGCTATACAGTCGGCAGAGCCGGTCTGATTATTGTTGTTGGCATTGATAATCGCCTCTCGCAGACTGCACATTCCATCGGCGGCAATGGCGTCGTCCGAGGTGTTAACGGTGAGTGTCGCCGCGAGCGTAAGGCTTGGCGACGTAAGCGCGGTCAAAAAAAGAACGACTCCGATCGGCCCATTGAAAAGCGCAGTAGCTCTATTGCTGAATCCGTCCATGATGGCTCCTCCTGCTGAAATTTTTGCAGTGTTAAGGGTTCAGTGACTGCAAAACCCACAATCAAATAGTTTAATTTCTCATCTATTTTAAGGTTGCCTTGAAAGAAGGGATGGGGCAAGCAAAAAGGCGGCACGAAGTTCTCAATATTTCACTTACTGCACTAGTCGCACCGGCTTTATGGCGTTACGCATTTGTTCGTCAACAAGAGAGTTGTGCGGCAGTTTCTGGTGAGGTAATGGATGCGCCGACCCGGAACTGATAGAGCGTTGCAAGCGTTTGCTGGATTGTTTGTGGAAGGAAGAGCGGCAGAAACAAAAAAAGCCACTCGGCTTACGCTCTGAGTGGCTTTTTCAGTTGATATTCTTGTTCGCAGGAATGGTAGGACCAGGCAGATTTGAACTGCCGACCTCTGCCATGTCAAGGCAGCGCTCTAACCAACTGAGCTATGGTCCTATGTCCTGCAACGGGGTGGAAATATACTGATTCCGATGGGCGTGGTCAACCTCTTTCAGGCGGTTTTCTGCTTTCTGGCCCAGCCTTTTATGGCCTTGCTGAGCACTCCCCACCGATTGATCAGCAGTGCGAGGAATATCAGGCCGCAACCGGCGAGTTGTGTGGTGGACATGGATTCGCTGAACCAGCCTGCAGCGAACAGTGCGACCCATACCGGCTCCAACACAAGGATTACAACTCCGTGGCTGTGGGTAGCCAGGCTTTGGGCATAGGTCTGCAGCAGGAAGCGGCCTGCCGTGCCTACCACGGCACTGGCAATCACCCAGCCGGCGAGAATGCCGGAGAAGTTCTCGAGAGTCGGTGTCCAGGGTTCCAGCAGCAATGACTCGGTCAAGGTGACGGTGCCTACGGTGAGCAGCGCAATGGTCGTGAGGGGCAGGGCGGGGACGCGGTGTTTTTCCACGGACTCTCCCCGGCGGTTGATCACCGTGCGCTGGTTGGCCGCGCGGGTGTTAAGGGTGAAATACAGCGCAAAGATAAACGCAGCCACCACAAAGAAAACCTGACCGATTTCGGGCCGGAATCCATTTTTGAGCGACAGCAGCGCGAGCCCGCCCACCGCGACCGGAATTGCAAACCAGGTGCTCAAAGGCTGTGCCTCCTGGAAGATCACCCGGGCAATCACTGGCACGATGACCACGCCAAGGCTGGTCAGGAAGGCACCTTCACCTATGTGGGTGACGTGAAACAGCCCCATCACCCAGAAGCTCATGGCCACTCCGAACACCAGCCCCACGCCAGCACTGCGCTTGAATTGGTCCAGGCTTAGTCGTTTCAGCGAAGGCCAGGCTATGACCGCCAGTACCGAACCGGCCAACAGGAACCGAAGGGCCATGAACATCAGCGGCGGCATCAGTAATACGGCTTCCTTGGAAAATATCCAGCTAATGGCTGCCATCAGGGTGACAACCACCAGTAACAGGTCGGATTTATGAGTGTTCGAGAGGGGCATTCAAGACCGCCATAGAGTGGATAGGCTTTAGAGCGACAGCGGCGGAGTTTATCACGGGCAGGTAAGAATGGCTCTTCCATGAGCCGGTTGGTGCTCCTTCAGACGGTTGGGTCCATCTTGGTATTTTTAGTTGTTGAGTGTGTTGTAGACCAGTGTCGACATATCGGTCTGGTCCGAACCGGGTACTTCAACATATCGGTCACCGGAACCCCACCACTGCCACCAGGCGCGCTTGTTGTAGGTGCGGCTGGCGAAATCGACACGCAGTCCATTGAGGGTTGTGTCATTCACTACGGGGACGGAAATGTTGCCGGTTTCCGAGCCCAGAACGCCGCTGTGGGAAGCACCCTCGTTCATCAGGATCGGAAAGTGATTGTAGTACAGGTCCGACGGCCCGTTCTGGCTGGACACCTTGCCCGCCAGGCTCAGGTTCGAGCTACAGGAGTCGATACCGTTGCTGGTGGTGGCGCCACAGGCCGAGTGGGTTGGTACCACGCCATCATCAGTGCCGGCAATGAACGGCTTGGTAATGCCGCCGTAGGAGGAGCCGCCGGCCACAAACCGCAGGCGCGGAATATTATTGGGACTGACGGCGAGGTTGCGTGCCGTGTTGGTTTGCAGGTCATTGACCACGCCAAGGCTGCCTGGCTCAGGGGTGATGCCGGTGAAGGCACGTACCGCCTGTTTGAGTGGCCAGTTGTACCAGCTGTCGTTGTAGGCAACGTTCAGGGCCAGATCGGCCAGCTCCGTACCGCCGCCGGCACCGGAGTAGTCGATCGCAGCGAGTATTTTCAGCGGCTGCAGTCCGTCGGCCTGAAGCCAGCGGGCCTGGTTTTCCAGAAGATATCGGGTAACCAGGTCACCGGTGGAATGGGAAACCACAATGCAGAAATCGTTGCATAGCCCCTGCTGGCTGATGTCACGTAGCTGCTGATAGGCCTGCTGGGCGATGTTGCCCTCCACACGGCCATCGCTGCCCCAATCTACACGGGCGTCGGAACGGGACAGCCAGAAGGTACGCCAGTAGTCCTCGCCAGCACTTTTTACCTCATTAAGGTTGGCAGGTGGATTGGCCAGGTCTTCCTGCTGGAAGCCGTGAACCAGGATCACGTTGTGGCCCGCAAGCTGGGCGTGGGCGGTGCCGGCGAACAAGCCGCCGGCGATGGCCACCGCAAGGGCGGTCTTACAGGCACTTCTCTTTCTTGTTTTCATAAAGGCTCCGTCTTTGTTTTATTGTTGTATCAGAACTTGTCTGCCAGCCTTTGCAGCAGCGCAGCACGTTGCTCTGATTCGGGGTCACCTGCCGGGCTGTCGGTCAATCCGTCCAGGTCCGGTGGCGAAAACGAGTAGCCATCATCAGGGCCATAGCCATAGTCGGTGCGGTCTCCGGGCGAGGCCGGCAGGCGACGGATCTGCAGGTTGCGCAGTTCCAGGTTACCGCTAATCTCACGATGGGCGAGCACCGAGCCATGGGCTTTGAGCTCCAGGGTGTCGGTGGTTCCGTCGAGTCGCTTCTCCGCCTGCAGCTGCGCGAGTGCGCGGCCGTTGTGGTAGAGCTGGGCAGAGAGGGCATAGAAACCGGGGTCTTTGGCGTCGAAATGAACCGGTATTATCAGGTCGTTGTTGGTCACCTTTGGGTCGCCCAGGCCGTCAAACTCTCCCAGGACGGGCTCAATGGTCAGGGTTGAAACGTGGCGTACGGGTTTGCCATCAATGGTTGCCTCAACGATCAACCGATATTCGCCAGGCTCTGCGTCGGCCTCAATGATGCCTTCATAGTAGGGGGCACCGGCCTCGTTCTGGAGTGTAGTACTGGCAATCGCCTGGCGAGACTCGGGGGACTCCAGGGTCGCGTCCAGGCTTGGCCCTACCACCTGGGAGCCAGTAATGCTCGCTGCCACAAGAATGTCTTCTTCCTGTACGAAGCGGTATTTCTCAAGTGTGACGGTAAATTGTCCGCCCCCGTCCAGCGGCAGCTCCACAGGGTCGAAACGGTTGCCGGCGTAGGCCTTGGCCTGGTCGTCAGAGATTGGAATGGAGTACGTCGGGTAGCGGATGTTCTGGCTGTATTGGGCTGCAGCACTGGCCAACATGAAGCCGATCGCATTCTCAGAGGGTTCCTGCTTTTCCGTGGTCGGCGATTCGGCCGGCCCGGGCTTGGAGCGGGTGGTGTCTGTTCCGGAAGGGGGCGGGCTCCTGCCTTCGCTCTCACCGGTTATCCAGGAGAACCGGACTGTATTGTCGGTCGACAGTAGATATCCCAGGCCGACGGCACCGGACACAACGAACGTTAGGGCCAAGAGCAACCGCAGTGGCATCTTTGGATCCTTGTTGGAGGCATTCTATGGCGCGAACGCCATTATTTTTGTTGTTGTATTAACATAACGGGCCAAACTGACTTCGCGCAAAAAAATGGCCCGAATGTGTAACAGAATGTGTCCAGGGTGTGATGTTGTTCACACTACCTCATAACCAGCCGGACTCTTTCACAGCTTCGAGGCCGAACCTGAGGCGAACGTCATCACCCACCAGATCCTGATCAATGCCGTAGGTCATGCCCCAATTGCTGCGCTTAATGGTGGCCTCGGCGGTGACGCCGAGGGTGTAGTCCTCGTGCCCGATGGGGTAGTCGGCAGATTTGTTAAGGGTTACATCAACATCCACCGGGCGGGTTTTGCCCAGAAGGGTCAGGTCACCGGTCACAATGCCGGTGTTTTCGCCGGTGGTTTCGAAATTGGTGATCTCAAAGGTGATGTCCGGGAACTTTCCACTGTTGAGAAAATCCTCGTTGCGCAGGTGGCCATCCCGTTTATCGTGATTGGTGAAGACGCTTTTGCTTTTGAACGTCAGTGTGCCGGAGGTGAGCTGTTGAGTCTCCTCGTCGTAGCCGAACTTTCCTTCCACATCCCGGAACATGCCCATTACCGGGGCATAGCCGATGTGGTTCACCTCAAACGACATCGAGAAATGCTCATCGTCGATAACGTAGGTTTCCGGCTCGGCCATGGCAACGGGGGCGGACAATGCCAGTGAGGCGGTCAGTGCAGCAGTGGATAGGAACGCTTTCATGTCTTTCTCCCTGTTTGATAAAGCCAGCGCAGGTCTGTAAAAAACGAATAACAGAGCAGTAACAGCGCGATAGCGAGTGTGGCAGTCGCGAAGCCGGTCGGCGTAATCGGCAATATGGCAACCATCAGGGTGACTATTTGCCATACGCAGACAGTTTTGCGTCGAAAGCTGTCGGGTAGTGGTCTGTCCATGAAGCGAAACCAGTGGCCAGCGATCACAAAGGCGTAACGCATCAGCCCCAACGCGAGAACCCATGGGCCGGCTTTGCCCTGGGCCAAGACCGCAACACACAGCCCGAGGATGAACAGCGCATCCAGTTCCATGTCGAATCGGGCACCGAACGCCGTTGTTGAACGGGTGGCCCTTGCGACTGCGCCATCCACGCCGTCAAGAATCAACGCCAGTAAACACAATGACCCGTACAACCACAGCCAGTTCCCTAACTCGGAAGTGAACGGCGCCAGGCTGATGAGGAGTATGACGAGGGAGGCGCGTACCAGGGTTGCCCGATTGGCCCAACCGAAGTCCTGTTCCGCAGGCCAGAAGCGAATAACAGGCACCGCAATTGCCAGGCAAAGCAACACGGCGAGCGCGTAAAAGCTGGCAGGGGGGTGGAATCCGATGCCAGCGGCGGTCACCATGAGCGCCGTCAGTCCGCCGGACCAGGCAAGATCGGCAGCCAGGGGCAGGCGGAACGTGTGAGTGTGGGAATCCATCATCAAACCCCAGCGTATGATTGAGCGTGCATCCGGTCGTAACAGGGCCTTACTGAAAATATGGATGCGCCTGTATGCACTATAGCTGGCAAGGCCGCGTGTACTATAGCCTGCGTATACTATAGTGAGTTACGTGCGCTGTAAGGAAACAGACGATATGACAAACGCATTTTGGGTGACCGGGCCCGGGGAAGGGGCCATTCTCCCAGCAACCTACGATCATTGTTCGGCGACCGACGCTGACAGTCCAGCGGTGTCTGTGCGAGCGCTATACTCGGGCGTCAGTCGTGGAACCGAGTCATTGGTTTTCAACAACCGTGTGCCACCGTCGGAATACGATTCGATGCGTGCCCCGTTCCAGGAAGGCGATTTTCCCTTCCCGGTCAAATATGGTTATGCCAGCGTAGGCCGTGTTGTTTCGGGCCCCGAGGCCCTGACTGGCCAGTCGGTTTTCTGCCTGTTTCCTCATCAGGAGCACTACCAGGTTCCTGCATCCGCCGTGGTACCTCTTCCATCCGGTCTTCCGGAATCCAGGGCAGTGCTGGCCGCCAACATGGAAACCGCGGTTAACGGCTTGTGGGATGCTTCACCACGAGTGGGAGAGCGGGTCGCAGTGGTTGGCCTTGGCGTCGTTGGTCTGCTGGTTGCGTGGCTTGCCAGCCGCATACCGGGTACCCGGGTTACCGTCGTGGACACCAATCCACAGCGTAAAACGGTTGCGCACACCCTGGGGCTGGATTTCCAGACCCGGTGCCGACAGGACGATCATGACTTGGTCATCCACGCCAGCGGCCACCCAACGGGTCTTGAAACCGCTCTTGCGCTGGCGGGACAGGAAGCGCGAATTATTGAGATGAGCTGGTACGGCGAGCAGCCAGTGCCGGTATCCCTGGGCCGGGCATTCCATTCCCGTCGGCTGACGATACGGTCTAGCCAGGTTGGTAACCTGCATCCTGAGCAGCGGCCACGCTGGCGCCATCGGGATCGAATGGTGCTGGCCCTGGAGCTGCTGCGGGATGATGTCCTGGACTGCCTGATCAGCGGCGAAACCACCTTCGAATCGCTGCCGGAGGTTATGCCGGCACTTGCTGGAAACAGAGCTGGCGGAACGGCCTCCGACACTCTCTGCCACCGTATCGTATACCCCGACAATTGACTTCCATCATCCGTATCGAGGACCCAAAACCCCATGTTCAGCCTTACCGTCAGAGACCACATGATGATCGCCCACAGCTTTAAGGGTGACATTTTCGGCCCCGCCCAGGGCCTGCATGGCGCCACCTACGTAGTTGATGTCTCCTTCGAGCGGGAAGCCCTCGACAACGACGATCTGATCGTCGATATCGGGCTGGCGTCCGAGGTGTTGTCGTCGGTGATTGCCGAGTTCAACATGAAGAACCTGGACGATATCGAGGAATTTGCCAATCGCAATACCACCACCGAATTCATGGCGATGACGGTGTTCGACCGACTGGCCGCGGCGATCCGCCAGGGCCGGCTGGGTGAAACCGGCAAAGGCCTGTGTTCGATGAAGGTCACCCTTGGCGAATCCCATATTGCCTGGGCCAGCTACCATGGCGAACTCTGAACCATTAACGTCGGTGTTGTTCGTTGTCCCGGGGGATCCTGAACAGAAAACCGGAGGCTACCGGTACGTTCAGCGTGTTGTCGCAGGGCTCAGGGATAACGGCGTGGATGCCTTTGTTTCCGGGCTCTGTGGCAGCTTCCCGGTGCCAGACCGGATGGCGGAAGCATCCATGAACAGGTTGCTTGCCGCCCTTGCGGATGATTCGGTGGTGGTACTTGATGGCCTGGCCATGGGCGGGCTTCCGGACGTGATCGCCAACCATGCATCCCGTTTGCGGGTTGTGTCGCTGGTCCACCACGCCCTGGCGGATGAAACGGGGCTGACGCAAGAGTTGCAGGATTGGCTTTTCCGGGTAGAGAGTCGGGCGCTGTCAAAGGTGGCCGGGGTAATCACGACCAGTGCCCACACCGCGCACCGACTGAAAGACTACAGCGTACCGGCCACGGCCATCCGCGTGGTTGAGCCGGGCGCCGACACCATTGCCGGTATTGGCGCTGAAACCCAGCCATCAAGAGCCCAGGGCCCCACGATTCATCTGCTCTGTGTTGCCCACCTGTCGCCGCGCAAGGCACAGCACCATCTGGTTGAAGCGTTAAGTGATCTCCGGGACTGTTCATGGCACTGCACCCTGGCAGGCTCGCTGGATCGCGACGAGCGCTATGCCCACGAGCTTCGCGGTATCATTGCGAACCTGGGGCTTGAACATCGGATCAGTCTTTTGGGGGAGCTGGACGACCTTGAGCTTGCCGGCGCCTATCGTAACGCTGATGTTTTTGTGCTGCCGTCCGTTTACGAAGGGTATGGAATGGTGATTGATGAGGCGATTGCCGCGGGGTTGCCGGTGATCACCACGGATGGGGGTGCCCTTTCCACCACAGGCCTGCGGCCTGGCGTCCGGCAGTATCCAGCCGGCGATGTCGCAGGGTTGCGGGCGTGCCTGGAAGCTTGGCTGACAAACCCCGGCGCGCTTGGCGAGGCGGCTACCCAGGCACAGCAGGCGGCGCGCTCCCTGAGAAGCTGGCAGAGTACCGCCATTGACTTCCAGCGGGCACTGGAAGACCTGCTGCCGCCACCGGACCCTACCACCTTCGACAGCGACTGGCTGGCACTGCGTGAGCCGGCAGACCACCTTGCTCGTAACAAGAGGCTGCTCTCGGAGGTGCTGGTTTGGGCGGAACAGGACTATTGTCACCCGGGCGTTCTGAGCGGTCATCACGCACCACCACTGCTGGTGGTGGATCTGGGTACCGGCACTGGCTCCAACGCCCGTTACCTTGTGCCGGCCATGACGGTACCCCAGCGCTGGGTGCTACTGGACCAGGACGAACACCAGCTTGCCCTTGCCGGAGAGAGACTGCAACACCTTGATGTCCCGCTGGAAACCCATGCCTGTCACTTGAACGCCAAGCGGCTTGCCGGGCAGATTCCGGATGGCACCCGGTTGATCACAGCTTCGGCCCTGATAGACCTGATGTCGGAAGACTGGCTAGAGGCATTGGCGGTAGCCGCCACCAGACACAATGCCGGCGTGTTTATCGTTCTGAGTTACGCGGGGAATGTCGAGCTGTCGCCGGCAGACCAGGACGACGACTGGATACGCGAGACCGTCAACGAGCACCAGCACAACGATAAGGGGACTGGTGCCGCGCTGGGGCCATCGGCGACGAATTACCTCAAGCAACAGCTCGAATTGCGGGACTATCAGGTGTCTGTTGCTCCAAGCCCGTGGCGCCTGACGCCTGCTCAAAGTGCACTTCAGCGCGCCTTGCTTGAGGGCTGGCGTGACGCGGTGATGCAACAGTCGCCGAGCGAACGTCAGCGGGCCGAGCGCTGGTTTGGCCTGCGTCTGAAGCAGGCTGATGAGCAGAGCCTGTCAATCCGCGTGGAACATGAAGACTTGTTTGCCCGGCCAGCCAGAGACGGCGTTGCCTGACGTGCGACGCCTGCTCCGAACCCGTTACCTGCGCTGGGGTTTCACCCTGCTGTTGCTATTGGCGACTGGCTACTTCCTGGATCTGGGCGTGCTCTGGCGGGAACTGGCGCAGTTCTCATTACTGTCGTTATTGGCAGCCATGGTGGTATCCGTTGCGCAGGTGGTGCTTTCAGCCTGGCGCTGGCGTTACACCGCCCGGCGACTTGGGTTGGTCTTGCCCATGGCTGTTGCGGTGCGGGAGTACTACCTTGCCACTTTTCTCAATCAGGTGCTTCCTGGCGGGGTGATGGGCGATGTTAATCGGGCCTGGCGTCACAGTCTCGACTCCGGTGAGCGCCTTGCGTCCGCTCATGCCGTCATGATTGAGAGAATGTCCGGGCAACTGGTGATGATGGCTGTGGCGCTGAGCCTGGGTGTTTGGCTTGTCTGGTACCGATACGGAATGCTTGAAGCCTTCTCGGAATATGGCGAACGGGCGCTGCTATTGCTGGCAGGCCTGACAGCCACAGTGGTATTGGTTACAAGTATTTGGCAGCGCGCGAAAGACTATGTCCATGCGCTGCGGCGGGACTTGCGCAAAGCCTTGTTGGAGTGGCCGGCCGTGGGTGTCCAGTTGGTGTCTTCCGCCGGTGTGGTGGCCAGTTACCTGGCCGTGTTCTCGTTGCTGGCTCTGGGCGCGGGTTATTGGAGTGACCCGCACATGGCTTTGGTTCTGACGTCTCTTTGCAGCCTTCTGCTGCTGGTCATGGCCATTCCGGTCACTGTTGCAGGCTGGGGGGTGCGCGAGGGTGCTGCGGCATTGCTCTGGCCCATGGCTGGGATGCCGGCAGAGCAGGGCGTTGCACTCAGTGTCGGCTATGGGTTGGCGGTTCTGTTGTCGAGCCTTCCGGGCGTGCTGTTCGTGTTCACTCGTCGACAGTCGAACGAGTGAAATCCAGGTCAAACAGCATGTCACTGCCCAGGTCCACCATCTGGGCCTTCGGGCGCAGGGCGCTGTCGAGTTTCTTGATCTCCGGCAGTGAAAATGCCGGGCGCCCACTGCCGATGATCATGGGGGCGACCATGACATGCAGCCGGTCGAGCAGGTCCGCATTCAGGAATTCAGACACGGTAAGCCCACCGCCTTCCACAAAAATCTTGCGAAGGCCAAAGTCCGCGAGAACCGCGAGTATATGGGCAGGGTCCGTGGTGTCATTCTGCCCGAGGCAGGGCACATCTGTTACGCCGTGGCGGGGCGTCAGCTTGTCGCCGGCGTGGTAGTCCCCTGCGACGAGGCGGAGCGTAGGGGATGCTTCGTCGCTGAACAGGTGATGGCTGTCCGGAACCCGATGGTTGCGATCAATCACCACCCGGACCGGATTAATGCCGGACGTCTTGCGGACTGTCAGCCTGGGATTGTCGGTGGATGCGGTTCCGGCGCCGACAATGACCGCTTCCGACACAGCCCGCAAGCGGTGCAGGTGGGTAATGCCATCCTCGCCATTGATGAACTTGGAAGCGCCGGTCACCGTGGCGATACGTCCGTCCAGACTCTGCCCCATCTGGCCGACAACTCGCGAGCGCGAGCCTTGAGCAACCGGGCAGCACAGAGGCAGGAAAACTGACAGCAGGTTGCGTGCGTCGAGCTCTGCTGGCAGTCGAAGTTCCCATTCGCCGTTCTGGCCTATATCCAGTGCTGGCTTGTCACTGCCCGGCAATGAGAGTGTCACATTGCTGCGGTTCACTGCGTCCAGTACCAACTCCCATGCGGTGTTCTTATCCAGTGCTTTTGCCGCCATACCAAGTTATTTCCGTTGCTTATGGATTCATTATAGGTAGATTGTGTGTAAAGCTATATGTACGTTACATTTCCGGTTTGATTCACCGAAAGTGCCATCAGGCCACAAGACTAACCACGGCAGAGAACACTCCTATGCGGTACCTGCAAACCTTTAACCGCCGCCTGCGGCAGATTCGGGAAGCCGGGCAGTTGTCGTGCGGGGACGTGGCAGAAATGTGCGGAGTGGACGAGGCGCGGGTGGTGAGTTGGGAATCGACTGATGCGAGGCAGCGGGCATGGCCGGGTGTCACCGAGTTACTGGATTTTTGCCTGAAGACGGAAACCCCACTGGAAGACCTGCTGGATCTGGACGACGCCGGGGACACCGGCCAGTTGGAGTTGCCAGGCCTGGCGTTCAGCCAGGGCGATGACCTGTCAACGGCCCTGAAAGAACTGGAGCGTGAAATCAGCCGGATTCAACTTTCAGAGGAGGAAATGGAACTGCTGCGCCGGTTCCGGAAAACCTCCGGCGAAAACCGGCGCATGATCCTGCAAATCCTCGGCAAATAGGCGCCTATTTACCTTTCTTGTAGATGTTTTCGTAAACGTAGTTGGTTGCTTCCACAAACCCGTCAATACTGCCGCAATCAAACCGGCGGCCCTTGAATTTATACGCCAGCACACAGCCGTTCTTCGCCTGTTCCAGCAGCGCATCCGTTATCTGAACTTCACCGTTCTTGCCGGGCGCCGTGCGCTCGATGATGTCAAAAATATCGGGCGTGAGGATATAGCGACCGATAATCGCAAGGTTGCTGGGGGCGTTCTCCGGCGATGGTTTTTCGACCATGTCGGTGATGCGATAGAGGCCGTCTTTCATCGACTCGCCCGCTATGACGCCATATTTGTGGGTCTCGTCTTCCGGTACTTCCTCAATGGCAACGATGGAGCAGCGGAACTGGTTGTAAAGTTTAACCATCTGGGCGAGTACGCCTTCTTCGGCGCCGTCAGCCACGCAGAAGTCGTCCGCCAGTACAACCGCGAATGGGTTGTCGCCAACAAGGTTGCGACCGGTGAGAATGGCGTGACCGAGACCTTTCATTTCGTTCTGGCGGGTAAAGGCGAACGAGTTATTGTCGATCAGCTCCCGGATGGAGGTAAGCAGGTCTTCCTTGCCCGAGCCGGCAATCTGGTGCTCAAGCTCATAGCTGATGTCGAAGTGATCCTCGATGGCCCTTTTACCACGACCGGTAACGAAACCGAACTCGTGAACCCCCGCTTCTGCAGCTTCCTCCACACCGTATTGAACAAGGGGCTTGTTCACAATGGGCAGGATTTCCTTGGGCATGGCTTTGGTGGCTGGCAGGAAGCGGGTGCCGTAGCCGGCAACAGGGAAGAGACACTTCTTGATCATAACGTTCGTCCTTATTTCGTTTCGGTCACGGCCTGTTTGAAGTCAGTCGTCCGTGTAGGCTGACTCACGAATTGTGCCAAGTGTAACCAAGTTAGTGACCCAAATGGAGGCCTCGGTAGCGAAATGTAGAATTTGGTAATAAGTGGCACCAGTTCTCAATACCTCCGGCCTGTTGAAATCTATAGAAAAAACTTTCAGAGGTCTTTGTAATCATCTGTTTTATATGAAGATTAACTTTGTAAATTTTGGCAACCAGTGATGGATTTAAGGGCGTTAATGCAATACATTCCGCAGTGACGATTTTTTAAGAATAACCGGTATTCGCAGCGACAGGCGGCCGGCGCTCACTGGCAGGATCAGAAACATTGAGACATTCCCTGTTGTTCGCACTGATTTGGTGCGTTCTCAGCCAACCTTTGTACGCGGAATCATCGGGTTCCTGGTTGCGTAATGGCTGGAAACCCTACGCCGATAATTTTGAGGGCACCGTGAATGCGTTCCGCGACGAGCGTGAACACTGGCTAAGATCCCGATTGAAGTTTTCCGGCAAAACCTCCCTGAACAGCGACGGAATGGACGGGGACATCGGTGTGTCTGCTGACAGCCTGGTCGGTAGCAGCGATGCAATCGGGTTTCATTATCGCGATGCCCGGTCCCACAAGAACCGCTCGGACGTCAACGCCACCTCGTTTCGCTACCGCTTTCCGGCCGGCGCCAACCAAGTAACCGTGGAAACCGGAAGTTCTTACTACAGCCACGCCGTTACCAGTGGTGACAGGCGCTACAATGCCAGTGGCGAATCCAGTGTTGTGGGTGTCGGGGCCAGTCGGCCGCTGTTTTCACGGTTTGGTCTGGCGTTTGATGGTGTTGCCCACCATACCGGTCGAGACAGTCGCGCTATGGAGAAGGGGAGCCTGGTATCGGAGAGCCGCTACGAGTTGTCCTCAGTCGGTCTCAAGGCGCAGGGCGGTCATGAGCTTTGGGATGGTTTGCAGGCCAGCACCGGTCTTCTGGCGGTGAGCGGTCGCGAGTACAGTTCGACCGATTATCGGTTGCAGGACGATGTTGGTCGCGAAGACGCCTTCTATAAAGTGGCGATGTCCGCTTCGCTGGAACAGGAGCTCTATCGGTGGCGCTGGCGGATTCACGGACGCTACCAGTTCGCTGATGAAGATCTTCCGGTGTCGGAGTATCTGACCGTCGCAGGCCCCTCCATGATCGCCGGTTTTAACGGGCAATCCGTATCGGTTGTTCGGGGTGGCTGGTTGCGCCTGGATACCGCCAGCCCCTCCTGGCAGATGCCGTTTATGGACGGTGTGCTTTCCAGCGTGAATTTTGCGGTGTTGCACGGCTGGGTTCCATACTCTGAGACCCAGTCCGACCGCCACGGCCGGGCCTCTGCTGGCCAGGTGTCGTTGAAGTTCGAGGGCCGGGCTTTCACAGCGAATGTCAGCGTCGGCCGTATGATTCGTGCTTCCACGATGGCCATGACGATGCCCGAACGCCCGGACGTTCGGTTTTCCCTCACCATGGGTATCTGATTGCTTACTAACGACGTTCTAGCTCCCTCCTGAAGCCTCTCGGGCCCCCTGCGGCCAACCTGCCTTACGAAGATGTCACTTGAGACGGCGCCGGTCGCAAGTGCTACATTAAAAAGTCGATGGACATTTTCGAGGTAGGAGCTACATGCATTCAGGGAAACGATGGCTGATCGGCCTGATATTGCCGGGGCTGCTCTACGCCCATGCGGCGGGGGCGCTTGAGTTCAGGGAAATAGTGGACAAGGCCAAAGCAAGGGCTGAAGGTGAGTATCAGCCACCACCTTCGGTGCCCGGCTTTCTCAGGAACCTGAGCTACCGAGCCTACCAATCCATCCGCTTCAATCCACAAGCCAGCCTTTGGCGGGAAGGGCGCTCCCGTTTCCAGGTGATGATGGTGCCACCGGGGAGCTATTACACCCACACCGTCAAGTTGAATGAAGTGGATGCCGACGGTGTAAAACCCATCCCGTTTGATAAATCCGAGTTCAGCTTCCCGGACCCGGAACTCGCCAAAAGGGTTCCCGCAGACCTGGGATATTCAGGTTTTAAGCTCACGTACCCGATGGGCAGTGGTGAGGAACAGAACCAGTTTCTGGTCTTTGCCGGCGCCAGCTATTTCCGGGGCGTGGGTGCCGATAACCACTTTGGCCTGTCGGCGCGTGGTATAGCAATTGACACCGGGCTGCCTTCTGGGGAGGAAGTGCCATCGTTTGTTGAATTCTGGCTTGAGCGGCCAGGAGGCGGCAGTGAACGTATGCGGGTTTACGGTCTATTGGATGGCCCAAGCGTCGCCGGCGCCTACCGTTTCGATATTCAGCCCGGCCCGACCACACGTATTGATGTCACTGCTGAGTTGTTCTACCGCAACCCGGTGGATCAACCGGGCCTGGCGCCGCTGACGTCGATGTTCTACTACGGCGAAAATACTGCCAGGCCCCGGGGTGAATGGCGGCCCCAGGTGCACGACTCAAGCGGACTGCTGATTCATGACCAGGGCGCGGGCGAATGGTTGTGGCGCCCTCTGACGAACCCATCGCGCCTCCGGCTCAGCTACCTTCAGGTTGATCGCCTGGCTGGCTTCGGTTTGATGCAGCGGGATACCCAGTTTGACCAGTTTGAGGATGCCGAGGCTCGATATGACAAACGGCCCAGTGCGTGGGTTGCGCCAAGGCAGGGATGGTCGAACGGCGAGGTCGTGCTGGTTGAAATCCCCACCAACGCGGAAACCAACGACAACATTGTTGCCTTCTGGAAACCGAAGGAGCCAGTAAAGCAGGGTGACCATCGGGCGTTTGCCTACAGCCTTCGTTTTGGCGACAAGGACGTATCCGGGCAGGACACCGGGCGTGCGCTGCAAACGTTTGTTGGAGATGGCAATCGTCCCGGAGGCGGCACGGAAGAGGGGGCCTACCGAATCATTGTTGATTTTGCAGGAGGGCCGCTGGACGATCTCAAGCCTAATGCAGCCATCGTCAGCAAGGTCAGTGAGGGCAGCGGAAACAGCGATGCCGTTGAGATCATAGAGCATTTCGTTGAGTACGTTGAGGCTGATGGCACCTGGCGACTGTCGATGCTGGTGCGCCCCGTCGGTGAAAAGGCTCCGGTGCTCCGAGGACAACTCCTGCTTGATAATGAGCCACTGACCGAGACCTGGACCTATTCCATCGGCCCCGATTCCGGGCTTGGTCAGAAACTGTAGAGCGGAGATTTGTTCATGCCGGAAACCTTATGCCAGCAGGCGATCGAGAGGGTCATGACCTATCTGCGCGACGATGGCGTGGAACTGGACGCGGAAACCTGTCGACAGGTGTTGCGTTTGGTTGACGGTGCCATGACAGAAGGTGATGGGCCAGACTTGCCCGCCCGGTGTATTGAGCTCGTGCCGGACTACTTCAACCTGCCGGGAATGGACATCCCGGCGCCCATTCCACCCCTCATGCGCGGCCACCTGGGGTACTACCCCCATGACTGAGGTCGTTAATGCAGCCCCAATCGAGCGTTCGGGAACCTGGCGACGTACCGCCACAGTGCGTCGTTTTTTCCTGACACTGTTTGTGGTTGGGCAAACCGTTGTTGCCAGTTACTTCCTGCTCTGGATTCTGCCGTATCACGGCGGCACATGGGTGGAGCTCGGCCTGCTTGCGCTTTTCATCCTCCTTTATATGTGGATTGCAGTGGGGTTCTGGACGGCCGTGTTTGGCTTTGTGCTCAGGCTGGTAGGGGGCGATCGCCACAGTCTTCTCAAGCGCCATCCGGAGTCGGAACTGGAAAACACGGCGTTGGCCAAAACCGCCATCGTTATGCCGATCTACCATGAGCCGGTGCAATGGACACTCAGTGGGTTGAAGGCTGTCTATCAGGATATTGAGCGGACCGGGCACCTGGACCGCTTTGAGTTTCATATCATCTCCGACAGCAGGGACCCGAACGTCTGGCTACAGGAACAGGCCGAGTGGCATCGGTTATGCGAAGAGTTGGGGGCCGAGGGGCGGCTGTTCTATCGTCGACGGCGCGTCAATCTCAATTTCAAAAGCGGCAACGTTGCGGACTTTTTGCGGCGTTGGGGCCGTCGTTACCGCTATATGGTTGTTCTGGATGCCGACAGCCTGCTGAGCGCGGGAACCATCGTGAAAATGGTGCAGCTGATGGAGCGGGAACCCAACGTGGGTATCCTGCAGACCGCACCTACCATTATCAACGGTGAGTCTCTCTTTGCCAGGGTACAGCAGTTCGCGAATCGCCTTTACTCATCGTTGTTTGCCACCGGTCTGGCAGCCATACAGATGGGAGACGCTGCTTTCTGGGGCCACAACGCCATTCTGCGTGTCGAGCCATTCATGGCGCACTGCGGTCTTCGCAAACTACGGGGCTTCGGGCTTTTTCGCGGGCCCATCATGAGTCACGATTTTGTGGAAGCGGCCTACATGGGGCGCGCTGGTTATGAGGTGTGGCTTGAGCCTGAGCTTGGCAACAGTTTTGAAGAATCACCGCCCACCATTTCGGATGAGCTCTCCCGGGACAATCGCTGGTCCAGGGGCAACCTCCAGCATCTTTGGATCCTGCTGTTCGGGCGGAAGTTGCGCCTGGCCCACCGGATGGCGCTGCTGAACGGCATCATGGCGTACCTTGCGTCGCCGCTCTGGTTGGCGTTTCTGATTCTGACGACCGTTGAAGCCGTGCAAATGACCGTCGCCAGCATCAATTACTTCCCAGAAGGGCACCAGGGGCTATTCCCCCTATGGCCGGAATGGCGGCCGGAATGGGCTATCGGGCTTGCGTTGAGCACTCTATCGCTGCTGTTCCTGCCAAAGTTTCTTGCCATCTTTGATGCTGTAATCCACGGCCTTGTGCGGGGCTTCGGAGGTGTCTGGCGGCTATTTCTGAGTGTGATGCTGGAAATCGTTGTGTCCGTGCTGCTGGCTCCGGTCAGGATGATGGCCCACAGCCGATATGTTCTTGGCGCTCTTCTCAACGTCTCTTTGTCCTGGGCAGGGCAGAACCGTACCGAAGAAACGACATGGCGGGACGCTTTTCTGACCCAGTTTCCCGGCATGCTCGTGGGCGCTGGCTGGTCCGCCTTCGCCTGGAGCCTGGACCCCATGTTTTTCCTCTGGTCCCTGCCCGTAGCGGTGCCGCTCGTGTTGGCGGCCCCGACATCGGTGGTGCTCAGCCGTGTAGGGCTGGGCCGGGCCTTCCGGAAAAAAGGGCTTCTGGTGATACCGGAAGAGCTTACGCCAGTGGCGGTATTGAACGACGCCAGACGCGCAAGGGCCGTGGGTGATGAGGTCCCGGTGATTACTGCCGTAGAAGCAGCCGTGATCCGGCCTCGCTTGAACCGGCTCCACCGTGCCCTGGCGCGCGCTCATCGCCAACCCAGAAGAGCAGAGTTGCTGGCGCCATTGGTACGGCGGCTCGCTGACAAAGGGCCGGAGTCATTGTCCCGGAACGAACTCAGCCAGGTGTTCCGTGACCGCACGGCACTGGCGGAACTGCACCAGCTTGCCTGGCGTTCATCGCCGGACAGTTTCTGGGGACGGCGAATATCCAGTCTGGGCAAGACAAAACCTGAAGAGTAAAGGCTTCAATATTAGACGGGAGCATGACATGGACAGACGCACACTGATCAAAACCTTCGTCAGTCTGGCGGGAGCCCAGGCACTGCCCCTCTCGGCATTGATGTACAGTGGTTCCAGCGTGGCGGGCGAGGTTGGTGAGCCCAAGCCATTCAGTTACGCGTGGCTGAAAGGCCATGCGCGGGCCTTGGCCGGTGAACCCTGGGTGTCACATGAAGGGGAGTTGCCCGGCTCGTTGAAGAATCTGTCCTGGGACGATTACCAGGCGATCGGCTTTCGCCCCGAAGAAGCGCTTTGGCGTAACGACGACAATGCGTTCCAGGTGCAGCTTTTCCATCTTGGCCTCTACTTCAAAACCCCGGTGCGCATCCACGAAGTGGAAGATGGCGAGGCCCGGGAGCTTGCGTACAAGCCGGAATACTTCCGATATGAGGGTGAACAACCCCTGGGAACCCTGCCGGAGGATCTTGGCTATGCCGGGTTCCGTGTTCACTTCCACACGGACTACGAGCGCGACCTGGCCGCTTTCCTCGGCGCCAGCTACTTCCGGGCGGTTGGGTCAGAGATGCAATACGGGCTCTCCGCCAGGGGCCTGGCGATCGACACCGCACTGGAAAGCGGGGAAGAGTTCCCGCAGTTTTCGGCCTTCTGGCTGGAGAAACCGAAACCGGGCAGCCAGAACATGGTGGTCTATGCACTTCTGGATTCACCCAGCACGACCGGTGCCTATGCCTTTACGTTGACCCCGGGACGGAACATGGTGATGAGCGTGGATGCGGCGATATACCCGAGAAAACCCATTCAGCGGGTGGGGGTCGCGCCACTGACCAGTATGTACCAGACCGGTGAGAATGATCACCGTATGGCCTATGACTGGCGCCCGGAAATTCACGATTCGGACGGGCTGTCGATCCTGAACGGGCAGGGCGAATGGCTGTGGCGGCCACTGGTCAACCCTCGTTCGATCCAGGTAAATACGTTTGTTGACAATAATCCTCGTGGGTTTGGTTTGTTGCAGCGCGACCGTGGCTTTGCCAATTATCAGGATGACGGCGTGTTCTACGAGAAGCGTCCGAGCACCTGGGTTACGCCCCACGATGACTGGGGCAAGGGTAGCGTGATGCTGGTGGAGATTCCCACCAAGGACGAGACGTTCGACAATATCGTCGCCTTCTGGCACCCCGAGAAGCCCATGGAGCCGGGGCAGGAGTATCTTTATTCCTACACGTTGTCATGGGGGGGCGAGCCGCCGATGGAGCCAGAGGAGCTGGCCACGGTCCAGGCAACACGTACGGGATTGGGGGGGGTTGTCGGGCAGGAGCGAAAATATTTCTCCTGGCGGTTTGCCGTGGACTTTGCCGGCGGCGCGCTGCCGCTGGTGGGGGACGATGCAGAGGTAGAGCCGGTGATAACGGCCAGCCGTGGGGAGGTGGAAATCACCTCTGCGCGGCCATTGGACTCCATTGGTGGTTATCGGGCGATGTTTGACCTTGTGCCCGACGACTCCCTGGAACCGATTGACCTGCGTCTTCAGCTCAAGCTGGGTAACCAGGTGCTTACCGAAACCTGGTTGTACCAGTACACGCCGCCTCCGAAGGACGAGCGCACGCTCTATTAGCGTCGCCTCCGGGCGGTGATGGCTGCCTCTCTGTCAACAATAAAGCAGCCAGGTAATCCAGGATTGTTGACAATAATCGAGTTAGGGCGTAGATTTCCGGTAATTCCAGTCACTATTGTTGACAAAATATGCCGGAAGCTATCGCCCAAACCTATACCCGTGCCGATGAAGCCTTCGATTGTCTGCAAACGGCCATCGTTAAGGGCGACCTTGCCCCTGGCGAAAAGATCGGCGAAGTCGAACTTTGCTCCCGTTTCAATCTTACCCGTGGCCCGCTTCGCGAGGCGCTTGGCCGCCTTGAATCCCGAGGGTTGCTGGTGCGCCGGCCCCACGCCGGGGTAAAGGTGGTCTCAGTCAGCGCTGATGAACTCATGGAGCTCTACCGCATTCGCGAAACCATGGAGGGGCTCGCCGCCCGTCAGGCCGCCGAGCGGATGACCGATCAGGAAATCGCTGACCTGTCCGCCACCCTCGATAGCCATGAGCGAATGATCGAACAGGCCCAGGGCCAGGCCTACTATCAGGCGGAAGGCGACTACGACTTCCATCACCGAATTGCCACAGGCAGTCGCAACACCAAACTCGCGCAAATGCTGCTGGGTGATCTTTACTATATGGTCCGGATGTATCGTTACCGTTTGAGCACCTCATCCGGGCGCCCTCACATGGCGCTGGGGGAGCATCGCAGGATTGTTGAAGCCATCGCCCAGCGTGACGGCGAGCTGGCGGAATTCCTGATGAAACGACACATCCATGCGGCCCGCAAAAACATCGAGAAAAAGATTCAGCAAGGCGATTTAACGATCTAGAACCGTCACCCCAAATAACGAGGTTACTCATGTCCAAAACACTATCCCCAGGCGCACGCTTCCGCAAAGCCCTGAAAGAAAACCACCCCCTACAGATCGTCGGCACCATCAACGCCTATACTGCCATGATGGCGGAAAAGGTCGGTCATCAGGCCATCTACCTGTCCGGCGGCGGTGTTGCCAATGCGTCCTATGGTTTGCCGGATCTGGGCATGACCACTCTGAACGATGTGGTCGAGGATGTCCGCCGTATCACTGCGGCCACCGACGTCCCGCTGCTGGTAGACATCGATACCGGGTGGGGCGGCGCCTTCAACATTGCTCGCACAATTCGCGAAATGGAACGCGCTGGCGCAGCGGCAGTCCATATCGAAGATCAGGTGGCCCAGAAACGCTGTGGTCACCGACCGAACAAGGAAATCGTCTCCCAGGAAGAAATGGTGGATCGCATCACGGCCGCCGTGGATGCCCGTCAGGACGATGACTTCTTCATCATGGCTCGTACCGACGCGTTCCAGAAGGAAGGCCTGGACGCCGCGATTGAGCGCGCAAAGGCCTGCATTGAGGCAGGCGCCGACGGCATTTTCGCCGAAGCGGTGACCGAGTTGGAGCACTACAAGGCCTTTTCTGAAGCCCTGGACGTGCCGGTGCTGGCCAATATTACCGAGTTCGGTGCCACGCCGTTGTACAATCGCAAGGAGCTTGCAGAAGCCGGCGCCGGTATGGTGCTGTATCCATTGAGTGCCTTTCGCGCCATGAACAAGGCGGCACTGACGGTTTACGAAAACATCCTCGAGAAAGGTGACCAGAAAGACGTGGTTGACCTTATGCAAACGCGGATGGAGTTGTACGATTTCCTGAACTACCACGATTTCGAACAGAAGCTGGACGAGCTGTTCCAGCAGAAAAAGGGTTAATCAAAATCCAAACATTGATGAGGGGGAAAACCATGGCTGAAGCAAAAAAACTCGGAGGCGCAGGTCTTCGCGGCCAGGTGGCTGGCGTAACGTCGCTGTGTACTGTTGGCCAGTCCGGTGCCGGCCTGACCTATCGTGGCTATGACATCAGCGATCTGGCGGACCACGCCCAGTTTGAAGAAGTGGCTTACCTGTTGTTGCGCGGCAAGCTGCCTAACCGGCAGGAGCTTGAGGACTACAAGAAAAAGCTTGTGAGTATGCGTGAACTGCCATACGCCGTGAAATCCGTACTGGAGCATATTCCCAAAGACGCCCACCCCATGGACGTCATGCGCACCGGCTGCTCCATGCTGGGTAACCTGGAAACGGAGACCGACTTCAGCCAGCAGGACGACAAAATCGATCGCATGCTGGCACTGTTCCCGGCCATCATCACCTACTGGTACCGCTTCGCCCATGAAGGCGTGCGCATCGATACCGCCAGCGACGTGGATTCCATTGGCGGCCATTTCCTGGAACTGCTCCACGGCAAGAAACCCAGCGAACTGCATGAGCGCGTTATGAACGTGTCGCTGATTCTTTATGCAGAGCATGAGTTCAACGCCTCTACCTTCACGGCTCGAGTGTGCGCTTCCACCCTGTCGGATATCCACAGCTGCGTGACCGGTGCGATTGGTACGCTGCGCGGCCCGCTTCACGGTGGCGCCAATGAGGCGGCCATGGCGCTGATTCAGAAATTCCAGACCCCGGACGAAGCCGAGAAAGGCCTGCTGGGCATGCTGGAGCGCAAAGAGAAGATTATGGGCTTCGGCCATGCGATCTATCGGGAGTCTGATCCCCGCAACGCCATCATCAAGAAATGGTCCGAGGAGCTCGCCAAGGAAGTGGGTGATACCGTTCTGTACCCGGTATCGGTTCGTTGTGAGGAAGTCATGTGGCGCGAGAAGAAGCTGTTCTGCAACGCCGACTTCTTCCATGCCTCCGCCTATCACTTCATGGGTATCCCGACCGAATTGTTTACCCCCATCTTCGTGATGTCACGGGTGTCTGGTTGGACCGCCCACGTGAAAGAGCAGCGTGAGAACAACCGCATCATCCGCCCAAGTGCCGATTACGATGGCCCGGCGGATTCGAAGTGGGTGCCGATCGACGAGCGGCCGTAATCCGATAAACCAGAATTTGAGTACCGCCCATGAACATTGATTACCGCAAACCTCTCCCGGGCACCGACCTGGAGTATTTTGACACCCGTCAGGCTGTGGAAGACATCCAGCCTGGCGCCTACGACAAACTGCCGTACACCTCCAAGATCCTGGCGGAGCAGTTAGTTCGTCGTTGTGATCCATCGGCACTGACGGATTCCCTCAAGCAGCTGATCGAACGCAAACGGGACCTGGATTTTCCCTGGTACCCGGCCCGCGTGGTCTGCCATGACATCCTTGGCCAGACGGCCCTGGTAGATCTGGCTGGCCTGCGCGATGCCATCAAGGAAAAGGGTGGTGATCCGGCGAAAGTCAATCCGGTGGTGCCCACCCAGTTGATCGTGGATCACTCGCTGGCCGTTGAGCACGCTGGTTTCGAGAAAGACGCGTTCGAGAAAAACCGTGCCGTGGAAGACCGCCGCAACGACGACCGGTTCCACTTCATCAACTGGACCAAGACGGCGTTCAAGAACGTGGATGTGATTCCTCCGGGCAACGGCATCATGCACCAGATCAACCTGGAGAAAATGTCGCCGGTGGTTCAGAACCGTGACGGTATTGCGTATCCGGATACCTGCGTGGGAACCGACAGCCACACGCCAATGGTAGACGCCCTTGGTGTTATCTCCGTGGGCGTGGGCGGACTTGAAGCCGAAAGTGTGATGCTTGGCCGCGCCTCCATGATGCGCCTGCCGGACATCGTGGGTGTGGAGCTGACGGGTAAGCTGCAACCGGGCATTACCGGTACCGACATGGTGCTGGCCATTACCGAGTTCCTGCGCAAAGAACGGGTGGTGGGTGCCTATTTGGAGTTCTACGGCGAAGGCGCCGACAGCCTCACCGTGGGCGATCGCGCGACTATCTCCAATATGACTCCGGAATACGGCGCTACGGCAGCGATGTTCTATATCGACGGCCAGACCATCGATTACCTGAAGCTGACCGGGCGTGAAGACGATCAGGTCGCCCTGGTCGAGCGATTCGCCAAAGAGACGGGCCTCTGGGCCGACAGTATGAAAAACGCGGAATACGAGCGCGTGCTGACATTTGACCTGTCCAGTGTTCACCGCACGTTGGCGGGCCCCTCCAATCCCCATGCGCATCTGCCTACGTCGGAACTGGCCGAGCGCGGCGTGGCCGGCATGTGGGAAAAGGAAGAGGGCAAGATGCCGGACGGCGCGTGCATCATCGCCGCGATTACCAGTTGCACGAATACCAGTAACCCCCGCAATATGGTGGCCGCAGGCCTGATCGCCCGTAATGCCAACAAACTGGGCCTGACTCGCAAGCCCTGGGTAAAGACTTCCCTGGCGCCGGGCTCCAAGACGGTAAAAATGTATCTGGAAGAAGCCAGCCTGATGTCCGAGCTGGAAGAACTCGGCTTCGGCGTAGTGGCTTTCGCCTGCACCACCTGTAATGGCATGAGTGGCGCACTGGACCCGAAGATCCAAAAGGAAATTGTTGATCGGGACCTGTATTCCACCGCCGTGCTTTCGGGCAATCGGAACTTTGACGGCCGCATTCACCCCTACGCTAAACAGGCGTTCCTGGCATCGCCGCCGCTTGTGGTGGCCTATGCGATTGCGGGCACCATCCGCTTCGACATCGAAAAAGACGCCCTGGGGCACGACAAGGATGGCAACCCCATTACCTTGAAGGACATCTGGCCGGATGATGCGGAAATTGATGCCATCGTGAAGTCCAGTGTGAAGCCGGAGCAGTTCCGCAGCACTTATATTCCGATGTTCGACATCACCCGGGATGCGCACGCCAACACCAACCCGAACTACGACTGGCGCCCCCAGAGCACCTACATTCGTCGCCCGCCGTACTGGGAAGGTGGCATGGTAGGCGAGAAAACCCTCAAGGGTATGCGCCCGCTGGCGGTGTTGCCGGACAACATCACCACCGACCACCTGTCGCCGTCCAATGCCATCCTGATGGACAGCGCAGCCGGTGAATACCTGCATAAAATGGGCGTGCCGGAGGAAGACTTCAACTCCTACGCCACCCATCGGGGCGATCACCTGACGGCTCAGCGCGCCACGTTTGCCAACCCGAAACTGTTCAATGAAATGGTCCGGGACGAGAATGGCAAGGTGAAGCAGGGCTCCCTGGCGAGGGTTGAGCCGGAAGGCAAGGTCACCCGCATGTGGGAAGCCATCGAAACCTACATGGAGCGGAAGCAGCCACTGATCATCATCGCTGGCGCCGACTATGGTCAGGGTTCCTCCCGCGACTGGGCGGCCAAGGGCGTGGCCCTGGCGGGTGTGGAAGCCATCGTTGCCGAAGGCTTTGAGCGCATCCACCGTACCAATCTCGTCGGCATGGGCGTTATGCCCCTGCAGTTCGAGGAAGGCACCACGCGGCAAACCCTGGGTATTGATGGTACTGAAACCTATGATGTAGAGGGCACTGCTGCACCGCGTGCGCAACTCACTCTGGTTATCCATCGCAACAATGGCAGCACCGAGCGTGTGCCCGTGATCTGTCGTCTGGATACAGCGGAAGAAGTGTCTATCTATAGTGCTGGTGGCGTGCTTCAGCGCTTTGCCGAGGACTTCCTGCAATCGGAGGGCGCCGCATGACCCACGCGCCCCAGATAAAAGTTCCCGCCACCTACATGCGTGGCGGCACCAGCAAAGGCGTGTTCTTTCGGCTGAAGGATCTGCCGGAAGCGGCACAAGTCCCGGGCAAAGCCCGGGATAACCTTCTGCTGCGTGTGATTGGCAGCCCGGACCCTTACCAGAAGCAGATCGACGGCATGGGCGGAGCCACCTCCAGCACCAGCAAAACCGTGATCCTGGCCGAGCCGACGCAACCGGACCACGACGTGGACTACCTCTTCGGTCAGGTGTCCATCGACAAGCCGTTCGTCGACTGGAGCGGGAACTGCGGCAACCTGACCGCCGCCGTCGGCGCATTTGCCATCAATGGTGGTTTCGTCGCTCAAGAGCGCATTCCGGAAAACGGTATTGCCACGGTTCGCATCTGGCAGGCCAACATCCGGAAAACCATCGTTGCCCGCATTCCCATCACCAATGGTGAAGTGCAGGAAACCGGTGATTTCGAACTGGACGGCGTGACCTTCCCGGCTGCCGAAGTCCAGGTGGAATTCATGGACCCCGCCGATGGCGAAGGCGCCATGTTCCCCACCGGCAACCTGGTGGACGACCTGGACGTACCCGGTGTTGGCACCCTCAAGGCCACCATGATCAATGCCGGCATTCCCACCATCTTCCTGAATGCAGAAGACATTGGCTACAAGGGCACGGAACTGCAGGACGATATCAACAGCAATCCCGAGGCCCTGGCGATGTTTGAAACCATCCGCGCCCACGGTGCTGTCAAAATGGGACTGATTCAGTCCGTGGAAGAGGCCGCCAGCCGCCAGCACACGCCCAAGGTGGCGTTTGTGGCAAAGCCTTCTGCCTATGTGTCTTCCAGTGGCAAAGCCATTGGGGCAGGGGATGTGGACGTGCTGGTGCGGGCCCTTTCCATGGGTAAGCTCCACCACGCGATGATGGGTACTGCGGCTGTCGCCATCGCCACGGCGGCGGCGGTACCGGGAACCCTGGTCAACCTCGCCGCCGGAGGTGGCGACAGGACCTCCGTGACCTTCGGCCATCCATCCGGCACCTTGCAGGTCGGTGCGGAAGCCAGCCTGGTCAACGGGCAGTGGACTGCCACCAAGGCCATCATGAGCCGCAGTGCGCGAGTGCTTATGGAAGGTTGGGTGAGGGTGCCAAGAGATAGTTTCTAATGGGGAAGCTCAGAACATCCGAGAGCTAAAACGCTCTAATGTTGACTGTCAGTAAACCTGGCCGTAAACTCTCCCTATGTACTTCGTGAAATACAAAAAATCCGCACTCAAAGCGTTGAGGAAGGCTCCAAGGCCGATAGCAGAACGGATAATGTCCGAACTCGAAGCGATTGCTCTGGATCCTGAGAATTATCATGGCGACTGGAAGCCCATGAAAGGGAAGCCATATTGGCGCCTTCGTCAGGGTGGGTACAGGGCGATCTGCAGTTTTGATAATGGCGAACTGATTTTACTGGTACTGAAAGTTGGCGCCAGGGGAGATGTTTACAAATGAGCGTACAGATCATTGAAAAGTCAGGAAAACCTGAATACGCAGTCATTCCCTATGCGGAGTATCAGGAACTGCTTGAGATGGCACAGGATGCGCGTGATACTCAGGATGCTGATGCCGCTAAGGCGGAACTTTTGGCTGGAGAGGACGAATGCATTCCTGCGGCTATCGCCAGGCGTCTCGTATTGGGAGAAGAGCACCCTCTGAAGGTTTGGAGGGAATATCGCGGCTTCACTCAGGAGCTATTAGGAATTGAAGCCGGTATTGGAAAATCATACGTCTCACAAATTGAGGCTGGTGCCAAAACCGGTTCAACAAAGGTTCTTAGTGCACTCGCGAAAGCTTTGGAGGTTGAAATAGACGACCTGTTGGATCGGTGACGTTTACTGTCGTCGGTTATCTATTGGCCATCTTGCAATTGGGGGTGTCGGATTAAGGCCTATAGGGGCCTTAATCCGACAAGAAGGCTTACGCCTTGATACTACGGCGACGCAGGCCAAAGCCCAGGGCGCCGAGGCCCAACAGCGCCAGGGTGCCGGGCTCTGGAACCGGGTTGGTCGGAGTGATCGGGCTGCCAGCTGCAAAGTTGTTGTTGTCAGTATCCGACAGGAAACTGAACATGCCTGAGAACAGGCTGCCACCAAAATCGATTGCCATGGTTGTGAACAGGTCGTCATAGAACACGCCATCGAGAGACAGCTTGTCAGAGTATTCCACGTTCACAGTTGTGCCGTCCGCCAAATCGCCCGAGTTGGAAAGCTGGAATGGCTTGCCCTGTGCGGAGTCTGGTGAACGGAAATCACCACCGAGAATGTCGAAAATCGTGTTGCCAGGACGCCCGTTCAACACGATGCTGGTGACGTCTTGAACGGAATTGAAGGTAAACGGGGAGCTGTAGGTGTCTCCATTGATAGACAAGCTCCAGCCACTACCGATGGCTTCGCCGTAGGAAGAGCTGCCGACCGTACCGTCAAATGCCACGGTTTCACAGGCCGCGCTGGCAAAGCAAGTAGTGACTTCCATGCCGTCCATCAGCGAGCCGTCGGTTGAATACCCGGTCAGCATTTCGGTGTTGTAGAGGTCGCCGTCAGAGTTGACGACGTTTACGATGGGGGCTGCGTAAGCGTTCCCAGCCATTGCAGCGGCCAGTCCCAGGCCAATGACTACCTTGCGGTTAAATCCTTTCATACTTCCTTCTCCTTGCGTTTTCACAGATGTCCATATTCACCCTACATTTCCTGCAGAGTGGTCTCCGGACTGCGGTAATAGCAAGAAAAGAACCAGTTAGAATGTTTATGTTTCAAAACAGCTGGTTGCTGTTTATTGGCTGTTCTAGTCACTGGCGCCGGTGAGAAAAGTGTATAAAAAGTCAACGCTTAAGAACTGGACGGCTGTATCCCGGCTGGCGCGATGTACTAACCTGTTTGGCACGACTTCTTTCCGTTCCTGACACCTCTCCGAGGTCCAAAACCAATAGAGGACTCGCCATGAGCACCAACGTAGATCAAAACATTCGCCCTGATTATGACGACGTGCTGCAGGCAATCGCAGACTATGCGCTCAACTACCGTATAAAGAGCAAAGAGGCGTGGAATACGGCGCGCAACTGCCTGATGGATACTATTGGTTGCGGCCTTCTGGCCCTGCGTTTTCCCGAATGCACCAAGCACCTCGGGCCGATCGTGGAGGGCACCGTGGTACCCAACGGTGCGCGCGTTCCGGGAACGCCTTACAGGCTGGACCCGGTAAAGGCTGCCTGGGATATTGGCTGCATTGTGCGCTGGCTGGACTACAACGATACCTGGTTGGCGGCAGAGTGGGGGCATCCCTCGGACAACCTGGGGGGCATACTGGCCGTCGCGGATCATCTTTCCCAGAAACGGGTAGCAGAGGGCAAGGCGCCCCTGACCATGCGGGATGTCCTGGAAGCGATGATTATGGCCCATGAGATCCAGGGGGTGCTTGCGCTTGAGAACTCGTTTAACCGGGTGGGGCTGGACCACGTTGTGCTCGTCAAGGTGGCTTCAACCGCTGTTACCGCAAAACTCATGGGCGCGAGCCGCGATCAGATGCTGTCCGCCTTGTCCCATGCCTGGGTGGATGGCCAGGCGCTGAGAACCTATCGGCACGCGCCAAACGCCGGTTCCCGCAAATCCTGGGCGGCGGGAGATGCAACGTCCCGAGCTGTGCGATTGGCGGACATAGCGATGCGCGGAGAGATGGGTATCCCGGGCGTGCTCACGGCGCCCCAATGGGGCTTCTACGACATTCTGTTCAGCAAGACCAATAAAGACCAGAAGCTGAAGCCGGAAGACAAGCGTCAGTTTTCTTTACCCCAGTCGTTTGGCGCCTACGTGATGGAAAATATCCTGTTCAAGATCTCCTTCCCGGCGGAATTCCATGCCCAGACAGCAGCTGAAGCGGCTGTGATACTTCATCCCGAGGTAAAAGACCGCCTGAACGACATCGAACGAATCGTCATCACCACCCACGAGTCCGCCATCCGCATCATCTCGAAACAGGGGAAATTGGCAAACGCGGCCGATCGGGATCACTGCCTTCAATACATGACGGCGGTACCGTTAATGTTTGGCGGCCTGACGGCGGAGCATTACGAAGACAGCTTCCACGAAGCCAATCCCCTGATCGACGAACTCCGGGAAAAGATGGAAGTGGTAGAAGATGAGCGATACACCCGGGAGTATCTGGAAGCGGACAAGCGCTCCATCGCCAACGCCATTCAGGTGTTCTTCGCGGACGGCACCAGCACGGAGAAGGTAGCGGTTGAGTATCCCATTGGCCATCGCCGGCGCCGCAAGGAGGGCATCCCACTGTTGGAAGACAAGTTCCGCCACAACCTCGCGACCCGATTTCCTGGCCAGCGTTGTGATGAGATCTTCCATCTGTGTAAGGATCAGGCTCGGCTGGAGGCAACTCCGGTCCATGAATTTGTTGGTATGTTTGTCATCTGAGCCGTAGTGATGCCAAGCGCTGTTGACGCGGGATGAAGGGGCTGTCGAAAAACTTTACATTGAGGGAATAGGCCAACGGCTAACTAGCGGAAAAGGCAGTGTTTAAGGCCGTGGCATGCCTTATGCAACTGGTACTCCATATCTAAAGACGATTCTGTCAGCTTATATGGAGTACTGATATGAACACGCTAAAAACAGTCGGCGCCGTAGGAGTTCTCCTCGGTGCTTGCACCTGGGCCAGCGCTGCGCCCTTTCTCAGTATTAGTAGTCAGGGAGCCGCGGCTGCTGCCTCTGCGGAACAGGGCTTCCTGAACGCCGCTCATTCCGGTTATCTCACCGAAACGTTCGATGACAATGCCTTTTACACCGTTGGGAGTCAGGCTGGCACCATCACGTCGTCCGTTGGTGTTGGTTCCTTCACCAGCGCCGTACCAGGGTCTGGTGGTCTGTGCGATAGCGGCCCCTATAACTGCAATGACGGCCTTGCCGTATTGAACGCCGGCGCCAGTCCGTTTAGTGGGCGTTATGCCGTATCTGGGAGCAACTGGCTCGACAGTATGGACGCCCGACAAATGGTGATTTCCCCTGCAGCTGGTTTCAACGCCATGGGTTTCTATATGACAGACCCCAACGATGCGGGCGGACGCCTCTCGATTGGCGGGGTCGATTTCAGCTTCAGCGACATATTCGGGTCCGCGCTTGGCAATGGCAGGATCTTTTACGTCAGCCTCTACGACGCTTCGGGTTTAGGGGATGTCAGCATTTTTTCCAACAACCCTGATGATGGATATGGCATCGACAATATCACCGTTGCCAACGTCACGGAGCCTGGCACCTTGGCCTTGTTGGCGCTGGGACTGCTAGGTATTGGGCTTTCGCTCTCAAGGAAGTCAAAACGGAATCGCTGAGGATCGGTAGTGGTGTGTCAGTAAATTTTACGCAACCCTGGAAGTGGCTATTCAAGCTATTGTTTTATAATAAAAAAATAGTTGGCACGTCACCTGCATTGGAATGAGCGGTTGATGAGAATCATAAGATGTAAACAAGGAGCAGTAGAATGAAAATGACTTCAAAGCTGATCGCGGCAGCAATGCTGGCGGGGACGTTTTCGGTAGCGCAGGCCGCCCCGATGGACGTTTTCGATCTGAAAACAGACAGTGGCGCGGACGTATTTACCGACACCCTCGGTGAAGGTAGTTTCTACGACAACGGTGCCTCTTTCGCAAAACTGAACGATGTTGATGGTACCCAGGATTCAGCTGGCGCCTTCCTGCTGTTCGAATTCGCAGGTTTTGCCAACATCAATAACTTCGGTATCTACAACCTGAATGACACCAGCGAAACGCTGCAGGTGTTCTCCGGAATTGAAGGTTCTGGTGGTCGTGAGGTAGCGTTTGACCTGGATGCAGGGACCGCCTCAACATACTACGGAACAGCCAACATCGGCTCTACGTTCGGTTTCTACCTCCAGCGCGGTGACACCACGTTCTATTCAGACGCGAGCCTGAACGGCGGCGTTGATATGACGCGGATCTTCGACGTGACGGGCAGCCAGAACGGTAGCTTCTTTGGCAGCTCACTGATTGTTGCGTTCGAAGACCTGCTGGACGGTGACTTCGATTACAACGATCTGATCGTCGGGATTTCAGACGTACAGGCAGTGCCTGAGCCAGGAACGCTCGCGCTGTTTGGTCTCGGCCTGCTGGGTCTGGGCATGACTCGCGGTCGCAAGTCAGCCTGAGCCAAGTAAGTCATGAAACACCCTGCCTTGATATCTAAGGTAGGGTGTTTTGCGTTTCTGGCGCCGGATTAGGTGCTGTCCTTCTACGTCGCTGATTGCAGTATCATTAAAATGCAGTAAACTCTGTTCATTGTCAGATCTGCAGCATGGGATGCGCAGACGCGTTTCCAGTGAACAGCAAAAGGAGTTGGCGTGGCCCACGTCAGATTGTTCAGGCACTACATTCACGTTCCCTTCGTTATTCTGGGCCTTATCGACTTCGTTGTCCTGGCCGTAAGTTTCTCGCTGGCCGCATTTTTTCGTCACTTCGGGGAAGTGTCTTTCTTTCTCGACAGCTTTATATACCTACTGCCTTCCGCTGTTGTTTTCAGTCTGGTGAACCTGTTGGTCATGATTGCCCTGGGCGTTCATCAGTCCCGCCTGGAAGAGGGTATGTCCGGCATGATGCTGAGGACCATCTTCTCTCTCATCATTAGCGTCCCCGCGGTGGGTGTTCTGTTTGTCATCAGCAACGACTGGCTCTGGTACCTCGGCTTTACGGATTTGCTCACGTCCGCCTCCGTTTTCGGTTTTTTCCTGCTGGGAATCAGCCGCTGGGTGTTCTTTGCAATGGCAGGGAAGGATGCGTTCAAGCGAAAAGTCCTGGTGCTTGGAGCGGGTTTCAGGGCCCGGCAACTCCTGGAAGATCTTACAACGCCCTTCAATCGCAAGGGCTTTATCCTGACAGGGTTTGTGCCCATTCCCGATGAGCCGACTCAAGTCAGTGAAGAAAACCTGCTCCAGATCCCGACCACACTGCATCAATACATCCTCAAGCACCCGGTCAAGGAAATCGTGATTGCCGTTGACGATCGCCGTAAAGGCCTGCCGATGGAAGATTTGCTCGAGTGTAAGATGCTGGGCGTTCGTATTGTGGATGGGGCCAGTTTCTACGAACGAGAATCACGGAAAGTCGCACTGGAGATGGTTACCCACGGCTGGCTGGTGTTCTCGGACGGTTTCAAGGTGTCGTCGGTCTACGGCTTTGGTAAGCGTTTGTTGGATATCCTTGCTGCGGGGGCGTTGTTGTTGGCAGGCCTGCCGCTGATGATCCTCACGGCGATTGCCATCAAGATTGAAGACGGCATAAAGGCACCGGTGTTCTACAGTCAGGAGCGGGTGGGCCTTAACGGTGGTGTTTTCAGGGTTCACAAGTTCCGATCCATGATCACGGATGCCGAGAAAAACGGCGCCGTATGGGCCAGTCAGAACGACGCGCGTGTTACCAAAGTGGGTGAAATCATCCGCAAGATTCGCGTTGACGAACTGCCGCAGATCTTCAATGTGCTTAACGGCACCATGGCCTTTGTAGGGCCTCGCCCGGAACGGCCTGTTTTTGTTGAGCAATTGTCGGAGAAAATTCCGTTCTACAGCGAACGCCATAGGGTAAAACCAGGTTTGACGGGTTGGGCGCAGCTTTGTTTTGCTTATGCTGATAACGAAGAAGATACGCGGGAAAAGCTTCGTTACGACCTTTATTACATCAAGAATCAAAGCTTATTACTGGATTTGTTGATTATAATTCAGACAGCAGAAGTGGTATTGTTTAAGAAAGGATCTAGGTAGTTTCGGGACCCGCTTTATCCGAGACATGGAAACAGGCAAGGAATTGTAGAGAGGACGAACAATGTCATCCAAGTATTCACTCCTGGGATTGGTTTTATCCCTTACCGCAGTCATTTTTGTTTCGGGTTGCGCAGGCCCGAAAACATCATCACCTGAACAGATCCAACGTGCCCTGGCGGTCGATACGGTTAACAGTGTTGATGAGTACATCCTGGGCGCCACAGACGTGGTGCGCGTTTCCGTATGGCGCAATGAAGACCTGAGTATATCGGTACCCATCCGGCCCGATGGAAAGATCTCCGTACCGCTTGTGGGCGACGTGCAGGCCTCCGGCCGAACACCGGATGCGCTGGCAAACGATATAGAGACCAAGCTCTCCGCCTATATCCGGGAACCTCAGGTCAGTATCGTTGTCACCAGCATGGGGAGTCATGAATATTCTGATCGGGTGCGCGTAACGGGTGCGGTACAGCAGCCGACATCGGTCCCTCATCGGGCCGGTATGACGGTGCTCGATATGGTACTGACGTCAGGTGGTGTCACACCCTTCGCGTCCCCCAATAACTCTGTGCTTTACCGGGCCGTTGGGGGCGAGGTGGTTGCTATTCCAGTCAAGCTGGACGAAATCCTCTCCCGAGGTGATATTTCGACCAATTATAAATTACGACCGGGAGATATCCTGACCATACCCGAGAGAAGTCTTTAACCCGGTATCGGGTAATAGAGTTGTTCCCGGTTGGGCTTTTTGAATAACGGACTATTGATATGGCACTTCCATTAAACCAGTTACCGAAAGAGATAGTACGGGAAGTACGGTCTCGTAAATGGCTGGCACTGCTTTTGTTTGCAGTCGTCAGCTTTTCGGTATTGGCTGCCGGTTTCCTATGGCCCTATAAATACCAGTCGCAGGTCGTTATTTTTGTCGATGACAGGAATATTATCCAGCCGCTGATGGAGGGCAGGGCCGTAGCGACAAAGGTCACTGAAAAAGTATCGGCAGCCAGGGAGCTACTTGGTTCCAGGAACGTTCTGGAAGAAATTGCCACAGATACCGAAATATATGGTGAGAACGCCGCCGATATCAGCCCGGAGGCGTTGGAAGGACGTATCAACGGTCTTCGCTATAGCATGTCAGTCGTGCCCAGGGGCGATAACTACTTCAGTATAAGGTACTCGTCTTCGTCTCCCCTTAAAACATTCAGGGTGGCGCAGAAGTTGGGCCAGGCGTTTATCGAGGAAAACGCCAAGCGTAAGCGTGAAGAAAGCCGCTCCGCGTACGACTTTATCGACAAACAGGTCAAGAGTTACGAACAACAGATTGCCGAAGTTGAAGAGCGCCTCAAGGAGTTCCTCTCGGAGAATGTAGACGGTACAGAGGCCGACGCGAACGCCAGGCTATCAAACCTGCAAAGTCGCCTTGAATTGGCCCAGTTGGAGAAAGAAGAGCTGCAGACCCGAGCTCGGTCCCTTGAGCGTGAACTTAGCGGCATCAACCGCACTCTGAGGCAGGGGCGTACCGTGGACGCTTACCAGGAGCGAATCAATTCCATGGAAGAGCAATTGGACTCACTGAGGCTCCGTTACCACGATACTTACCCGGATATCGTTATACTTCGGGAGCAGCTTCAAGAGCTCAGAAAGCAAAGAGAAAGGGCGCTCGAGGAACAACAGCTCTCCAGCGAGCCAAGCGGGAGCGAAAGTATACCCAATCCGGTGTATCAGGAGGTTCGTTCCAATCTGGTGACAACCAACACCGACCTTGAAACAGTCGAGACCCGGATCAGTTCTATCAAGCGACTCATCACGGAACAGAAGCAACGAATGGAGCGCATTCAGGAAAATAAGGCGCAGTATTCAGAGCTGACTCGTGACATGGAGGTCAACAAGGAAATATACAATGACCTCCTGCAACGCCGCGAAAAAGCCCGGGTGTCGATGCACCTGGATATTGAAGGGCAGGGATTGAACTACAAGATTAACGAGTCTGCACAGTACCCGACGAGCCCTACCGGGCCGAAGTTCTCCATGTTTGCGATGGCGGGCCTTCTTCTCGGTGCAGTTGCGCCTTTCGGCGCAATAGCAGGCCTGCTTCAGGTAGATCCTCGTATTCGTTCTCGTGAACAACTGGAAGACGTTCTCGATATTGCGGTGCTAGAGCATTTGCCAGAAGTTCGGACGCCCTTTGAAAAACGGCGTGATCGGAAGGTCACCGTGGCCGTGGTTGTAATGGCGGTACTGGTTGCCGCCGCTTATGTCGCAGTAGCGCTGGCTTCTGTGTTTGGAGTGATTTGATGGCCGATTCCAGAGCAGACCAGGGAAAAGAGACCCAAGCTGAGGGAAGCGTTCTTTCGGATTTCGAGAAATGGAAATCAGAAAAAATGAACAGGGAGACGGAGAACAGCAACAGTTCTGCCTCTGCAGGCAATAGCCCGGAGATCGTCTCCCGTGGCGAAGATCGCTTTTCCGAATGGGATGATTCGAGGATGCTGGTACCCAGTTCACTGGAACTTGGGGCAGGCAGCGTCGACAAGTACGTTATTAGCAAACAAATTGTACGGATGCAGGAGCCACGCCGCCTGACACCGGACGATCTGGAAGAACGTCGCATCATCTATCCAGAGTCCCGTAACCGGCAACTGGTCAATCATTTCCGTAACCTACGGACGAAGCTACTGGAAAAATCCGGGGGCAATAACTTTACGTTGGTGGTCAGTGGTGCTCGTGAGGGTGCAGGGTCATCATTTGTTGCGTTGAATCTGGCGGCTGCCTTTGCCTTTGACGAAGCCAAAACAGCGTTGATCATTGACTGTAACCTCCGGGAACCCGCGCTTCATTCGACGCTGGACATTATTCCGGACTCTGGTCTGACTGACTTCCTTGATGACCCGGATTACGATATTGCCCGGATCCTCTATCCGACTGGAATACCTCGGCTTCGACTTATCCCGGCCGGCAGCCGCCGGGAGACGCCCGGTGAGTTTTTCACCTCGTTCCGTATGAAGCAATTCTTACAGGCTGTTCGTCGCCGTTATCCTGATCGGTTCATCGTTCTGGACACGGCACCCATTACAGAGTCTCCGGATGCCCGAATCCTGACCGAGCTTTGCGATTACGCCATGCTGGTTATTCCCCATGCCGGTATGACGGCCGATGGTATTGAGCAGGCTGCGGGCGCGTTCAACGCCGAGAAGTTTGTCGGAGCTGTTATAAATGGTTGATCTGTCAGGGACATGGAAGTGCCTACGATTTGTGATCCTCGGAGTCTTGGCTTGTAGCCTGTTTGTGAGCCAGGCCAGTGTTGCAGAGCCCATTTCCTTGTCAGGTGGCCTCACGAACCGATTCAGTGACAACGTCACGCGAGATGCCAATAACGAAATAAGCGACACTGAAACCCGAGTCAATTTGCGGCTCGCCCATCAGAGTGATCCCGGGGAGTGCCAGGCGAGCACCTTCGCCGATGTTGGTTATGGGGTGTGGCACGATGAGACTTACGATCCGGAAACCTATACAACGGCTGACTTTCTGGGTGACTGCGAGTTGGCGCAGGGACTGAGATGGGAAGTTGCGGACAACCTGCGGAATGTAACCAGGGACTCTCGTGGTACAGACACGCCAGACAACACAACCCGTAAGAACATATTCCGCACGGGACCGGTTTATACAGTGCCGCTTAGTAAGGTGGATCAGCTTCGCCTGTCTCTTCAGTATGAAAATACTGAGTTCGGCGACTCGGAGGAAGTCGACAGCGACCGTTATATTGGCTCGGTTGGTTGGAGCAGAATGTTTAGTCCCACCTTTTCGGGTGGTATCAGTGTGCTCACAAATCAAGCCGAATTCGACACCGGCGCAGAAATTGATACCGATGTCGTCAGCCTGGATTTTTCTCAAACCTGGGCGACAACGAGCCTTTCCGGCAGCATTGGCATCAGTGAGATTGAAAGCGATTTTGGTGGCAATACCCAGTCAAGCGATGGTGTGGTTGGGGATATTTCACTGGAGCGGGAAATTAACCCGGTAACGACCTTCTACATTAACGGTAGCCGTGAATTGACCGATCAGACCTCGGATTTCGATATCCGCTTTGGTGACTTCGTGTTTGATCTCCGCGAGACCAGCGAGGTTGAAGTAACTGCAATCAATACGGGCATCCGAAGGCAGTTTAGCGATGCCTCTCAACTGAACATTAATGTGTTTGCGAACCGTGCCGATTACATTCGCGCGGATGAAACGGAAGATCGGCTAGGGTTGGCGGTAGGGTACAGTCGGCCAATATTGCCTTTGTTGACGCTACGATCAAACACAAGATACCAGTATCAGTCGTTCGACGAGGACGAAGTGGATGAGGAAACCATAAGCCTGGATATTGGGTTAACCTATGAACTTACCCGCGATCTGGGTATCACTGGCAGGGTTGGACATACATCCAGAAGCAGCGACTCGAGCATCAGTGAATACGATGAAAACTGGGTTTCCATAGCGCTGGATTATCGGTTCTTCTGAAACCCTTCTGGCATTCCCTGAGTGCTATTTTTACACCCGGAGTATCACGGACGTGAGACAGAACGCCCTGACAATCGATGTTGAAGACTATTTTCAGGTAGCGGCGCTCGCCGAGGCCGTCAATCGTGACGACTGGCCAACCATGGAATACCGGGTTGAAGCCAACACAGAACGGTTGCTGGAACTGTTTTCAGAGCGTGATGTGAAGGCGACCTTCTTTACCTTGGGCTGGGTTGCCGAGCGCTCCCCCGGGCTGGTGAAAAAGATCCAGCAAGCGGGGCACGAGATCGCCAGCCATGGATACAGCCACCAGTTGGTCTACACCCAGACACCGGAGGTTTTCAAGGAAGAAACCCGCAAGTCCAAGCGCATACTCGAAGACATTACCGGTGAGCCTATAACCGGCTACAGGGCTGCGAGCTATTCAATTACGGCACAGTCCCGTTGGGCTCTGGATATCCTTTGCGATGAGGGGTTCACCTGGGATTCATCGATATTCCCGGTTCACCATGATCGCTATGGCATGCCAGGCACGCCTCACGAGCCCTATCTATTGCAGGCGCCCAATGGCAAAACCCTCACGGAGTTTCCGCTGTCGACCTGCCCGATTGGTAGATACCGGTTGCCCATCGCAGGGGGTGGCTACTTCCGATTGTTCCCTTACTGGCTCAGCCATTGGGGCTTGGGCAAGATTAACCGGGCAGGGCAACCGTTTATTTTCTACCTGCACCCCTGGGAAATCGATACCGGGCAACCAAGGCTGAACGTCAAGGCATTTTCCCGTTTCCGACACTACAACAACCTGGATAAGTGCATGCATCGGCTTGAACGGCTGCTCGGCGATTTCCGTTTTGGCTCGGTGTCGGACGTGCTGTCCGGTATGGACATACCCACCAAGGCTGTCGCTGTCTAAGCGTTGTTTAGGGAATTCTTTAAGGATAGCGCAATGGGAATGGAGACACCTATCCCCGGCCTGGAGGCCTCCAAGGCGCGGCTGGACGAGTTGAAGAGTGCCAAAGGCCGTCTCAGTCGCCTGGTGGGCGAAGCCCGCAAAAGCGGAACCAATGCGGATGAACTGATTGCCGAGCTCCAACAGGTATCCAGCGAGATAAAACAGCTCCAGAAGCAGGTTAAGCAGCAACTCAATGGGGCTCAGGCACAGGATAAGTGGACCCCAAAGCCGATCACTATTCCTCCTGCTGTTGGAAATGCCACGATGGCACAAGCCATCGCCGTAGAGCCCTGTGCAGATTCCGACATCCATCACGCAGAAGCCTACGTAGCCCGTCATCCTGCAGCGTCAGTTTGGCATAGGCCTTGTATTTCATCGTTCATCAGTAAAACCTACGGCCACAACACCCGATATCTCTGTGCCTACGATGACGTAGGGGGCATTGTCGGTGTGCTTCCCCTGGTACAACTCAATAGCCGGCTTTTTGGTAATTTCCTGGTTTCAATGCCCTATTTTAATTATGGCGGGGTTTTGGCGGACCATCCCGACATTGCCCAAAAACTCATCGGCGAGGGCGAAAAGTGGCGACAGCAGTTGGGAGCAGGTCACCTGGAAATGCGGTTTTGTCAGGATAATGAACTGGGCTTGCCTCAGCGCAAGGACAAAGTCACCTTCTGGTTGCCATTGCCGTCTAAAACCGAGGACCTGTGGGACAGCTTCCAGCCCAAACTGCGTGCGCAAATCCGCCGGGGCGAGCGGGAAATGAACGGGTTCGCTATCGGTGGCGCTGACTTGCTGGACGAGTTCTATCGGGTTTTTGCCATCAACATGCGTGACCTCGGAACGCCCGTCTACGGTAAAGAGTTTTTCCGAAACTTGCTGGACACTCTAGGCGGGCAGGCGTGGCTGGTAGTTGCCCGTATTGAAGGGCAAGCGGTTGGCTGCGCTTTTTTGACCGGTTACAAGGGCCGCATGGAGATTCCCTGGGCGTCTACATTGCGCAAGTACAACCACACCAGCATCAATATGATCATGTACTGGAAAGCCCTGGAGTTCGCGGTACAGCAGGGTTTCGAGGTTTTTGACTTCGGCCGTTGCAGTCACGATGCCGGCACCTATCGTTTCAAGCAACAGTGGGGTGCCCAGCCTCTGACATTGCATTGGGACTACTTGCTGCCGGAGGGAGAGGCGCTACCCGCACTCAACCCAAACAACCCGAAGTTCAGGCTGTTGATCGCCGTATGGCAGCGACTTCCCGTTTGGGTGACCACGCTGCTAGGCCCTCATATCGTCAAGGCCCTGCCGTAATGAGCCTGTTCCAGACAAAGGCGTGGCAAAGCGCCTGGTGGGACACCTGGGGGCGCCAGAAAAGCTTCCGCCTTGTCCGGCCCTGGGACGGAGAAGTGTCCGGGCTGTATGAGTCCCGGTACAGGCTGAAAGGGGTGCTGCCTATACGATCGCTACAGTTCGTAGGCACCAGCTCCCGTGAGCTGAGAACCCCAAGAACAGAGTATAATCGATTCTCCAGAAATCTCACTGGCCAGCCTCTGGTGCGCGCATTGCAACAGCAACTGGAAAGTCATACCTGGACCGAAGCCGTCTTTAACGATTTGCGCGCGGGTTCCGAGGATCTATCTGCACTGGTTACAATTGCCGCGACCCAGAATTGGGCGTTTCGGATTATCGCAGTTGATGATGGATATGCGGTGACAACTTCTGGACCTTTTGATGAATATCTCGCCTCGTTGGGCGCTAATAGCCGCTTAAAACTCTACAACCGCCGTGCTGTGCTTGAGTCTCTGGGGCCGGTGCGCGAAGAAAATTTATGGCCACACAACTCAAAGGCATTCTTCGATGCCCTTAACGCATTTCACAGGGAGCGATGGAGAAAAGACTGCGTAGCAGGAAAAAGTCTGACGTTTCATGAGAGATTTCTCTCTCGAGTTGAGGAGGAAGGTGGTCGCCCGTTGCTATCGACATTGACCTGTGGGAACCATATCGTGTCGGTGCTTTACAATGTCTGGTATCGGGGAGTCGTCTACAATATCCAGGCCGGCTTTGAGCAGAATTTTCATAAAAAGCTGTCACTTGGATCACTGCATTTGGGGTATGCCATCGAAGACGCGTTCAGGCTGCCCGACACGGACCGTTTCGATATGCTCGCGGGGCAAGGCAAGAAAGAAAACTATAAAGCGCGGATCGCAACTGAAAGCTATCAGTTTCTGACGGTAATGTTGGTTAAGAGCACCTTATTCCGTGCTCTCTATTGGATGAGAGGGTAAAACCCATGGCAGGGAAAGATGTAAAGACTATTCTGCACCTCATTGATACAACGGGTCCCGGCGGTGCTGAAACCGTTTTTATCAATCTCCTTAAAGAACTTCAGCAAACAGAGTTTCGCAATATCGTTGTTCTGCGCGGCGAGGGTTGGGTAGCTGACCAGGTTCGGAGTCTGGGAATTACACCTCAATTCATTGACTCCAAGGGTAGTTTTAACCTTGGCTACATCCTTGGCATGAAACGTTTAGTGGTAGGCGAGGGTGTTGATTTGATTCATGCCCATTTGCTGGGCTCCAACGTGTACGGCGCTCTGCTTGCAATGATGTGCAGGAAGCCGATGATCGCGACGTTCCATGGCGCGGTTGATGTTGCGGCGGGAGAACGATTCCTGCGGGCGAAATTCGGGATTATTGGTTGGGGTGCGTCCGCCATTGTGTGTGTCTCGAAGCGACTGCAGGAAGAGCTCGCTGAACGTAGCTCACTTCCCGCTCGTAAGCTACATCTGGTCTATAATGGTGTTGATCCAGAGCTTTTCTGCAAGGCGCCCGCGTCGGGATTGAAAGAAGAGCTTGGCCTACCGCCAGAAGCCAATCTTGTCGTTTCAATCGGTAATATTCGTCCAGCCAAGGGTTACGACCACCTCGTTGATGCAGCTATAAAGATGGCAAAGCTGGATCCGAACACCCACTTCGTCGTTGTAGGCCATCAGCGTCCAGCTTTGTTCGAAAAGCTCAAAGCTCAAATTCGTGGAGCACCGGAGGCACCGAGAATTCACTGGCTCGGTTTCCGGCAAGACGTAGTAAATGTTCTCCGGCAGGCGGATATTTTCCTTCTGCCTTCCACATCGGAAGGATTCTCAATCTCCACCGTTGAAGCTATGATGGCTGGAGTGCCTGTTATTGCTACACGAAGTGGAGGCCCAGAGGAAATTGTTTCTTATGGAGAGAGCGGACTCCTGGTACCTATTGAAGATTCTGATGCAATCGTCAACGCTATTCAGCGCCTGAACGATCCGACCTTGAAGCAACAGATAACCGAGCAGGCCCTTGAGAGTGCAAAGAGCAAGTTCAGCTTGAAGAGCATGTTGCACGCCTATCAAGGACTATATGAGCGCTTTATGTAACGCCGGGTGACCCAGGTGAAGTTACGCTGATAAGTTCAACGCAGGACGCGAGATCATGAAGTCTGTCATTCTGAAGGTCGCAAATATTATCGGGGAAACAGGCGTATATCGCTTCTTGTGCCCTGGTCGTGTGCCCGTCTTCATGTTGCACAGAGTTACTGACGGTAGTGATGGTATTCCGGGTGACATGACGGCTGAACGTCTTCGTGGTTACCTTCGTTATCTCTCCAGTCGGGGATATAGTGTTCTGACGATGGACCAGCTCTGGCAGTTTCTCAATAAAGGCACGTCGATTCCCTCCAAGTCCGTTATGTTTACGATCGATGATGGCTTTTCAGATCATCATGACGTCGCAGCGCAGGTGTTTGATGAGTTCGGGTTTCCGCTGAATTTTTTCGTGATTACCGGCCTTCTGGACGAGCAACTCTGGCCGTGGGATGACCAGATAGCGCACGCCGTCAATCACACCAAGATCAGCGCAATCGACCTTCAGCTCCCATTTGGCGGCAAATACTCGGTCAATCTTGCTGAGATCAGCGTACGGAGAACAATCCGCGAGATTCGAAATGCCCTGAAGGTCGTCAACCAGGAACATATCTATCAGTGGCTTGGTGCAGAACTTTACCCGAAATTGGAAGTTGATTTCCCGGATACCATTCCCCGGGAATACCGGCCAATGTCCTGGGACGATGCAAGGTCACTCAAAAAAAGGGGGCATGGAGTCTATCCCCACACTTGCTCACACCGCATATTGTCGACATTGACGCTGGAAGAGAAGCAGCACGAAATCCATGAGGCGCGAAAGAGAGTGGAGCAGGAACTGGCCGACTGCCCAGATGTATTTGCCTATCCCACGGGCCGCCCATCGGATTATGACCGCGCTGATATCGAAGAAGTAAAGCGGGCAGGTTTTAAGATGGCCTTTAACACAGTACCGGATTACATAAGAGCCGGTTGCAGCCAATACGAGCTTCCCCGATTCTCTTTGCCGGAGAACACCGCTGACTTCCTTCAGATTGTCAATCGATTTGAGGCGTTGAAGGAAAAAGTGCCGCGTCAGCCGAACCTTTCCCGCAGTTTTCTACCTACCCGCTGAGTGATGTCCGTTATTGATGCCCTGGCGTATCGGAGCGCAGGCTGGGGGTCTTTCCAGTAAAGCAGTGCGCCAATACGCCGGCGCCGTAGTAGCGCTATATAGCGGAACACGATGGCCAACAGGTTTTCCCTGTCTTCAAGCCTTGCGATCAGGTCCCCAAAGAAATTCCAGTACACAAAATTATTCCGCTGCGGAGCGAATTCCACCCTATTGCCGTAGGCTGCCTGGGTGCAGGCCAGAATGTTGTTGATTCCGCATCGGGTATCAAACCAATTACACATGCCTAGCCTGGGATTGGTTTCGATGTAGTAATAGGTATCGGAATATTGGTCCTTCTTGAATTCGATCATTGCTGGCCCGGTGTAGTTCAGGGCCTTGCCAATTTTCGCGCATTCTTCCCGCAGCGCCTGGTTATTCTGACTGATCGCAAGCGACGTAACTCCATAGTGTGAGGGCATGGTGCCGAGGCGCTTAAACACGAAGCAGGCGCTGAGTTCCTGGTTCTGATCAAAGGTTACGTTGCACACCCACAGGTTGTCGTCACCGCCCTGTATCACTTCCTGGGCGATGAACTGGTCGAGGTGGGCATGGAAATTCTGCTTGAATTCATCCAGCTCCGCCAAGGAATGGATGATAACGTTCTTTGCGCCCAGTACCTTATACTCCCGGAAAGTTCGGGGCTTGATAATCAGCGGGAACGTTTCCGGCACATCTCCCTCAAGGTTGTAAAAGGTCTTTGGAAGAGTGATCCCACCCTGTTCCATGTACTGGCATTCCAGTTTTTTGTCGTTCAGAACTTCCGTAGTTTCTGTAGTCGGCACGATCAGGTGTTGATTGGAGTAGCCTTCCTTCTTGAGTTTACCAAGTAGCTCCGCGGCAAAATCAGAACAGGCAAGCAATACACCTGGGCCACCTTCGTTGTTGTTCAACTGGTCGAGGATGGGCTTGATATCATCTACGGTGGGATTAATCGGCAATAAAAACCGGTACTGACTGAAGCGGCTGTAGGCGCTGAGATCAGACTGTCTTGTCAGAAGGGTGTAGGTTTTCAAGCCCGCATGAGCTGCGGAACGAACAGCTCCGAGGCCGTTGAGTCCATTCGCGAGAATAATAACGTAGGGCCGATTCATGGCAGCCATCAGCCTCTCAGTGCGCTCAGGTACTGCCTTAGCTCAAACCAGAATGGACGAAGATCGCTCAAGCGATTAACTTCGTGCCGGGTTCGTCGTCCTGGCTTGAGAAAGCGCAGTATTTCCAGAAGTTTTGCGCCCGTCGAATAGGACGTCTTGGGTGCCTTAAGAACCAGATAAAGACGGTCCAGGTCACCAAGTAGCCATCTCACCCTGCGGTGCTCCTGAGCGGCCTTTGGTACCGCTTGGCCGGTACTTGCCAGGTACAGCCAGTGCGGGAAATCGATACCCGAATCTATTGCCAACTGCAAAGAGCCCCAGAATCGAGGGTTAACCTCCATAAGATAGCCTTTACCATCCGCAGACACACGAAACTCCACCATCGCAACGCCGTGCCATTTTGCCTTTCGTAGGAGTGTTTCCGCAGAGGACTTCAACTGCTCATCGACAGGCGCAGACTCGCATAGCACGCTGACACCACCGCCGGGCGGTTTTTCGCGAAGCCGACGGTGTGCAAAGTAACATACCGGTTCGCCATGATTGAACAACGCGAAAATGCCTTGGCCAGTTCCATTAATGAAGGACTGAATTGTAAAGGGAAAGTTAAAGTACTCATGGGAATTCAAGGCCGCGCGAGCTTCGTCACGGGACTTCGCAATAATGACCTGAGAAGAGAGTATTTGACCCTTCTCCAGAATTTTCGACTTGAATGGTTTCAGAACGATTGGAAAGTCGTCTATGGTGTCTAGTGCACTTAGGCCTTGCTCCGAATTTTCACAAAATATTGTACTGGGAATGGGAACCGCACTTTCAGCCGCCAATTCAAAAAGCCTGTTCTTATTGGCAAGCCGTTCAACGGCTTCGGTCTCAGGGAAGGGCAAGACCACATGTTCCGGGATTTCACTGCGATAAAGCAGCAGAACGTAGGTGGTCGCTTCCGTGATCGGCAGAAGGAATGAGATGCCAAGCGTATTGATCTGGCTCAGAACATCGTCGAAGAAAGCGCGTGGAGAGCTATAAGGGTCGGAGTAGGTCACCTTATGCGAACAGTATCGAGAAACGGCTGCCATAGAGGTCGGGGTGCTTTCACCGACCGCAATCCATAAACCTTTTGAGCCCAGAGACCGCACAGCGGCGAGGGATGCGCGCTGATTTCCGTCGAGAACCAGAATTCTGGGTTCCATGGGTAAAAACGTCCTTTGTTTGTACCGATAGTGAACAGGTGCCTGATTATCAAATATTGCGATGGGAAATGACATCAGGACGCTTGAGATCAAGAAGAACTAAAGTCGTTTCGTTGCCGGTGAAGGCACAACTTGTGGCATGATACACACGATCAGGGAGCGTAACGAGTTAACATTGCGAAATAGGGAGATTATCGTTTGGGCCGGTTAGTGTATGAACGCTTTGGTTCAAAAAAGGGACTGGTTCGATTCCTCTACCATTGGCTTCTAGCGAAACTTGGTTTCTATAGCCAGTTTACGAGGCTAAAGGGCGGCGAATACGAGCGCCTTGTGTTTGTGTGTAGTGGCAATATCTGCCGTAGTCCTCTAGCGGAGGTGTATGCCCGTAGCCTGGGAAAGCAAGCTGCTTCATGTGGTCTAAACTGCAGAGGAGGCTTTCCCGCAGATCCCCGGGCAAAGGCCTTCGCAGAATTACATGGCCTGAACCTGGATGGGCACCGAACCGTGAATGTCACGGAGTTCCAGTTCCTGAAGACAGACTTGGTCATCGTCATGGAGCCCGCACATTTGTCATCGTTCAAAAAAATCATAGGTAACGAATATGCTCTTGCGCTGGCGGGCAGTTACCGAGAAAAGCCATACCCCTATATCCATGATCCATTTAATTGTTGTGACCATTTTTTTACTCTTTGTGAAGAGGGAGTGATGGAATCCGTTCGGGGTGCGTGTGATTAAAAGGCGTAATGAGGTTTCTGAAGAGGATATCTATGCTCTTAAAGTTAGGGCTATTTGGAAATATGTAAAAAGTGAAAGCTTCGCTTTTTGGATGATCTGTGCATACCTTTTCTTTGAGTATGTTAGGCCACAATCTATCTATCCTGCAATTGACATACTTCCTTGGACACAGCTTACAGTAATAGGGGCGTTCCTAGGGTGTTTTACTGATAAAACAGTGAGATGGGTCTCGTCTCCTCTAAATAAGCTATTAGTGATTTTTCTTTTTATAATTTTGGTCTCAAGCTTTTTTGCTTACTTTCCTGACATCTCATACAATAATCTCGACAAATATTACTTGTGGTTAGTTATATATTTTCTTGTAATAAATATTGTCAATACAAGAAAAAGGTTCTTCATATTTCTATCCATTTTCTTGATTTCATCATTCAAGATATCGCTCTCTCTTGCAGTTACATGGGCGCAGCGAGGCTTCTCATTCACAGATTGGGGACTCAAAGGTCCTCCAGGCTTCTTCGAGAATTCAGGCGAGCTAGCCATTCAAATGCTCGTATTTTGGCCTATAGCATGGGCATTTTCCTCTACATTGAGACCGTACGTCGGTAGAAGAACATTTAATCTTCTATTGTTAATGCCGATCACGGCTGTAATGGTAATTTTAGGTGCCAGTTCTCGAGGGGCGCAATTGGCGCTCTTGGTTCAGATATTGGTTATGAATTATAAGTCGATATTTAAGTTTAAGGTTCTAGGGGCTTTGTCTATTGCGCTTTTTTTGATTTGGACTTTCTTGCCCGAAGAACAAAAAGATCGATTTGAAACTATGGGAGATGATCAGACATCTCAGCAGAGGTTGCTGTACTGGGAAAATGGAATCCAGATGGTCCAGGAGAACCCGGTTCTCGGTGTCGGCTACTTTAATTTTAGTAGATATTTTGAAATTTATTTTTCAGATGATGTTCTATTTCGTAAGGCTGAGCTTCCTCACAATATACTAATACAGGTAGCAACTGATGTTGGGCTTACTGGTCTTTTTGTATTTTGTATAATATTGATGGTTGCTTTTAAAAAATCAAAAGATTTTCAGGTTAAAGGGTGCTCTTGTGATCAAGGTCTTATTGGTCGATGTATGAATATTTCGCTTATAGGGTTTGTAGTTGCAGGACAATTTGTGACCGTAACTTATTACCCGTTCTTGTGGATTCATTTGTCTTTGGTTGTGTCATTAAATAACTCCAATATTAAATCATGCTATTTTAATAGAGAATTATCAAATTAACTAAGGGTTCCGGTTTATGTTGACATCGGGAGTAAGTGGGGTACGTGTTTCATTTGTAATTCCATGCTTCAACGAAGAAATTTTTATCGGTAGCACTATCGATTCAATAAACGCTAATTTTTTTAGTAAGGAAATACCATATGAAATAATTGTCGTTGATAACCGTTCCGAGGACCGAAGTGCGCTTATTGCTATCGAGCGTGGAGCGAAAGTGGTTTATTCGGAGTCGAATACGGTCTCAGCGGTCAGAAACGATGGTTGTAGAGTGGCGACCGGTCAGATATTTATTTTTCTTGATGCTGATGTTGTTATAGATGATAATTGGATTGAAATCTTTCTAGAACATATGGAAAGGCTGATTAGAAATAATGATGTTGTTGGATCGCATTGCTCTGTACCTGAGACAATTAAAGGGCCGTTGAAAGAGTGGTATTTTAGAATCGAGAATGATGATAGAGATACTCATATTGGCTCTGGCCATATGCTTATAGGAAGAAAACTGTTTTTTCTTCTCGAAGGATTTAATCCATCGCTTGTTTCGGGTGAGGACTATGATTTATGTAAGAGGGCGAAGGCAGAGGGAGCTGAATTAGTTGTTGACTCACGTCTCAAAGCGTTTCACCTAGGTTACCCGACGACAATAAAAGAGTTTGTTCGTCGGGAAGTTTGGCACGGACTTGGTGATGTCCAAAACTTCCAGAAATTTATCGTTTCTAAACCTGCAGTTGCTGCGACATTACTTTTTTTACTTCAGGCTCTAGCAATAATAAGTCTTTTAAATGGGATGATGTTAAGTTTTTACTTTTTATTTCTCACGATTGTAGCCATGATTATTGCGCTTATTGTCTATAAGTTCAAGGTGTTTTCAGTATCTGTTATATCGTCTCTGATTCTTCCAGCTTATTTGTATCTGACAGGTAGGTTCGGTTCCTTGTTATATAGGTTGTCAGGTAAGAAATGCTTTTGATTTTAGTAACGAATATTTGGTTTCCGAAATTAGTGTGGCTTTTGGCCGCTCCAATCAAGCCCCCCCTCCTTTCCAATTTTTGCAATTAGGGAAGAGGGGCTCATGATTGGTTAGTCTCAATCGATTGTCAGCGTCGGAGGTTCTGGTCTGCTGTCGTCGGCAGCGCTTTCGTCTAACAATGAGCTAGTGGAGACGTGGAAGGAATCTAAAAGCCACTCGGTATCTTGAGAATAAGGAGCATTTGCCCACCCCATGATGTAGCCTTCATTCCATCCATTTGGACCTTCCGGGGGGATAGGTAAAAGCGCATTTTCAACTTCATGGATTTGGGTGAATGAGTTTTCATTCTCCCATCTCCTCCACAACTCAATTTCACCGTCACGAGTTCCGGAATTCGAAGAAGCTTTTACGCGATACACCACTTGCATCCAGCGTCCCCTGTCCTCAGGGACTCTGATAAACGGCTGAATCTGCATTTGTCCGCCAGCAACTGAATAGCCGCCGTCGGAATAGCTGACAGCTATACTGCTGCCGCCAGATCCATTACTCATTAAGTTCCAGAACGCAGTTGGCCCATTGCCTTGGCTAGAATACCCATCCATCCATGTAGCGAAGAATTTATTGTTACTAGGGGAGCTAGTACTGTGCGTATAGTTCTGGGGTACTCGTATCCAATATTTGTACCAAGCTTCCGGGTAAGCTCCGCCTAAATCAAAGCGTTGCTCCGCCATATCTGAGCCTGCAGGATAGCGAAACCTTAGGCTGTGCTCCTCATCTATAGTTTCCCAGTCCCGGCCCGATGGCATTTGAATACTGGTTTCGCCATTACTGTAGACAACTTCATCTGAGGAGACTATCGAGGTGCGATTATTGCGGTCCCAGCGAAAACCTTGGTCATTAGTAGCTGACATGTCGCCGGTTTCAAAAGAATCTACTAACAAAATCTCTGCGTTAGATTGGGCCGCCAAAGTGAGTGCTAAAGCAGCGACGGCGATGGGACCTAGTGTGTTCATGACGTACGCTCCAAAGTACAATTTTACTCTTCACAGTGTAGACTATTTAACTTAGTTTTACGTTTCTTGGGCGTGTAAATTTGTTTAGGTTGTGTGACCGGTGGAGTCACGGCTCACGCCCTGAGGGTGGGCTAAGTCATAACGCTTCGCTATTCCTCTTGCGGTGCCTAAGATACTGGGTACTTAACGGCGGATTTGATATATTAAGCCTTTGATTTTGGCGCGAATAGGTGGTGAAGCTTCCCATGAGGTATTTAGGCAAGGAATTTGCTTTCAAAGTAGCCAAGAGGGCGTGCCTCTTTTTTCCGGATTACTTTGAGGAAAAACTAAAAAACCCCGTTTTTGTACTGGGATTCAACAATTCAGGAAAGTCCACTGCGGTAAGTCATTTGCGACGAGTTAACGCTTTGTGTGTCTATCCAGGAGAGGGGAATGGAGAGCTCTGGTTTAGAGGGCATTATCCTTGGATCAGTTCGGCGGTATCGGTTCCGCCGATTTGGGCCGCCCCTGATGAGTTTATATGTAGTGTCAAAGATGCATGCCGCGACTCTTTCCGGCTCTCTAGAGCTCAGTTGGGTGCCTACCAGTGGCTAGCAAGTGGAAGCAACCTTCTTAATGACAGCGGTATGTTGGCAGCTTTGGCTCCCGACATTATGAACGATTTCCCTGATGCTAAGTTCGTACACTTTGTCCGCGATGGTCGATTGGCCAGCTATATTACCGCTAGATTGGAGTGGAGCAGGATTATTCGCTCTCCGGGAAAGTATATTGAATATGATTGTCCGTTACGTTTTTCTGACGTACTGAGAAAAATGGCTGAGTACTGGGTATGGACTATGAGGCGAATGGACGAGGTTTCGTCCTCAATGCCTGGTTCGGTATTGGAAGTACGCTATGAAGACTGGTGGTCCGATCCCGAACCGATGATTGATTCGGTGGCCCGGTTCATAGGTGTTTCTCCCCCTGAGGAAAGCAAACGCTATGTTCCGAAAACAGATTTAACCCAGCACCTGCTTACAGAGATGCCCAATGACGAACTGGCTATGTTGGAGGATATCGTTGGCCCCACGATGCGGGACAAGGGGTATTCCCGCTAACCTGAATCACTTGAAAGGCCCGGTTCACTGGGGCACTTACGCCAACCCAAAGGAAGGTTCGAGTCAAAAAGGAGACAGTTAATGCTAATTGATATCATAGCGGGCGCGCGCCCCAACTTCATGAAAATAGCTCCGATCATTCGGGCGTTGAAGGCTCGCCGTGAAGCAGGGGCGGATCTGCAGTACCGGCTGGTTCATACAGGCCAACACTATGACGTGAGTATGTCCGGAACTTTTTTCGAACAATTAGGAATCCCTAAACCGGACGTCAACCTTGAAGTCGGGAGCGGTACCCAGGCCGAGCTCACGGCTGGCATTATGACTCGCTATGAAAAACTGCTGCTGGAATCTCCGAGTTCGCTGTGCCTGGTTGTTGGTGACGTCACATCAACCATGGCATGTGCAATCACTGCTCAGAAGCTGCTGATACCGGTCGCCCATGTTGAGGCGGGTATCCGGTCTGGTGATTGGAGCATGCCGGAGGAGATCAACCGGATGGTGACTGACAGTATCACTAACTGGTTCTTTACAACGAGTGAGTGGGCGGGTAATAACCTTGTAAAAGCAGGTATAGAAGACGAAAGGATTTTTTTCGTGGGCAACACCATGATTGATTCGCTTCTGGCAAACCTGGATAGATTCACTGCACCGGACATCTGGGAGCAGCACGCGTTACAGCAGGGTGAATACTTCGTGGTGACCCTTCATAGACCTGCAAATGTGGATTCTTCAGGGCAGTTTGCAGAGATGCTGAAAGCCATTGGTCGTGGCACTCGTGGGTTGCCCGTGGTGTTTCCGGTACATCCTCGCACGGCCAAAACATTGCGGGATATGATTGACCTGCCGGACAACGTTATTCTTGCAGAACCCCAACCTTATCTTCAGTTCAATTACCTCGTAAAGAACGCGAAGGCGGTTATAACGGACTCTGGTGGTATAACGGAGGAAACAACCGTCATGGGCGTTCCCTGTTTAACGCTTCGAAACAGCACTGAGCGGCCAGAAACGATAGAGCAGGGCACTAACGAATTGATCGGTACCGACCCAGCTGCATTGGAACCAGCATTGGATCGGCTTTTCGCTGGTGAATGGAAAAAGGGCGGGATTCCCCCTATGTGGGATGGGAAAACCGGTGAGCGCATTGTTGCTAACCTTGAAAAGCTTCTCCGGCAATAAGGGAACCTAGAACACAAGCCTGCAGGCGTTCTTGAATTCTCGGGTACAGTTGTCAAGGCTATATTGGGTGTTCGCCTTCTCGCGGGCGAGCAGCCCCATGGACTGCCGGGTCTGCTCGTCCTGTAGCAGTCTGGCTATGAAGCTAGCGGCGCTGGACGCATCGTCTTTTGGATAAACATACCCGTTGTCGCCATGGTCAATGGCCTGTTTAACCGAGGGGATGTCGGGGACCAGCACCGGAAGACCGGCGCTCATATACTCTACGATGGAAAGGGAGAACCCTTCTCCGAGTGCGGCATGCATGGCCATATCCGCGGTGCCGAGAATGTCTCTGGCGTTGGATATGAACCCAGGCAAACGCACTTGCCTATCCAGTTTAAGGTGGTGAATCTTTTCCTTTAGTGTCGAATAGGCCGGGCCGTCGCCGATCAACAAAAATACCAGGTTGTTCTCTGGCATCAGTCGTTGGAGCTCTGAGGCGGTGTCTATAATGAAGTCGAAACGTTTATAAGGGTGAGCCCTGCCGGTCGTGATGCAAATTTTGCTATCGTGCGGAATATCCAGGTTGTCCAACAATGACTGGTGGGAGGTAGTACCCACCTCGACGGGGGGAATGCCGTTTTGCACAACGTGACAGCGGTTTGCCGGTATTCGGCCGTTGTTGATGCTGCGTTGTCGCATTAGTTCCGACACACAAAGTTGGCTGTCAGCACAAATCATGGGAAGTCGGTTGCGAATGGACTTCAGCAAGCCTTTCAAGCCATTGATGTTGGGGCGGTCGCCAGGGGTATGGTCGTGTACAACGATATTGCGAACACCGGCGCGACGCATAAAAGCGTAATCAATGTTGAACCAGGGGCGATCGGTCAGATAGACATGCCGGATGTTATGGGTCTTGATGAACTGCTCAATCGCTTTTCTGTGATTGGTACCGGGCCCCTGAGTGCCCATTTCTACCGCGACAATATTACTTTTGCGAATGCTCTCCGGAAGCTCAGTGATGCTTGGGTATGCCAGGAAAGCCTTCCCACCCCGGGCTTCAAATTGCTCGGCGATCAGAGTCCAGAAATGTTCCATCAACCACCAAGCATAACCAACATCTGAAGGATAGTTCGATACTAAAAGAACGTTGTCGGGAAAGGGTTGTTCCATATACCTGGCCAGAGTCCATTTTCCTGGTGGAGAGAGGCGAACACAATTTAGCCACTTATCGTTCGAGTCCGAGATAATAATGGTTTCAATTCCAATTACAATACATAAAACCTAACTTGGTTGTGATACTCGTAGGGTTGTTCTGATAGAATTCCTGACCGGGTAGGGGTGTCGCAGGCCCCAAAGGATTCCGTAAAGAGGTGATATAGGATGTCGTCCAGATTAGCAGTGGTTGTCAATAAGCATGGAAATGAGCTTTCACCCTCTGAGACATTTCTTCACGCCCACATCAATAAACTCCCTTACCGCTCTTACTCCCTGATTGGTAACCCTGGCTATCGAATGATCCGTGAGGGTTCGGTTGGGGCCGGCAATCACCTGGTTTCGCGTTCTTTGGTTCCGCTGGGTTTCCGTTGGTTGATCAGGAAAGCCATTGGTGTTTCGGTTGCCACTCAGGATACGAAAGCGCTGGTACGATGGCTCAAACATTCAAATATCGATGTAGTGCTGGCCGAGTACGGGCCAACGGCGGTCTCAGTCATGGAGGCATGTTATCAGGCCGATGTCCCTCTGGTGACTCACTTTCACGGATACGATGCCTACACGGACTACGTCGTTGGTGAATACGGTAAAGCGTATCATCGGTTGTTCGACATCTCCTCGGCAATTGTGGGTGTATCGAGCCACATGTGTGAGCAACTGGTTCGGCTTGGCGCGCCCCCTGACAAGGTGCACCAGAATGCATGCGGTGCAGACGTTAACAGTACTCAGCGTTCTGCCGATCACAAGCCTGGTTATCGCTTCGCGATGATAGGCAGACTGGTTGAGAAAAAAGCCCCTTTTGTTTCAATGATGGCCTTTGCCCGCCTTTGTGATTCTGTACCCAATGCCACACTTGAGATAGTGGGCGACGGGCCCCTAAGCGCCGCCTGTGTTCAGATGGTACGGGCTCTCGGGATGGAGGAGCGGGTGACACTTCATGGCGCCAAGCCCCATGAGTTTGTGCAGGAGGTTTTGGGTCGCTCTGACTATTTCCTTCAACACTCTGTCAGGGCTCCGAATGGTGATATGGAGGGTACCCCGGTGGGTGTGCTGGAGGCGATGGGCATGGGGTTGCCGGTAATCAGCACCCGACACGGAGGTATTCGCGACATAATATCCGAGGGTGAGACGGGGATTCTCGTGGATGAATACGACGTCGACGGAATGTTTGAGGCGATGCGGGCTCTCTGTGCCGATAGAGAGCTTTCGGCCCGGATGGGCAAGAAAGCCCAGGAATCCGTGGCTGATAACTGGACCATGGAAAAAAGTGTTGCCCGTCTCTCTGAGATTATTGGATCAGTCGCGCACTGAGCTTGATCCGGTTCCGTTTCAGTTTACTCGCCCTATGGAGATTGTTGGATGAGAATTGGCTATTTATACGACCTTCAAGCCTATCCGCCGAAAGGCGGCAACCATATTCATGTGTTTGAATTGATCCGTGGATTCCTGAGTGAGGGGCATGAGGTTGCGGTTCTGGGCGACTCTACAATGCCTGATGTGATGAATTTCGAGGGGGATACTGACCGTTCGCTCTCTGAGTTTCTGGCGTTCTGCGATGTTATCTACGCGCGGATTGATTCACGTCCCTTGGGTGCCTGGGACCATCTGAAACAGGTGATGGCACGGGCGGAAGAGACTGTTCCGGTGGTATGGGAAATAAACTCTCCCGCGGATGAAAACCTTGCGTTTTCCTGGTTAGGGGGAAAGCGATCCGGTGTGAGGGAATCCTGGGTCAAGTGGTTGAAACGATGGTTTCATGCCGCAAGGCAAAAACCCCGTATTGCACGTGAGGAAAAGGTCCGGAAGGCGCTCGCTGAGAGGGTGGACGGCGCAACCTGTGTATCTTCGTCCATGGGGAATTATGCAAAAAATCACCTTGGAATCGAGCATGCTGTAGTGGTCCCGAATGGTGGACCTCTGATACCGGAAAATGAAATACATAGCCGGCGGCAGAAGCGCGATAACAAGACGTTTACGGTGTTTTATAGTGGCAGTGCCATATACCCATGGCAGGGATTGGACATGCTTTCGGGCGTCATTGAGCTGGCAAAGACAGAGGCGCCGGATATTCGTTTTCTGCTGGCAGTTAATCAAAGGTCTGACTACTTGCCCGAAGGCGATAACGTCGAGATCAAAGAACGTGTACCCAGGGATGAAGTGCTTGATGCAATTTGCTCTGCGGACGTGTGCATTGCCCTTCACCCTGATTGGTTTTGGACGCCTCATGGCGTGCACGGTTCTCCAACCAAGTTATGGGAGTACATGTCCTGCATGACCCCCATTGTTACATCGAACCGCGGGCAAATGGCGGACTTAATTGAACACGAGTCGAATGGCATGCTTGCGAGTGATGAACCTTCGGATATTCTCGCCCAACTGATTAAGCTCCGTGACAATCCCGATCTTGCGGACGCGATTGGAAGAGCCGGTTGGGAGTTGGTGCAGGAAAAACTCAACTGGCCAGTTGTCTCTCGTGAAACACTCTCAGTGTTTAGTCGATCAATGCAGCTCCGTAAAGCAGGGAAGCGTTAAATGAAGGCAAGCATTATCAAGTTAGCTAACGACAGTATATATCGGGTTGGAACAGGCCTAAGCCTAAGCAAAGGCCTTCCCGCTTACATGCGAAGTTTCTACCTGCCAACGATCATTAAGTGCGTGATGATTGCCGGAGCCGTTTGGAAATGAGTGGCAAACGAAAACCAAAAAAGATATTGATAACGAATATTGTTACGTTGAATCCGGGTGATGCTGCGATACTGCAGGGAATGATTCAAATTTTTCGGCAAAAATATGGTGAAGATGTAGAAATTATTGTTTTTGATAAACTTGCCGATGCCGCTTCCAAATACTACCCTTGGGCTTCGTTCCGGCAGTCATTTTTTGGAAACGAACAGTATGGTTATATATCAAGAAAACTAAAAAAACTGGGTTATGGACACTGGGTTAGAAGGCTACGTTACTGGCGCCTGAAGTTCGCTGGATATCTATACCTAGCAAGAATCGGTTGGTTTTCAAGATTACTAGTCAATAGAAGCGACCGGGAGTCGATACGAATTTATGGAGATGCTGACCTCGTTGTAAGCACGGGTGGTACCTATTTAATTGAAAATTATAACCTTTCTTCTTCAATTTACGATTATCTGTTAACTCTAAGTTTTAAAAAGCCTCTTATATTTTTCACGCAAACATTGGGGCCATTTGATAAAGAAAAAAATATTTCTGTTTTTAGGGAAATATTCAGAAAGTCTAATATCATTTTCCTGAGAGACGAGCGCTCCAAAAAGCATTTGCTTGAGATCGGCGTCAGTGAGGATAAAATTGTTATAGCAAAGGATTCTGCATTTGCTATTGATGCAAATAAGCTAGAATTGATTCAAGATTCTGAACGGTCCAAGCCTCTAAAAATTGCAATTTCAGTTCGGTCGCTTCGTTTCTTTGAGTCAGGAAAACAAGGTGTATATGAAAATTATAAAAAATGCATAGTGTCTATGATTGTTTTAGCTGTGGAAGAGTTCGATGCAGAAATCTGTTTCTTATCGACTTGTCAAGGCATTCCTGAGTACTGGACGAACGACTCTGCGCTATCAGAAGAGATATACGAAATGCTTCCCAGTGACATAAGAAAAAATGTTTTTGTCGATGGTGAATTTCGTCAGCCATTGGAAATCATTCGCGCGTATAAGAATTTTGATCTTGTTATTGCGACTAGAATGCATGCCGCGATATTGAGCTTTGTTGCTGGAACACCCGTATTGGGAATAGCGTACGAATTTAAACTAGAAGAACTGTTTGACCAGTTATCGATGGACAAAATTCGGCTTTCTATTAGTAATATGTCAGGCGAATCATCAGCGCAATTACTGAAGTCAATAATCGAAAATCTTGACTATTGGAAAGATCAAGTATCAAAAATCCAAACTAGTTGCCGAAAGGAAGCTAATTCAGTCATTGATAGGCTACCTTCTTGATAGCCGATGAAAAGGATTAGTAATGGGCGCTTATAAGACCAGTGTTTTAAATGCATTGGGGTGGACGGCAGGTGGAAAGGTAGTCAGTCAGGTTCTCTCGTTTGGAATCGGGATTGCTTTAGCGCGGTTGCTAAATCCAGATGCATTCGGGCTAATTGCTATGATGATAGTGTTTACCGGCTTCGCAAGTCTGTTAACCGACGTAGGACTTGGTTCTGCGCTAGTGCAGAAGAAAGACGTTACAGAAGCTCACTATAGCACAGTGTTTTGGACGAATTTAGGATTGGGAACAACTCTTACGCTGACTATATTTTCAATATCGCCATATATAGCATCTTTTTATGGGCGTGAAGAATTAACAGAGATTGGCCGTATACTCTCTCTACAATTTATTATCAACGCAATCGCGCTAGTTCCACGAATACGACTAGTTAAACAACTAACATTCAGAGTCATCGCTACTGCAGATCTTTGTGGGATGTTGATTGCGGGAGTTTGTGCTATTTTCATGGCTAGTAATGGATATGGATACTACGCTTTGGCTTGGCAGCCTCTTATTGTGATTACAGTAGCGACCATTTTTGTTTGGTCTTACTCCCGTTGGGCCCCTGCAGTACTATATAGTCGAGCTGCATTGGGCGAGTTGTTTAGCTTTAGTGCATTTAATTTTGCGAACCGAATTGTCCAGTATTTCTCTCAACAACTTGATAAACTGCTGACTGGGCGCTTTCTCGGTGGTGAATCTGTCGGCTTGTTGGATAAAGCCCAATCTATGATGTTGTTTCCGCTAAGGAACATATCCCATACTGTGGGGAGCGTTATGTTTCCCGCTTTGAGTCAGGTCCAGGAGCAAAAGCAGCGTGTTCGAAGCGTTTATATGCGAAGCACGCATTCTATTGCATTGCTTACGTTTCCTATGATGTCAGGTATGTTCGCAGTTGCTGATACTTTTGTTTATGGAGTTCTGGGTGAGCAATGGGAAGGTGTCATCCCAATTCTTAGGGTTTTGTGTATTGCAGGGTTGGCGAATTCGATCGTCACCATTGTCGGCTCTGTGTATCTCTCCCAAGGGCAAGCCAAGTTAATGTTTATGGTCACGCTGATTACTCGGCCATTAGCGATAGCAGGTGTGGTTATCGGTTTATTTTCCGGAGGGGTAATTGGAGTGGTGATTGGGTCAACGATAGCAAGCTATATAAATAGTGTTATATCGCTTCGAGCAGCCGGAAAATTGATAGACCTTAGCCTCTATTCTTTGCTAGGTCCGTTATTTAAGACCTTATTGCTCGCTACAATAATGGGTATCTGTGTTTACTATTTTGGCATTTATGTTCCGCTTAAAAACGAATTATATGTATTTGTTTCTCAATTATTTCTAGGTGCGTTGATTTACTTGGCTTTAATATTTTTGTTTAGGCCGCCTGCATTTGACGACCTTTTAGAGCTAATCGTTGAGCGTATTCGGAATCGAAAAGCTAAGGATAAAATAGGCTCATAAGTTTATTTTAATATTATTTAGTTTTGTAGATTTCTTTAGGGTTAATGGTTATGAAGAAGCCGCTAGAGTGTCTCGTTATTATGCCTGTGGGGCCGAGGTCAAAAATTGAGTATGTGCGTGATACGTTAAGTAGTTTTTTTCATTATTTTGATTGTCAAGGTTCCTTACTGTTAGTGCTGGACGATACAAGAAGTGAAAAGTTGCGAGATTCATTGCTGAACTATCCGAGAACGGTAATTGTTAATGCCCAAAGCCTATTAACAGATGGTAGCAGAAATCACAATACACGCGGGTTGCTGTTCGTAAAGCAGATTTTGGCTCTTAGACTGTTGTCTTCGGAATACGAGTGGAAAACTCTTTTGCGGCTTGATGATGACGCCTTAATAATCGGGCCGAATCCCCATTTCGATGCGTTGGAAATCTTTGGACGGGAACCGGATGTTGGGATGCTTGGCGCCTATTTGCGCCGTGGGGACGGGCAGGACAAGCGACCGTCACTCAGACGTCAGGGCAGGCGGCTACTTAAACGGTTAATTTCGCGAGATATTATCCGCTACCCGGCAATGGTCAGGACCCTGGCAATGCTGGTTATTAAAGCCAAACTGAAGGGCTACAAACTTGGAGATATGTGCACGGGCGGTGCCCTTTTCCTCTCCCGCGAGGCCTACGATTGCATTGAGACCGTGTGTGGTAGAGAGATTTATAACCTTCGTCACTCTGACTTGGCTGATGATCTGCTATTGGCGCTTTGCAACGCTGCAGCAGGGTATAAGATGAAGGACTTCTCTGATCGGGATGATGTCATGGCTATCAACTGGCGAGGTCTACCAATGCCACTTGATGAATTGGTTCGACGACAGAAAAAGCTCTTGCACCCTGTAAAAGACCCTAAAAATCAGGACCATGAAAAGATGGTAAGAAGGTACTTTGAAAAAATCCGGCGTGAATCTGTGTCGGATGCTAACCAATAAGTTCTCTATATATCGAAATATAGCGTTGGCTGTTTTCGTCTACATTAAATTTCTTGAACAGAATTTCATGGGGGTGTCTGGCATTTCGCATGCTTTCGAAATCTTGAGACTCGAAGAATGACCTGACAACCTGCGCATACCCATCAGGCGTGTGATCGGTAACTAGCATACCGGCTCTTCCATAATCCAGAACCTCAGGAATTCCACCAACATTATGAGCAATAATGTTAACGCCCAGTGACATAGCTTCCAGTAGAGTCATCGGTAGTCCTTCATGGTCGGATGTCATGAGAAGAGCGTCGAGTTTACATAGCTCCTTCAGCGCCGGACTTACGAATCCTGTGAACTTTACTCGATCACTGATATTCAGTTCATTCGTTAACTTCTTCAACTGAGATTCGAGCGGGCCAGAGCCGATGATTGTACCGGTGCACTCAAAGCCTCGTCGGTTGAGCAAGGCGATTGTTTGTATAAAAAGATCAACTCTCTTCACCGGCACGAGGCGTCCAACGATTCCAATTCTGGGAGGAGAACCACCGGATTCTTTGGAAAATAGCCATTGCCGCCGTATATCGTCGATATCTACGAAATTGAAAATCTTATAAACCTTACCCGGAAACAACTTCTTCAATGTATCCTCAAGTTGTGTTGAAACCGCAATAACGGCCTGTTGACGAAGTCGGCCTAGTGCTATGTCCAGTTTGCTGATCAACCATTTATGGGGCTTTGTAAAAGATAGCTTCGTTTCCGGGTTGCCATGAACCGTGCGCACGGATCGTGGCACCCTGGCCATATCCTTACCCAGTATACCGAGTACATTTTCCTTGAAACCGTGGGTGTGTAAGATCTTGGTGCCGTGTGATTTACAGTGAGCGGCAATTGAGCGGGCAATTGCGAGGGGGCCTAACTTCGTTTCATCGGCAATAGAGACCGATATGCCCAGTTCCTGAAGCTTTTCAGAAAGGATGCCGTTATTGAATACGACAGCCGTTGGTGTAATTTGACCAGAGGCTTTTAACGCTCGGCAAAGATTGTAAACCTGGACTTCGGCGCCCGCCCATAAGTCGCCTGAAATCACATGGGTAACGATCAGTTTCGAGTTGCCTTCTGTCATAGAAGACCGCGCCCGATGGTGGCCAGTAACGTCCGGGTACTGTGGCTGTTGCCATCGTGGAGGTTGAAGCGGTGAAGATCGTAAGGGTTGCACCCGGCAAGGTTCCACCCGGTTTTGGTGGTGCATGCGGCCTTGTAGGTATCGGAGACCAGGTTTTCGCCCTTGCCGGTTATGTCACCATTGGGATAACAGAACACCGGAATGGCGGCTTCGCCCAGGGATTTGAGGTCCTGCAGGCAGTCCACGATTTCCTCTTTAAGTGTTTTCTCATCTTTCAGGCGGTTCAGGCGGTAATGATGCCTGGTGTGCGCGCCGTACATCACAAGACCGTTTTGCGCCATTTCAGTCAGTTCAGAGCCACTGAGAATGGATCTGGAGGTTTCCGTGGGAGCCATATCCGGGTGTGATGTGTAGACCTGTTCAAGAGCCTCAAGGATCGTCGCGTCTTCAAGTGACTTTAAGCGTGCAATGATGTCGTCGGCTTGCAGAAGTGAAAGTGGACGATTCCCGCCAGGCGTTGACCCATAAGGCAGGTGAGGTCGCAGCCAGTCAAAAGCTGGGTCATTCTCTGGAATGGTTTGAGTGGTCAACAAGTTGAGCACCTGTTCCGGCCAGAAGGTTTTGCCGGTGTCGATCATTTGGGTGACCAGGAAGATCGTTGCCGGGGCGTTCTGTGCCTTCAGAGCAGGATAGGCATATTGATAGTTGTCTTGCCACCCATCGTCAAAGGTGAATGCAACCGAGAGCCTTGGAAGCGTTTTGCCTTGACTGTTACGGTCCAGCCAATCGGAAAGGTGGATGGGTTCCGCCCCAAGCTTACGGACAAACCGAATATGGTCTTCGAGGGTTTGCGGGCTGGTCACCATGCCTGGCTGCTCCGCGGCACGCTCGGGCGCATCCGCTGGGAGAATTCGGTGGTAAGTGAGGATTAGAAGCGTTGGCTTTTTCGACAGACGGACGCGCAGCCAGCCGTAGCACGCCAGCACGGAAAGCACACCTGATTTAACAAGAGATCTGAAGAATGCCACGCCTTGGGCCTCCGTCGGCTTCGCCAATGGTTTTGGCTTGTTCGTCCATGTATAGTTTATTGCCATAGAGATTCTGCCAGTAGTGTGGAGAGATGTCATCATCGATAGCCCTGACACTCATCTGATCAACTGACTTATGCGAGTATTCTAAGATCAAAAAGGACCTAGATTGATGAATAGTTTGTTGTCAAGATCACTTTTCTTTTACCCCTCGACCCTTATTAAAGGGGAGCCTATAGCTTTTTTGATAAACTCGTATAGGGAAAGGCAGTGGGCAAGTTTAGAAAGCTTACGAGAGCACCAGTTTACGAGAGTAAAAAGCATAATTAATTATGCGTACAAGAATAGTGCATTCTATAAGAATATTTTTGATGCGCAAGGTGTCGATATTGGTGATATTCGCTCATTAGACGACGTAAAAGATATCCCCACAATATCCAAGGAGGACCTGATCTTCAATTTGGATGCTATGTCTGAAAATAGAAATCGTCTTCTTTGCGATAGCAAAACTACTGGTGGGTCTACCGGACAACCTGTAAAGCTCTATAAAAACCCACTGGCTTTGGCACGCGAGCGTTGCGCGACTGCGCGTTCCTATGAGTGGGCAGGTATTGAAATTGGTGATCCTCAATTGCGATTTTGGGGTGTGCCTCACTCGCAACGTGGTGTTAGAAAGGCATACTTAACCGACTTGATTGCAAATAGGAAACGCATTTCTGCCTTTGATCTCACAGAACAATCATTTCTAAATTATTATAATCTAGCTGTTAAATTCTCTCCGCGTTATCTATATGGTTATGTCAGTGTTATTGAAAATTTTGCTCGTTACCTACTGGAAAACTCTCTTCACCCATTGCCTTCGGTTAAATCTGTAATTACAACATCTGAGGTTTTAAGTGAGGGGGCTCGTCATACGATTGAAAAAGCTTTTGGCGTTAAGGTCTATAATGAGTACGGATGCGGAGAGGTGGGCTCCATTGCTCATGAATGTTCACAGGGTAACATGCATCTTATGGCGGATAACCTCTATGTGGAGGTGGATGATGATGTCGAAAATACCGGAGAGTTAATTGTCACTGACCTTTATAATACCGCAACACCACTGATCCGTTATCGGCTTGGTGATTATGCGACGTTGACCAAAGAGGTCTGTGAATGTGGTCGTTCATTACCGCTGATTCAGTCGATACATGGCCGAGCATACGACATTCTGGAGATGCCATCTGGACGAAAGATGCATCCAGAAGCGATAATCTATGTATTTGAAGATATTCAAACAAGTACTAACGCATTCAAGCAGTTCCAAGTTATTCAGGAATCTAGGTTCGAGATTACAGTGAATATCATAGCTAACAATAATTGGACCGACAAAGTGAAGGGTGAAGTTGTTGGATCTTTGAAGAGAAATATAGATGAAGATATTAATTATAGTATAAATATCGTAGAGTCCATACAGCGAGAAAAGTCAGGGAAAATGCGAATTGTTAAATCTAATTTATGATGAAATTTGGTATTTTCATTATTTATATTACTGGTTTCCGAATCGGTAAAAAGCTATTTACAGGATGTAAGATCTATGTGGGTTACTCTGTTTTGGTTTTCTGCATTTGGAGCGCTTTTCAGCTATTTTATTTACCCATTAATCCTTCGTTTTATGCCCAGTCGTCCGGAAGCAGAGCGCGAGCATGCCCTGTCAGACACTCCGCCGCTCGTTTCCCTGATTGTGACGGCTCATAACGAAGCCCATCGAATCCGCGACAAAATCGAGAACTGCCTGGCTCTGGACTACCCGGGCCTGGAAATCATTATTGCCTCGGATGCCTCCAGTGACGAAACCGACCAGATCGTAGGCGAGTACACTAATCGCGGCGTGAAGCTGGCCCGCGCAGAGGAGCGGAAGGGAAAGGAGCATGCCCAACTGCAGGCGATCTACGCCGCAACAGGTGACATCCTGATCTTTTCGGACGTTGCGACATCGATTCCCGAAGACGCGATTGGCCGTATGGTGGCTTATTTCAATGACCCCACCGTGGGTGCGGTGTCCAGCGAGGATCGCTTTATCAGCCGGGATGGCAGTGTGGTTGGCGAAGGCGCCTATGTGCGTTACGAAATGTGGTTGCGGGGCCTGGAATCGAAACGTGCGGGCCTTGTGGGGCTGAGCGGTTCCTTCTTTGCGGCCCGCAAGGAGGTATGCCAGGAAAACTGGGATATCTATTCCCCCAGTGATTTCAATACTGCCCTCAACAGTGCCCGAAGGGGGCTGGTGGCTGTAACGGCGCCGGACGTCCTTGGATACTATCAGGACGTGGCGGACGCCTCGAAGGAATATCAGCGTAAGGTGCGCACCATCATCCGGGGACTGACGGCGTTGAGCCGGCATCCCGAGGTACTCAATCCGTTCAGGTTCGGCCGCTTTGCGTTTCAGGTATTTGGCCACAAGCTGATGCGGTGGGCCGTTCCCTGGTTTCAGGTACTATTGCTTTTGGTCTCGTTTGCCGTCGCGGGGAAGGGCGGTATATACGCACTGGCATTGCTGCTGCAACTGGCTTTTTACGGGTGTGTTCTCGCAGGGCATTTTGCGCCCGAGTTGCGTAAGCACACTCTGGTGAAGATTCCCTATTTCTTTGTGCAGGTAAACCTAGCGGTTGCCCATGCAACTGTAAGCTTTCTTGCCGGGCGAAGGATGACCGTCTGGGCCCCCTCCCAACGCTGATCGATGAAACGCGGACGTTTGGCTATGTTTGCAAAGTTGAGACCGGTCGGAAGCCCTGTACCGAAACCCCAGGTCGTTGATGACCTACTGATGCCTTGGGACGAGCACTATACAGCGTTGTATTCCGGGTCTGGTACAGAAGCGTTGTCGCTGGGTGTAAAGGCGGCCATTGCGATGAAAGCCGGCTCGGATACACCTGAAGTGATTATCCCTGCCTATGGCTGTCCCGACCTGGTTGCGGCCATTGTTGCCCAGGACGCCCGGCCGGTTCTAGTTGACTTCGCCCCGGATGAACCGGTAATGGACGAAGAAGGCATTCGTCAAGCGTTGACAGAGCGCACTGTCGCGATTATAGCGGTCAATTTTCTCGGGGCTTGTGAGAGACTGAAAGAGCTCTCGCGAATCTGTTCGGATAATGACCTGGTTCTGATCGAGGATTCGGCACAGCGCTTCCCGCCCTCCAGTTGTTCCCATGGCTTGGCGGATTTCGTGGTGTTGAGTTTTGGCAGGGGCAAGCCGATTAACCTGATGGGTGGGGGCGCTCTGCTTTTTCGTCGAACTGAGCAGTCAGTGGTGCAGAGTGCGTGTGCTGATTGCTCCGTATTGGAAATGCGTACTAACATTGGTTGGCACATCAAGCGACTGTTGTTCAACGCGCTGTTGTCGCGCTATATCTATCCGCTTCTTGAGCGCGCGCCGTTTCTCCATGTTGGAGAAACCCGGTTCCACCCATTGGAGGCCATTCGGGTATTGGAGCTTCCATCATCGCTTCTGGCTGCGGGGGTGCGCGCTTACTTTGCAAGGGAGCCCCTGCATCTCGTTTATGACCGTGAACTGTCGTTCCTGCGGGAGGCTGGCTGGGCGTTTGCCGGAACGATAGATGCGCAAGACCCTACGCCTCGGCTTCGGTATGCCCTTTTGGCGCCCAATGAAAACCTGAGAAACCAGGTGGTCACGGAAATGAATGAAAATGGAATTGGTGCCAACATTTTTTACGGTCGCACACTTCCTGAAATCATGGATGCCGCTTCTATTCGTGTAGGGGGAAGCGGCAGGTATCCAAACGCCAGTAACTTCGCGAAGCGATTGATTACTCTACCAACCCATGAGGGCGTGGGGCTGAGCGATATCAGCACAATCATATCGGTTTTTGAGCGCTTGGCATCTGAGCATTGTAACGACTAGTTTGTTAGTCGATATTCTTTACACCCTGTTTGGTCTTATAATGAAGATAGCTCGGCCTGCATCCATAGTGCCAAGGAATTCGGGATGTTTCCTGATGTATGGTCCGTATATTGCGTTTATTTTGCCGTTGAAAATCGGATAAGGAGATCTGTATGCGAGTAGGTACTCTCTTAGCTATTTTGTGGTGCTTTTCAGTTCAGGCCAACGCTGCTCCAATTTGGACGTACGACCTAGAGGGAACTGTGTCCGGCTCCGAAGAAGCTGCAGGATATTTGGCGGACATTGGCGTTGGAGATTCATTTTCAATTCGCATGTCTATGCAGAAGCAATTGGATGGCAGCCATAAGATCAATTTTAGTGGATCGCTTGGGGGGTGGTTGTTCACTCGGCAAGAGGCCAGTGCATATTACCTGCATAGCGACTCGGCCCCCGAGCGCTTTTATTCAAGTGGCTCCTCCTCGCTGCTTAATGCCCCGGCAGGCACGCTTGGTGCGATCGACCCATGGGACATTTATCTTCAACTGTTTGGGTTGGAGACAACAGGGGCGGTTGACATTGCAGAAGAAGATAAACTGGTTAAGAGTGATGGTTGGCTGGATGTCGATCAGTTTCTTCAGGGCAATATTTCTTTCAACTTTTTTGCCCAGCTAGGCCCCGAGGGCAGCTCATGGACAGAGAATGATCTTTTCGGGGATATTCATTCCATTGTCCAGGTTTCCGAGTCCACTCCTGCCATGATGATGGCGATAGGGCTTTTGTGCATCTTTGCTGGGTACCAGCGAAAGCTCCGTCGGTAAGAATCAAACCAATAATAATCAATAAGGCACTCTCGTTATAACGAGAGTGCCTTATTCTGATTAGTTAATCTGAAATGCCTCAACATTTGAAGGCTGGCTCGCCAGGCCATTCGTGTCGTAGACCCGTATGGAGAAGAACCAGATCCCTCGATCGAGTCCGTCAATCACGTAGGAAGTCTGGTCTTTCGAAATGTCCTGAGTCTCCATGTCCAGATTGTTCTCCTCCAGTCCGTAGAAGATTTTGTAGTGGCTGATCTCGCCTGCGTTAAGGTTGGAACCATCCGCTCTTTTTTGCGGCACACTCCAGGACATCTCTACGGATCCGTCAGGCTCGGTTGGTACCGGTTCCGTGGTATCGGGACTGTCGGGTTCCGAGCCTGAGATGGGTTCCAGCGTCCATGGGTTAAGATTGCTTTGATACGCCTCCATTACGGTTACATCAGAGCCGGAGGCAACGACGGTACCGGCGTCCTGAGCCATCATGTCGGTGCCGTATCGGAGTTCCCAATAGTCAGGAATCCCATCCCCATCTGAGTCCTGACTGCTTTCGCTACCAGGGTCTGGTGTATCGACGTTTGCAGACTGACTGATTTGATCGCCGGTTTGCTGATCAACAATCGTTAGCTGTGCGGAGGCCAACCGTATGGAGTCAAAATATTCCATTTTGATTGGCACGGATTCTCCGCTATCCAATGCAATCGCGTATCTGTCAGTTGCTGCAGCACGATTTACCCATGAGTCAATGACAAGGTTGTTATCGAGATACAACCTAACACCGTCGTCGGTGCGTACGATGAATTCGTACTCCCGTGTCCCTGAATCGTGTGGCGCAGTAAATACACCATTCCAGCGAACGCTGAAATTGTCCTCAGGCAAGCCCTGAAGAGGAGATGAGCTTGCCCAGTCATGATTGACGGAGTCTTCGACCCGGTAAGTAGCCAGGGTTTGGAAGGATTTGCCGACATAATACTGCCCCACAAAACCATCGATCATTGCTTGGGACGCTACAGGAACGTCCTCAGAGTCATTAAGATCGGTTCCTTGTTGATACTCCTCAAGGTTCGTTGCTCCGTCGCCATCCGCATCTTCGCCAGCGTCGTTGGGTGCCAGCGGGTCTAAGTTATAAGCAAACTCGGCACCGTCTGGAATTCCATCGCCGTCGGTATCTGCTCGCTCTGCATTTGTTCCCAGATCAAATTCCTCCAGAGCTGTCAGGAAGTCATCATCCCGGTCAGACGACGCATCCTCCGGATCATTTGGATTAAGCCCATGGAAGGTTTCCCAGTTGTCGTAGAGTCCGTCCTGATCTTCATCCAGGGGAGGATACTGTGGGTTCATAGATAACCCGTTCTGCGCATCAAAATAGCCAATTCTATACCCGCGGTTGTATGCCTTGACGGCGTCCTCCTCTGAAGGGTATGAGGGCTGGGCCCAGCTTGAGATTGCTGATGCTGGCACAACTTGACGGCTGAGGTTGGGTCCCTCCCAGGCGACAGCGAAGTGGTCGTCTCCATAGCGTTCCTTGAAGATGATCTGAAAGTAGTACCGCTTTCCGGCTTCAAGGTTGATCGCAGCCGATCCCTGAGACGAGTACTTCTCATAGTCATCGGGATAGGTCCACGCAGGTACTGTCGCAATTTTCGTAGCGCCATCTGGTGTCTGGGAATCGCTCAGCCAGAATTCGACCTGATCATCACCGCTGACAAAAAAACGATAGAGTCCGTCTCGGGGCGGGGTTATAAAACCCTGTGCCATTGCGCCATAGTAGTCCGCACGGTTCTGTGTCTGTTGCAGAGTATTCAGTGTTTCTATGTTGTCTGGGTTATCCGGGTAACGCGTGAGTTCGGTCAGCGCACTCGGTTCAGCGCCCGGAATATCCATCCAGTATCGGATGTCTACCTGCCCGGGTTCACTTTGCTCCGGCAATGATGCCGTTGGAGGTAATGAGTCGATATCTCGTCCCTGCCACACCTGGCAGCCACCTATCGCAAAGAATAAGGGTACCAATAGCGGTTTCCTGAGTGTGTTCACGACTAACTCCTTAATGGGGTAATAGTGACGCCTACTCAAGTATTGGTCGCAAGAGGCTATAGGGCCAATGAAAGTATGGAACATTTGGGAATCTGCGGTTCTTAGTTATCGTAATTACTTATAAGAGGTATAACTGAAATTCGATTCAGGAGATGTTTGTAGCGGTCAACTAATTCCAGACAATATTTTAAGGTTTTCCTCAGCAGTCCCTACTAAAAACCTTGATTATTTTCTCGGGGGATTACGCGGGGGGCTTGTCAAGCGTTGGAATGTACTACAGTATAAATTCAACGCATCGGCAATCCATAAAGATTGATCGAGAGTGCAAACCAGAGGACGGCCCGATGAAAATTCATGACCTTTCATTCGCAGAAATAGAACGAATCAACTTTAAAACCGTAGACGATATCCAGAGCCTGATGTCGACGGCGCGTCGGCCAATGATCTTTGAAGGTCTCGCGAACCAGTTGTCGTTTCTCGAAAAATGGGACCTGTCATTTTTTGAACAAATGGAAAGCTCGGTGCCGGTGCAACAGCCTGAAACCGATGGCGTGAACTACTTCTTCAAGTATTTCGCAATTCCTATGAAAGAATTTATCTCTCGAATTAAATCAGGAGATAATTTGTACATTGGTGCGAGGGAAATCCTTGGAGAAGGAGGCAAGCCAAGTGGTAAGGACGGTCTCGCAAGTCTTGCCGACTCGCTTGAAGTGCCCAATTGGTTCAAGCGCGAAAAAATTCGCTCAGCCAATCTCTGGATAGGTGCAGGCAACAACAAAACACTCTTGCATTACGATCCGTGGAACAGCATTCAACTGCTTCGGCAAGGACAGAAAGAATTCTTTGTATTCCGCAACACCGATACGCGCAATCTTCACCCGTTCAGCGTGTTCAACTTCAAGGCTTTATATCAGGGTAAAGTGCTACACAGTAAGATTCGCCCGATGACTGTACAAAAACGGTACCAGAAACGATTCAAGGAACTGAAGGGCTTTCGCGGCACCGTGAATGCCGGAGACGTTGTCTTTATCCCGGCAGGCTACTGGCACTACGTGGAGTCGGAAGGTCAGAACATTGGTGTCAACTTCTTTGTGCACAGCGATGACCAAACTCTGCATCGGATAGAGCCGCTGCGCAGCTATTGGATAAAAGATCGCATCATGCTTCACCCTGTGCGCTGGCTGTATCGACTCAAATATAATTTCTTTCAGGTACTCCGCAAGGTATTTCCCAAACGGGTTGGCTCCTGAGCCCAGGAATGGAACCGCACCGGAGCAATAACCATAGAGTGGCTATGAACGTGGATCCAAGTGTAAGTGCATCGTGCGACTTCTCTATCGAAACGTTATCCGATCCCGACTGTTTCCTTGAACTCAAGGATGACTGGCAACAACTTTCTTCCGATACTCACGCTGGTGGAGCCTTACCGTTGCCCCTGACTTTAGCCTGGATGATATCTTGGTGGAGTGGATTTTCAAACGGAGCAAGACTAAGGCTCACAATTATTCGCCAGCATGGACGAATAATCGCGATCGCCCCGCTGGCGGCGGTGCAGGACCAATACCGTCAAATCAGTATCAGGAAAATCAAGTTCTTATCGAACGGTCACTCCCCATTTTGTGACATACTTTTTGCACCCGAAGTTGAACACGGGATGCGTAAAAATATCATGCGAGAGCTCATCAAGCATCTCGACTGTGATCTGATTGAATTGCGCGGACTCAAAGACAGGGGTTCAACTCATCAACTGTTGAGTGAAGTCGCTCAGTCGATGGGGATTCGCGTGGCAGTAAACCCGGCATTGAGTACGCCAGTGGTCGATACCAACGGCGATTGGGATACATTCCTTGCCGAGAAATCGAAAAAGTTCCGTCAGCGTGTCCGTTCAGCGACTAATCGTTTCGAGCGTTCCGGCGCTAAAATCGAACAAACAACAATTCAATCGGGCGATGATTTCATAGTCGAAGAGATGATTGCAGTCTCAAGTCAGAGCTGGAAACGTTCACTGGGAGCCGATCTCAGTTCGCGAGAGAACTCGGTACGTTTTCTCAAGTCACTGTTCGATCAACTGGGGCCTAGCCAATCGGTATCAGTCTGGATGGCGCGCACTGACACTGGTGAACCGATCGCGTTTGAGTTACACCTTTTATGGGGTGGTGTCAGCTACCCTATTCGTGCCGACTTCAATGAGCAATATAGGAAACTTTCTCCCGGGTTTATCGCAGAGTTGAATGCATTGCGCAGCCTGTTTGAACAGGTGGATGCGACAACTTATTACAGTTGCGCCGATGACTACCAGTATCTGACCCATTGGACCGATACTTACGCACAGCATGTAACGGTTGAACTATTCAAGCCGGGTTTGAAAGGATTTCTACTCTACAGTCTTGAGTATCGGCTAATACCCGTTCTCCGAGGCATCCGCTCAGTGTTCAGGAAGGAGACTGACTCGGAGCGCAAAACCTCGCGCCCGAGTAAGGTTGCCTGAAGTCAATAACCTCCAGTTCAGTTCAGTTCAGTTCTTCCTGAAGTCTTCGGCAAGTTCGACGGGGCAGCAAATTCATTAATCAAGCCTCGTATGACTGGCAGATCAAGTTTGTGCTTGTTCTCGCAGTAGTCACGGATAACGCCACGCTCGTACTGCCGCCAGGTTTCCTTGAGAACGTGGGGCGTAAACATGCTATTTGTATATAGCGCGCCAGGCTGCTGTAATTCGACTGCCGCAAGTCTGTCATCACGTATGTCTACGATAGCGGCACCCATCATCTCGACTCCGAGATGCACGACTTTCTCGTATAACGTATTTGGCGTATCGTTTGCCTCGATCAGCGGCCTGCCCTGATAAACGATTTGGCCGTCATCAATGCCCGATGTTACGAAGTGTACCGTACCGCCGACGTATTCGGGCTCAGCATTGTAAACCGCCCATTCCGTTGTAAATAGGCCTCGGTATCGTTGAGACAATCCTCCATGGAGGTTCAGCACTCCGAATCTTGGGACTGACAAGAATTCATCGCGAAGGATCGACGCACCGCAAACCACCACGAGATCGGGGCGCATTTCCCGCAGCACCTCAATATACTCCGGCGCATTTATACGACTAGCACCGGTGGTGTAAATAACGTTTTGTTTGTCTGCTTCGAGAATGCGTCGGCCGGCCTCGCCAAAATCGGTTTTGTACTCGCTACGATTATATAATGCATTCTTTCGCCAAGTTTGCTCTGCGATGCGATTGAAAATTTTCCATGGTATCTGATGAGGAGCCTTTGCGAGACGAAGATATTTCTGCAGCGCGGGTTCTGCCGAAGGGTCTGCCCGCTGAGACTCCACGAAGATACCTACCGGATCAAATCGTTCTGCAAGTTTGTTCGCAAAGAACAAATCGGAGCGATCCTCGCTGCAAAGAATTACTAACCTGAAGTTTTCACCCATTTAATACTTCCCTTTCTTAATCAGGTTAAATAAACCCATAGGTTTATCTGTTGCTGTGACTTTTTCAAAAAATAATCGTTAAGTCGCGATTTGTCGCGGCCTGCAAAGAAAGTACATGTAGCCACTGCCTGTATAGCTTTTTGGATCAACAACCTCGCCTTGCTGGCTATAGACCGTGCATATCTCGAATCCCAAGTCTTCCAGCTGCGTAACCTGGTGCGCCGGCTTGATATGATATATGGCCATCTGAAAATCATGATCCCCAGTTACCAGGGTGTATTTGTCGTTTCGTAATACGGCCTCTGTATCGACATTCCGATAGTGGAATTTTGTACGCAGTAGACGCTTTAATGCCTTAAGCCAGTAGTAAAGGCTGGATAGTGGCCGTTTAAAGTTCAGCTTCGGGAGCTTGGGGGAGAATGGGAGTGAATAAAGACTGTGAGTCGAAAAGAAAAAGTAACCTTCTCGGCTTATAACCTTTGAAATTTCCGACAAAATCTGGATTCGCTCTTCGTGCTCAACCGAATCGATACCGTTAAGGCTGAACATCACGAAGTCGAAATCCCTACCGTAAAATTTTGACAGGTTCGTTGCATCTTGAACGGTAATTTCAGTATTTGCCCTGTTGCCCAAGGCCTGCTTGCAACGCTCAACCATACCGGAACTGTAATCTATACCGTGATACTCCATGACCAAGGCTGAGAATGTATAGGTTGTCCTCCCGGTACCGACACCGATATCGAGCATAGACGTGTTATGCCAATTATCCTTGAATCGATGTAAAATATTGATTTCCGTGGGAGTTAACGTGTAGTCCGTATATTCATGAACGAAGTTATTATAGACCTGCAAGTTAGAGTTCATTTTTGAAATCGGTCCTTTAACGGATGAAAGAAATCATGTGTGGCGACCCTGAAATTAAACTATTCATATGAGGTCACTTACAGGTAATATTTGAAAGAAAGTCAAGGTATGTGTAATCGGAGAATCCGATCGTCCATATGCTCAGGCTGTCCTCTTTGATCGCGATTGCTGGTAGTCAGGTAGACATGCCCATCGCTGCCCATATGCACACCTCTTAAGCGACCGTAAGTTCCCGATAGCAAAACCTGCTCACAAATCCTGTTATTTCCACCTGTATCTTCATAAGTAGCTACTCGCCTCAATTGTCTTGTTTTCAGGCTGGCAATCAGCAAATCGCCATGCCACGGATGCCCTGGGCGATCAAAGACGGCGAGCCCGGAAGGCGCAATCCCAGCAAACCAGGTGAGTATTGGGTCGTGGTATTCTGCGCCCACGTTCGGTCCTATAAAATTTGGCCACCCATAATTCCCGCCGGGGATTAGCAGATTGAGTTCGTCATAACCAACGGGGCCATGTTCAGTGGCAAATAAGTTGCCCTTCGAATCCCAGTCTAAACCCTGAGAATTACGAAATCCCTTGGCATAAACAGGTGAGTTATTGACCGGATTACCATCAGGGATGCCACCATCTTCTCGATAACGGAGCAATTTTCCTGCCAGGGAGGAGTCATCCTGTGCCAAGTGAGGTACTGCGGCATCTCCCGTCGTAATGTAAATCATGTTGTCCGGACCAAAAGCCAATGAGCTGGTGCCGTACCATTCGTGGGAGGGCAGGTTATCAATCATTATGGTCGGGTCGCGGCCATAACCATGTTCGTCTCTCAGGCGGTATACGCGGTTACGAACAGGAAACTGAATATCCGGCTGAAAAGGAGCAATGATGATTTTCTTTATCTTGTACACCAGCGAGTCGACGCTGGATTTCCCGACAGCGTCATAGGTGCCCACGACATAAACGTATCCGGATTCATTAAACTGAGGCGACAGAGCAATCCCCATTAAACCCACCACACCTTTCGAAAGCACTGGTATAGTTGCCCAGGGCTCTTGTCTCAAGCCGGTTTCAGGATCAATTAATCGAATTGTTCCCTTTCGTTCGGTGACGAGTACCCTGCCATCATCCAAAACTTCCAGGTCCCAAGGAACCTCGAGACCAGTCGCAATTGCTTCTACGCGGATATCCTCCATGTTAATTTGGGTGGAATCCTCAGCGGTAATATCAATACAGGTTGGCACCGAATGTGAGTCGGCGGGGGTTGCGGGGGCCAGTTCACTATTTTCACAGCCACTGACCATACCGGCTAAAACAACCGCTAACAGCCACCTGATCTTTTTCGAGTTAACATGCATGATTAGAATTTGCCGATTTTCTTCAGAAGAAACCTATCGTTAGAAAAAAATGAAATCTTTCAATTAAATGCTCAGACCTGAAGTTTTTAAACCAGAGCAACCCAGTATTTTGGATAGACTGTTGGATTTAGACACTAGCGCGCGCTCTGGCTAAAAGCAACGTTACCAACAGGAGTTGCGATTTTGAAAACATAAATAGCACATCAACACATGCTCTATCGATGCGATCTGCAGCGTTAATTAAACGGAATTATTAGAAAAGCAGTAACCCTGAATATCAACGCTGGATTCGTAATTTGAACCCAGACGTTATTGCTGTTTGCGGTGCTTCGATTCTCAAAGCGGATATGTTGTCTATTCCAAAGCATGGCGTGCTAAACCTGCACGGGGGGCTTTCCCAGTTCTACCGGGGATTGTTCACCACAGATTGGGCGATATACAACCGCGAGCCGGAGTGTGTGGGTGCGACTGTGCATTTCGTCTCAGAGGGTGTGGACGATGGTGACGTGATCTATCAGGGACGCCCAGAGATCAAAGAAGAGGATCATCCTAATAGCCTGTGTGAGAAAGTGGCTAAGCTTGGCGTGCAGATGATGGTTTGCGCTGTGTCGGATATTGAGCAGTCGCGTTGCCAGGCAACCAAATTAGAAACCAAGGGGCGTTTGTATCTGAATGATATGTTTGATGTCAGGGCGAAGCGCATAACCTGGCAGCGGATTAGGGACGGAGTGATATCAGATTACCTTGCCGATAAGGCCGCCCGTGATAAGCGGATAACCGCCTCCCTGATCAATGAGTTCAGTGCAATGCCCCATTTGAAAAACATAAATGAAGCTAGCGTTGAACACTCTCAAGAAACTGGTTGAACGCTTCCCGTTGCTGGTCGCAATCAGCAATTTCCTTGCCCTTACAGCGCCCTGCCAGTGCCCATAGAGCGCCGCGGCTGTCGCCGGTGATCTTTTTGAAGGCGCCAATGATCTTGGCTTTGATCCGCGAGTCCGTAAGGGTGTCGCCTATGTCGTACCATGACCAGATGATGATCTGTTCTCCACCCCCCTGGCGCTTGATGATGGTTTCGTTAACGCGGTTCAGGCCAGGATAGGAGTCGATATCCAGTGTCTGCCCGGTCTGGGATACGAGAGTCCAGTCATCGCTATCGAAAAGCCGATTGCGGAAGTAGATCAGCTCTTTGTCCTGGGTTTGAAGGCGATAACCGGTGATTTGCAACTGCACCTGCTGTAGGTCATCGGATACGTAAACACCACCCAGGTCTATGTCCGGTTTCTGGTAGTCTGGTTGCCAGATGTTGGCGTGTCTGAGCGGGCCTCGCCATTCCGGTACTGAGTCCGGCAGGGTGGGGTTCCACTCCGCGGCCATTCTTTCGGTTTTCGCGTGAACGGCAAGCGGTACCAGCGAAGGCCAGACAATAAGCAGAGAAGCAATGACTGGCCAGGCGATGGATGAGCGCGCCCGTGCTGGGGGGCGGGCTACGGCTGGCGTATCTGCAGTGTCTTCAGATGGCTTGTCCAGCCTCGCTGAGATGTAAAAGAGGGGGACCAGGGTAAAGATAACAAACACCACCCAGCCGAAGAGTTCATGGTCTTCAACCAGCGAGGTTTCCATGTTGGTGTAATGGCCGGCCGCAATAATGCCAAAGACCCGAATCCAGTTAGCCAGCATCGACAGTAAGGCGGAGATGAGGACAAGCTGGACCGTGGCCATGTATGAGCGGTAGTGGAGCTGCCCGTAGAAACTGGCGAGAAAGAGCGCAACCATAAGGTATCGCACACCGCTGCATCCGTCCTCGACCAGGAAGGTGCCCACTTCCAGCATGATGTAGAATTCCTTAATGGTGGCCTGTATCCCGGCCAACTGAAGGAAGATATTGTTGAAGAAAACGGTGATGTGCTGGAGCAGGGGAGACAGGTCATCCCAAACCGGTACCGCGAATATGAGCAGCATAATCGGGCCGCCGGCGGCTTTCAGGAATCCCTTTCCCCAAATGGACCAACCCCAGAAAATAATAAGCACGGGAACCAACAGCAGCCGAAACACCCGGATGTCCGCTGCCTGAGACAGCAGCAGGACGACACTGGCACCGGCTAGCAGGAATAAGGGCAGTGGAGAGGCATTGATGCGCAGTTTAGCCAGAGACTCCCTTCTCAGGTAAAGCAAAAACAGGGTGCCGGCCAGCACCAGGAACCCATGGTTGTAGATGATGGAGTCGTACCAGAGGCTAAAGAAGGTCTGCCATTCAGCCCAAAGCCCAAAGACGAGCAAAGGAACCGTTAGCAACCACAGGTACTGCCGGGAATATCCTGTAACCGTGTGCATAAGTTCCTTTTATCCCTGGCCACCAAATTTTTCCAGCACTTTCCTTGCTGCAGAATTTTTGCCTACGCTTCGATACGCCTCTGCCAGATGCAGTGCGATTTCTTCCGACTCCGGTTGTAGTTCATGGGCCTTTTCGAGAATGGGTACACTGGCTTCGTGATTACCGGCCTTGAGCATGATCCATCCGTAGGTGTCCGCGACTGCCGCGTTGCCAGGGCTAAGCTCGTAGGCTTGCTTCGCCAGATCGATTGCCCGCTTGTCCCCATTTTCGTGATAGATCCAGGCCAGGTTATTTAGCACCACAACGTTGCCGGGTGCGCTTTCAAGCAGGGTCTCATAATTCGACTTGGCGCTTTCATGCTGTCCCTCGGATTGCTGCAGCAGCGCCAGCGTAAGAAGCAGCTGGTTACTGCCGGGATACGTTTTGCGGGCGGACTCAAGGAAAGAGAGTGCTTCCTGTGCCTTGCCGGATCGTTGCAGGTTTGTCGCGTATCCATTTGCGAGCTCGGCGCTGGGGCGCTTGTCGAGGGCGAGTTGGTAGAGTTCAGCCGCTTGCTGATACTCTTTTTGCCGTTCGAAGTAAGCGGCTTCCGTCACGTAGGGCGCAGAGGATTCCGGGTGTTGCTGCTTGGTTTCCTGAATAATTCTCCGCGCTTCGTCTTCCTCGCCTTCGTTGAAGGCTTGCTGAGCGGCTTGAAGAGCGATGTCCTGGTTGTCCGGGAACAGTGCGCGAGCCCGGTCAAGGAGAGCGGCCGCCCGGGCTGTTTCTCCCGAGCTCTGGAATGCGGTTGCTGCGCTGCTATAGATGCCTGCAACGAAGGGCGTTGCGGGTGATGGGGTCGATTGCTCGTTTCGCTCCAGCAGGGAGGCGGTTAAATCGTCCGCTTCCTGCTGATTGTTATCCAAGAGGGCAACCTCAAGCAGAATCAGGCGAGGGCCGGTCGCTTCCGGATTCTCTTTGAGAATCTCCCGCATGAAACCTGTGGTTTCTTCGCGATCCAGAACGGTCGCCAGCCCCTGAAGCGCCTGGCGGCTATCCGGGGCTAGCCTGACTGCTGCCCGGAACTGCTTCTGCGCTTCCGCTTGATCGTCTTGAGTCAGCGCCAGTCTACCAAGAGCGATCAGCGGTGCTGATGATTCGGGCGCTGTTTCCCTGGCCTTGTTGAAGTCTGTTTTAGCCGCGTCCACATTGCCTGCGGTGGCTGCGAGGCTTCCCCTGGTCATCAGGGCATTGATACTGTCAGGAGCTTCTTTAATCCACTGAGAGGCGGATTTTACAGCCTCGTCCATGTTGCCAGAGCGAGCCTGAGCTTCAACGATGACGCTGCGTGCCTGCTCCAACTCAGGGGCGCTTTCAAGAACCCGGGTTGCCTCGGCGATCGCCCGGTCATGTTCACCCCGCTGGTTGAGGTAGGTCGCATACCGTAGCCTCAGCTGGTGGTTGTCGGGGTTGCTTGCCAGGGCCTTGTCCATAAGCGTTTCGCCCGTTTTCAGGTCGCCGCTGGCAAGCGTGGCAATGGCCACCATGGCAAGCGTTTCCGGATCGGAGTCTTTGTCCTCCAGATTGGAGAGTATGGCCTGGGCGCCTTCTGGATTTCGCATTTGCAGCCGTGCGGCGGCCAGTAATTTGCTGGCGGTTTCTGAATTTCCCGCTTCTGCGATGGGTGCCAGCAGCTTTTCAGCATCCTCTACCCGGCCTTGCCTGAACCGGACAAGGCCGAGCATCAACGATGTCTGTTCATGGTTGGGAGCTTGCGCCAGGACTTCCTCCAGATAACGCGCGGCCTCATCGAGGTCACCCTGTTCCACTGCCGCCTGGGCGGCCATCAGGTTGCTCTTGATCGTACCGGGGGCGGACTTGGCCAGTATTTCTTCGTATACGAAAGCTTCTGACTGCTTCCCCTGGGCTCTAAGGACGCGAATAAGGGACGAAATCGTGGCGTATTTGCGCTGGGTCATTACATCGTACTGACCGATGTCTTCGAGGGCCCGGATATAGGCATCTTCCGCTTTTTGCCACTCTTCCTGAGAAGCGGCGAGCTCGGCCTTCCAGAGCCATAATTCACCATTCGCCTCATCGACCTCTTCCGCCTCGGTGACCAGTTTTCGGGCCTTCGATACGTCGCCGCCGGCGAACGCCGTTTTCGAAAGTCCTATCACCGATTCAACTTCTCCGGAGTCTATTTCCCGTGCTCTGTTGAACGCAGTGCGGGCTTTTTCAAGTTCATTGGATGCCAGGTAAATCTGGCCTTCCAGCAGTGCCGCCTGGGTTTCCACCGGTCGGTCCGGGGAGGTGATGTCATCGAGAGCCGCCAGGGCGTCTTCAAAATCTTCCTGAAGCAGATTGGCTTCTGCGAGGATCAGGCTGGCGCGGTTCTGAACCTTTGCATCGATCTGCTCTGCAGGGAGGCGCTCCAGGATCTGGTTAAGGTGCCGTTCGGCATTGGCCGCATCGCCTGCCTTGAGGAGATTGTTGACGATCAGGAAATACGGTTCGATCTTTTCCGGTTGAAGCTCGATCGCGCTCCTGGCTTCCAATGTGCTCGCCTTGAGTTCACCCTGACGCTGGAAAAAACGTGACTGGTCGATATGACTCAGGTACTGGATGTCGTCCTGGCTCATCTCATTGCTGTCGCCACAACCGGCGAGAGCGAATGAGATTGCGACTGAGAGGAGGGTGGCACGTACTGCTGAAACTGGCTTCATGGCCCTGGTCCTTTTCCTTATCGGGTCTTGTTCTGGATTCCTTGCCTGCTATTCAGGCGCCTGACGATTCGGGGGATGTTTCAATCCGATATTTATCAGTCAGGTTATACAGCGTTGGTCGGGTTACGCCGAGCAGACGTGAGGCCTGCGCCATATTAAAGCTACAGGATTGCAGTGCCTGCACAATGGCGGCACGTTCCGCATTTTCCCTGACCTGCCTGAGATTCAGTTGGCTTTCGGGGCCTTCAAGGTCGCAGTTTAGCTCAAGGTCGGCGGCGGTAACACGTTTGCCGTCGGCCATGATTGTGGCCCTTTTCACCTTGTTGATCATTTCACGCACGTTGCCGGGCCATGGGTGTGTCTTGATGGCCTTGATGGCGTCTTCGGTAAAGGCCAGGTTGGGCCGATCCATTTGTTTGCCCAATGACTGCAACAGCGACTGCGCAACAACGAGGGCGTCGCCTTCGCGCTCACGAAGTGCGGGAACGTCGAGAGTAATTTCACTGATCCGGTAATAAAGGTCCTCGCGGAAAGTCTCCTGATCGATCAACTGCTGTACGTCCCGGTGAGTTGCGCACACCACGCGGACATCGACAGGAACCGGGTTGACCGAGCCCACCCGATCGACCACGCGCTCCTGGAGAAAGCGGAGCAGCTTGGCCTGGAGGGGCATGGGCATGTCGCCAATCTCGTCCAGGAATAGGGTGCCGCCATTGGCGCTTTCGATTTTGCCTTTCTTGCTCTGGGTGGCGCCGGTGAACGAGCCCTTCTCAAAGCCAAAGAGTTCGCTTTCAAGGAGGTTCTCAGGAATAGCGGCACAGTTAATGGCCGCAAAAGGTTTATCGAAGCGGTGGCTCAAATCATGAAGCGCCCTTGCCAGCAGCTCCTTGCCCGTGCCGGTTTCACCGGTAATCAGGGTAGTGACGTCGGTGGGGGCCACTTTTTCGAGGGTGCGACAGATGCCAAGCATCTGTGGGCTGGCCGCGACGATACCTTTGATGTTGGTGCCATTACGCTGACGGGCCAGCTCCCGGTTGTCACGTTCCAGTTCGGCCAATCGCAAGGCACGGTTCACCACGAAGGTCAGAATGTCCGCGTCCAGCGGCTTCTGGTAGAAGTCACTGGCCCCCATGCCGATGGCCTTGACGGCGTTCTCCTTGTCTTCCCGTCCGGTGACCACAATGATCTTGGTCATGGGCGACAACCGAAGAATTTCTTCAAGCAGTAGAAAGCCTTCTTTTGCACCACCTGGATCCGGAGGCAGACCCAGATCCAGAGTAATGACATCGGGTTCGCTTCGACGCAGTGCGGTCAGGGCTGACTCCCGGTCAGCCGCAACGCTTACTTCCAGATCTTCGCTGAAACACCAGCGCATCTGGCTTTGTAAACCCGGATCATCTTCTACGATTAGCAGTCGTCTACTCACAACGGTTACAAATCCCTTTTTGTAATGGTGACGGTCTTGCGATCAATCCTCTAAACCCTGATTCTTAACCGAAGATTGACACTTTGCAATGATAGTGTTCGTTGTATTTCGGTTTCGCCAATTATTTGGCATTCTGCTGCGGCAGTGGGTCGCCGGTAATCAGTCGCTCGGGTTCTTCCGGGGCCTGTTCCGGTTTGAACCGGGCAAGCGGGAACCGGATTGAGAAACAGGAGCCCAGGTCCGGTTCGCTGGTTACATCTATATTACCCCCAACATTGCGCACATACTCCCTGGCCTGATAGGCACCAATGCCCATGCCCGTCAGCCCCTTGGTACTTTCGAACGGTTTGAATAACTGGGTCTGGATAAAGTCCTCGGTCATGCCGGAACCGGTGTCCTGGATGAACAGCACAACGTTGCCCTTGGCGGTTTTCAGGGTGAGAGTGATTTCGCCATCGGGTGGGGTGGCATCCTGCGCATTCTGAATCAGGTGGCCGAGAATACTGTAGAGTTGCTCCCGATCGGCATTGATGAAAATGTTTCCGGGATTATCGGCAACCCTCGGTGCAGGTTGGCGGCGGGAGTAGTGCTCCGCCAACTGGCTGACAACCTCAGTCAGGTCGATCACTTCGGTCACCAGGGTTTCGTCCGCTGGCTTGCGGATGTGATCCACCAGGTTCGACATCTTGCGCACGGCATGGTCAGTGGTGTGAATCATATCGTCGATAAAGGCCGGGTTGTTCCGGTGCCTGGGGGCGTTTTTCACCAGCAACGATAGTTGAGCAATCAGTGTTTTCAGGTCATGCACCATGAAGGCAGACGCTTTGCTTACGGCCTCAAACTGCATGGCCCTGGAAAGCCGGTTCTGGGCGTCAGTTTGTGCAAGCAGGTTACAGGTCTGTCGGGCGACAACCTTGATCAGGTCAAAGTTCTCCCAGTTGAGTTCAACGCGCGCGTAAGGGTTGCCGACCATGGCAATACCGTATAAGTCGTTGCTGAGGTATAGGGGAATGACCAGCCAACCATCCGGTGTATGTGATATCGGGTCGGGGATCTCCAGCAGGTTGTAGCTGACCGGATCGCCACGATATTCATGAAGGTCGATAATCCACTCCCGTTCCCCAAAGAAGCGGACAAGTTCGGAGTTGGCGTCGATGGTCGTGTACTTGGGCGTGACCATGTTGACTGCGTTCTTGAGGATGAAGTCGCCTCTTTCCTCTCGTATCCAGAGTGCGCCGGCGTTGCTTTCAACCAGGCTCGAAAGAATGCGGATGACCCGTTCCGGAAGTGGCGGGCTGTCGCTGAGGTCGGCCATTTCCCGGGTCATTTTCAGCCATTCGTCGCGGTAGTCGTATTTGTAATCGAAAAAGTTCTGGCTGATAAACACCATTAGCCGGGAACGCACACGGCGCGAGACCAGCAGGGTGACGAGGAATACCAGTGCGATGCTGAAGAAGAGTACCTGCAGGGCGTCGCCCCATTCGCCTCCCAGGGTTTTGACGTAGTAGCCACCCAGTGACAGGAACAACAGGTAACCACCGGCGAGTATCAGGGCTCCGGCGTGGAAGACGGCTGAACGGGAGAGCTGGAAATCCACTGGCTGTTTGCGGGTGTTAATCACGTTGACAGCAAACAAGGGCACCAGTGCAGCGTTGACCAGGCCACGGGCGTTCCAGAACGACTCCGAGACCTGGCCAAAGAGCAGGGTGTCGGCATACATGAAGAAATCAAAGGCAAACAGGCTGCCAACGGCAATACAGACATACTTCATGCTGGACCGACCGAATGACACGGAGTTTCGCCAGATCTGCTCAATCAGCGATAAGCCGAGTAAGGATAGGGCTATCTGGCCAACCACTTTGGTTTTACCGTCCAGAATGCTGAGCCCGAAGAAATATTCCAGGACACCGCTGCCGAGTAGGAGAGCAACCAGGATCAGGGTGGCTGCCGCCAGCACTTTTCGTAGGCGACCGACAAGATTGGCAGACCGGAATGAATCGCGAAGTAGGGCGAAGAGGACGGTAATCCACGCGGCATCACGCAGAAGTTCCAGCAGGTAGCGAATAAAAAAGCTTGGTTCGCCCCAAAGGCTTTGGGTAACAAGTGAGCCGGCCCACAGCGTGGTGACCACGGCGGCGAGGAGCAAAGAACGATCAATGTCCCGGCGCAGGTATCGTGTGGCAATCAGCAGCGATAGCAACCCAAAGGCAATGGCTGCCGTGGAATGACTGATCAGGCTGAAATTATTCAACATGTTTCGCTTCCTGCGCTATGCGCCACTTTCCATAACGGCACCGATTTCGATCCTGTGCCGTTCACACCGGCTTCTTGTTCTCCCGGTAGAACCGGAATATCTCTTTTAGCGGGCGCCTGGGAGTGAAACCGAATTCCCTGGCGAACGCCCTGCCGTCGATGACTACAGGATACTTGAAAAAGTGCATCAGGTACGAAGGAAAACTTCGCAGGTTGAGTGTGCGCAGTATCATCCTGGGCAGTATGGGGGGAATGGATGGTACTGGTATGCGGCCGCAGCCGCAGAGCTTCAACGCATGCTGGTAGGCCACCCAGTCCTGCGGCGCGACATTGAAAATTCCCCGCTGGGGTTTGTTGTAAGCCAGCACGATGGCATCCGCCATGTCATCGATATGGATAAACTGCATCATCGGTGAAAAACCGGCCAGAACAGGTGCCCGTTCCATGCCCAGCAAGGTGCTGATGGAGTTGCGCACGCCTGGGCCGACAATGTTGCAGGGCCGCAGAATGGTGATATTCAGGTCCGGGTAGCGCCACAGGTAGATGTTGGCCAGGTTCTCCAGTTCCACGGAATCAATCAGGTCCGCGCTCAGCCCCGCACTTTTCAGCGGAGCTTCCTCGTCTATCAGCGCCGGGTTGTAGGCCACCGCGCCATAGACGTGGAAGGTCGACAGGACCACCACCCTTTTGATGTTGTACTTGTGGCTCAAGTCCAGCAGTTTCTGGGTACCGAGAACGTTGGCGTTGTACCGGCGCATTCGGGTGAGCTGGCTCGACATGATGCGGCCGAGATGAATGACGCCATCAAACCGGTAACGCCGGAAAAGGTCTTCGAAGGAGCGTTTGTTGAAGTCGATGCAGTAGCTGGGGATATCGTCGCCCAGATAGACCTGTTCTCGAAAATCCACGGCAACGAGGTTGCAGGTATCCCGCAGGCGGCTGATTACCTGTTGAGCCAGGGCGCCGGCTGCACCTGTTACAAGAATCTGGGGTCTGCTTTTTTCAACCATCAGAACAGCCTTTTCCTTTCGCTCAGTCCGGTATCGATCAATTCACTGATCGCTGCCTTCACCTGTTCAACCCGCTCTGTCACCTGTTCTTCGGGAATTTCCAGGTCGTCAAACACCATTGGATCGCCAAAGTTCAGGTGGACTTTGGCCGGCAAGACAAACGGCATGGCCACCGGAGCGTAGGGAATGCCGAGCCACCGAGCCAGTGGTTTGATGTTGGCGATGGCGGGAATGGTTTCCTCACACCCGACCACGCCCACTGGCACAATGGGTGCCTTGTACTTCATGGCCAGGTGCATGAAGCCGTTACCGAACCGCTTGAGCTGGTAGCGATCCTGATACAGCTTGCCAGACCCGCGAATGCCTTCGGGGAATACGATGACGGCCTCGCCGTTGGCCAGCATCTTGGCGCAATTGGTGGGATCGCCCAAAACCGCGCCAAATTCGTTCAGCAAATTGCCAAGGTAGGGGACCGTCGGAAAAAAGCGTTCGATCATCGCCCGGGGAATGCGGGGGTTATGCTCGCGGGAGGCGAGGGCGTAAGCAATCAACAGGCCATCAATCGGCAGTTGCCCACTGTGATTCGGGACGATCAGCACCGGTCCCTCTGACGGGATTTTGTCAACGCCGGTGGCTTCGACCCGAAAATATTTTTCATAGATCTGGCGGGTAAGGGAGAAGCCGTACTTCATCACTTCGTTGTTGTAGCCCCAGGGATCGTATCCCAGAGAACCTATCGGCTTGCGGATGCGGTTGATGTGGTTCTCCAGCTCCGCCGGGATCAACCGTGACTTCAGAATCGATGTTAGACCCATGTGGTTTCTACTCTTTTCCTATCATAACGCCAAGGGTATGACTCTGGCCTGTATTCAGCACCCGGTAATCGCCGAGGGCATTGGCACTTTCAACGCACAGCATGGACTCCCAGGCAACGTCGGGGAAATCCGACAATCGTGCCGCTTTCTCCGGCCCCGGATTCCAGACAACCGTGGAGTCGCTGCCGATGGCGGTGATGCGCCGGTTCCCTGATGGGGTTTCAACGATCAGCGAATTGCCGCTTTCATAGATGCGGTCGGTTTCACCCTCGAAGCTCACTGGCCCTTGCTGTGTGTGGTAGCTCCAGTCTTTCAGGGAGTCCACGTATCCGCAGTTTTCGAGGCCTCTGACCAGCGTTTTGGAAATGTCCGGGGTCGGAAGATAGGTGTGAAGTGCCTGGGTAAACGCCAGCGGTTCCGAACCCGGATTGGTGGTGGTCAACGCCAGTTGGCAGCCGTCAGCCGAGAAGTGGAAGGTCATCAGTAACCGGGCGCGGCCGTCCCAGGCATCAGAAAAGTCACTGTTTGCATCAAGTGACAGGCTGATTTCCACGTCGTGCGCGGTTTCCCTGACATCCTCCAGCTTCCACACTGCTGTGCGGGCGAAACCGTGGGAGCTGGTGGTCAGCAGCCTGCGGCGAACTTCCGGGGGATTTTTCTCGGGCGCCCCAAACCAGGGCCAGCATATCGGGATGCCACCACGGATGGCCACGCCGGGTTCAAAGCGCGCGGTGTCGCTTATCCACAGCCAGTGTGGTTCGTCACGGGCGGCAAAGTGAGTAAGGTGAGCGCCCTGCAGGAAAAGGCGGGCGTGGAACAAGGGGTGGTGTACCTCCATGGCTTCCAGTTGCCCGATGGTTGTCCATCGGGTGAACGACCAGTGCCCGGGTTTTAGTGTCACGTAGTGCCTCGTTACAGCTTTCTGGGTGGTCAATGGATTGTCGGTCTGAGGTGCCGCAAGCGTTACGGCATGTCCCTATACTCAGGGTAAATTAAAACTGTGCTTACGGCGAGAAACCATCATAAAATCGGCCGTCCCCGTCGGAGTTTGATGAATGATTGACCAGATTGCTGCCTCAGTTCCCGAGTCTTGCCAGGCCGGAGTCGACCTATCGACGCCGGGAGGCGATCAGTGGCTGGATGACTTGGCGGATGGTCTAACGGAGCACGGCTGGATGAGCCAGGATGTGTCTGTGCTGTTAACTCCATCCCTTTTGAAGGGGCTTCGTAGTGAAGTTCGGATATTGGACCGGACCGAGGCACTGCGTAAGGCGGGTGTGGGGCGTGGTCAGGACTTGCTCCAGGACAGATCCGTAAGGCGAGACAAGATTGCGTGGCTGCAGGGCGTGACGCCGGTTCAGGCGGCGTTGTTCGAGTTCTTCGAGTCGGTCAGGCTGGGGTTGAATGAGCGGTTGTTCCTGGGGTTGAAACGGTTTGAGGCACACTACGCCACCTATCACAACGGTGATTTCTACCGTCGCCATGTGGATAGCTTCCAGGGCAGGGCGTCGCGGGTTGTCAGCCTGGTTTTGTACCTTAATGAGGGTTGGCAGGAGGCCGACGGCGGCGCGTTGCAGATTTTCAATCGTGAAAACGAGAACGAGGTATGTGGCGTCGTATTGCCACTGGCAGGGCGGATGGCGCTGTTTATGAGCGAAGAAATTCCCCATGAGGTGTTGCCGGCCCACCGTACCCGTTACAGCGTCGCCTGCTGGTTCCGATGCGATGAAGTGCCGCTGCCATTGTAGTGCCGGAACCCTTTTGCTAATATGCGCGCCGCTTTGAGGGATTTCGCCCCAAAGCCCGTTATGGTGGCTCCATTGGTGCCTCCGCAACGATAAACCGTGAACCCGGTCAGGCCCGGAAGGGAGCAGCCGAAGCGGTGGACTTGTGTGCCGGAGTGTCGCTGATGGAGTCACCCCCAGATTTTTCCTTTTAACGCCCCCGATTATCCCTCTCTGATTGCTTCTTGTTGGCTTCTTCTAACATCCTGACCGTGCTATGGTTAAACCCATTTTTAACGGCAGTTGGCAGAACATGAGCTACCAGGTACTTGCCCGTAAGTGGCGCCCCCGGACATTCGAAGATATGGTCGGCCAGGAGCATGTGCTCCAGGCACTGATCCACGCCCTGGACAACCAGCGGCTGCACCACGCCTATCTGTTTACCGGTACCCGGGGCGTAGGCAAAACAACCATTGGCCGATTGCTGGCCCGATGCCTGAACTGCGAAACCGGCGTTACCGCCACGCCGTGTGGAACCTGCTCCAGTTGCCAGGAAATCCAGGAAGGGCGGTTTGTTGATTTGATCGAAATCGACGCAGCCTCCCGTACTGGCGTGGATGATATGCGGGAACTCACCGATAACGTCCAGTACTCGCCAACCCGTGGCCGCTTCAAGGTGTACCTCATTGACGAGGTACATATGTTGACCAACCAGTCCTTTAACGCTTTCCTCAAGACCCTTGAAGAACCCCCGGAACACGTCAAATTCCTGCTGGCGACCACGGATCCCCAGAAGCTGCCGGTGACCGTGTTGTCCCGTTGCCTGCAGTTCAACCTCAAGCGGATGACGCCCGAACACATTGCCGGGCACCTGCGCCACGTGCTGACCCAGGAAGGCATTCCTTTCGAAGAACCGGCCCTGTGGCTATTGGCACGTGCCGCGGATGGCAGTATGCGGGACGCCCTGAGCCTGACAGACCAGGCCATTGCCTTCGGCAATCAGACGCTCAGCGGCAGTGATGTCAGCAACATGCTGGGCACGATTGATCAAAGCGATATCGAGAACCTGGTGAATGCGCTGGTGGAAGACGACGGGCCCGCGCTGCTGTCCGAGATCAATCGTATTTCCGATTTTGCGCCGGATTACAGCGTGATCCTGGCGGACCTGTTGTCGCTGTTCCATCGGGTGACGATGGAACAGGTGGTGCCGGGCAGTGTCGATAATGCCCTTGGGGATGCCGCGCAGGTGGAATCCCTGGCGCGCCGGCTGAGCGCGGAAGACGCGCAACTCTTCTATCAGGCCGCGCTGATGGGCCGTAAGGACCTGGCGGTCACTCCCGATGCCCGCATGGGGTTTGAGATGACGTTGCTGCGAATGCTGGCCTTCCGGCCTGGCACTGACCGCCGTGAACCACCGGTGGTGGCCTCCGGGACGTCATCATCAGGGCAGGAGTCCCGGGAAGACCCTGAGCCTGGCCCGGCAGCGTCGGAGACAATAACAGCGGCTGTTGAGCCTGAACAAGCGCCTCAACAGCCAGATTCAGAACAGCGGGCAGAGCCAGAACAACGAACCGAACCGACGCCCCAGCCGGAGCCTCAACCGGAAGCCCAGGAGCCCGTACTGGAATCCCAACCCGCTCCCGCGCCAGAGGAGCCTGACGCTGCCTGGCTGGCGAGCCTGGATGAAGCGGCTGAATCTGCAGCGGCCGAAGCGGCCAGCACGGAGGATTATGAGCCCGAGCCCGTAGCGCCTGAGCCGGAATACGTCGAAGCGCCTCAGGCCGATGTGCCCCAGGTAGAATCAGCAGCGTCGACCGAATCGACTGAGCCGGCCGAACCGATCGAAGAACCTGCGGATACCGGCGAATTTGTCTGGGAACGTGATTTTCGCAGCCTGGGCATTGTGGGCATGCCGGGTAACCTCGCCAGTAATGCGGCTATGACTCGCAACGGCGATGAAATCGTGCTGACCATCGATGAAGGTCACGCACGGTTGTTGAACGCCCGCCATGAAGAAAAAATTATCGAGGCGTTGAGGAATCGGTTTGGCGCCACCATAACCCTGCGTGTGGAGCAGGGCGATGCTGAGGGCAAAACGCCGGCTGCCTGGGAAGAGCGCCAGCGGCAGGCGCGCCAGAAGGCAGCGGAAGACTCAATTCGCAGTGATCCCGCAGTGCAGTCGATTGTTGAACGATTCGAGGCTCGGGTCGTCGAAAACAGTATCCGGCCGCCGAATCAGGCAAAGTCCGGCTAAGGTCTGCGGTTGGAGCCACGTGGTGGCAACTCTCTAAGGCAATTCTGTAGAAGGTGAGCGTGATGAACAATATGGGCGACCTGATGAAAAAGGCCCAGCAGATGCAGGAAGAAATGAAGAAGGCCCAGGAAGAGGCCGCCAAGGCCGAGATTACCGGCGAAGCCGGCGCGGGCCTGGTCAAGGTGACTATGAACGGTCGTCATGACGTGCGGAAAGTGGATATCGATCCGTCCCTGCTGAGCGAAGACAAGGAGATTCTGGAAGACCTGCTGGCGGCTGCTATCAACGACGCCGTGCGCCGTGTTGAGGAAAACCAGAAAGACAAAATGTCCGGCATGATGTCCGGTATGGGTATGCCTCCGGGCTTCAAGATGCCGTTCTGATCGAGGATAGCTGATGGCTTTTAGTCCGTTGGTAGACGAACTGGTGGAGTCTCTCCGCTGTCTGCCTGGCGTCGGTCAGAAAACGGCCCAGCGTATGGCCTTCCACCTGCTGGAGCGCGGCCGCTCTGGAGGCTCGCGGCTTTCTGACGCACTGGATCGTGCCATGACCGGTGTGCGCCGCTGTGAGAGCTGCCAGAACTTCGCCGATACGCCTACCTGCAATATCTGCGAAAACCCTGAACGACGGAATGGTACGCTCTGCGTGGTGGAAAGCCCCTCCGACCTTCTTGCCATTGAGCAGGCGGGCGATTATCGCGGCAGCTACTTCGTGTTGATGGGGCATCTGTCGCCCATCGACGGCGTGGGCCCCGAGGAAATCGGTATTGAGCGGCTGCTGCAACGCATCCACGGAGAAGGGGTGACGGAGCTGATCCTTGCGACCAATCCAACTGTGGAAGGTGAGGCGACTGCCCACTACATTGCCGACAGGCTGGATGGCCGCAATATCCTGATTACCCGTCTTGCCCATGGTATCCCGGTGGGGGGCGAACTGGGTTATGTTGACGGATTTACCCTGACCCATGCCTTCCGTGGCCGAAAACCTCTGACTGATTAAACCTGACCGGGATTATTATATGGATTCCAACACCCCGGCCGCTTCCGTTCCTGCGGCTCCCGACACGGTTACCTGGATTCGGGAGCCGGACGACCTGGACCGCTGGCTTGCCGAAGGGCAAGGCGAACCGCTTGCACTGGATACCGAGTTCGAACGGGTCAACACCTTCTTCCCGATTCCTGGTCTGGTCCAGTTGGGGATGGGGCAGCGGTTCTGCCTGGTAGACCCGTCGGTCGCAGAGGCGTCAGAGGGCTTTCGCAACGCGCTCACCGACCCGGACACCCCCAAATTGCTATACGCCATGAGTGAGGATCTGGAACTGTTCCGGCACTGGTTGCAGCTGGAACCGGAGGGCATTCTCGACCTGCAGATCGGCGCCGCGCTGGGCGGTGCCGGCTTTTCCGTCGGTTATGCCCGGCTGGTGGAAACTCTCTTCGGTGAATCACTGGATAAATCGGCGACGCGCTCGGATTGGGTTTCTCGCCCGCTTTCCGCGGCTCAGGAACGCTACGCTCTGGATGACGTTCGCTTCCTTGTTCCCTTGTATCACTGGGTGATTACTCGGTTGCAGAAACGGGGCCTTGAAGCGGCATTGGCTGACGAATCCACTCGATTTTCAAAGGAACTGGCAGCCCAGGATAATCCCGACAGCCATTACCTGAAACTGCGCGGCGGCTGGACATTGAGCCGCCAACAGCAGGGGGTGCTGAAAACCCTGGTGTGTTGGCGGGAACATGAGTCGCGCCTCCGGGATCGGCCCCGCAACCGTGTTGTGGCCGATGCGCTGCTGATTGCCATCGCCCAGAGACTGCCACAGTCAGTACGGGAGCTATCGAATACCCAGGGCTTGCCTCCGGCCGTGGTCAGGCGCTACGGGGATACGATTATTAATATGGTTGCGGAGGCATCGACCGCGGATAATTCCGGCATCGACGTTATTGCCGCTCCGCTGAGCCGCCAGGACCAGATGTTCTATAAACAGCTCAAACGCCTGATGGTGAAGGCGGCGGAGGAACGGGATGTGCCGGTGGAACTGCTGGCGCCTCGCAAGCGTCTTGAGGCTGTTGTACAACAGCGAAACCTGGCTGCCGGGCTGTTTGACGAGGGCTGGCGCCGTGACCTCCTGGCACCGGTGCAGGAACAGATTGAGGAATTACTGAAATCATGACCGAAAAGACCTTTGTGTCGGTGTTTCGCAGCAGTAAGAAGCCGGACACGTATATCTACGTTCGACGGGGCCAGGCCTGGGATGAACTGCCGGATAGCCTGCGGGGCATATTCGGCCAGCCAATACACGCCATGGACCTGATCATGACACCGGAACGGAAGCTTGCCCGAACGTCTGGCAAGCAGGTTCTGGAGGCTATTGCCGACAAGGATTTCTTCCTGCAGATGCCTGAGGAATCCAGCGGCTACGTTGTAGACTTTCGCCGTAAACCGGAGCCCGGCCGGGAATGATTGCAGAGATTCCGTTCTGGCAACGCAAACGTCTCCATGAGATGACCGCCAAGGAATGGGAGTCCCTGTGTGACGGCTGCGGAAAATGTTGTCTGGCCAAGCTGGAAGACGAAGACACCGGCGATGTCTACTACACTGAGCTGGTATGCCGTTACATGGAGCAGGACACCTGTCAGTGCAGCGTGTACTCCGAGCGTTTGCAGAAAGTGCCTGCATGCACGGTGCTGACACCGGATACGCTGAGCGACTACCATTGGCTGCCGTATACCTGTGCCTACCGCACACTGGCGGAAGGGCGTGCGCTTGCAGACTGGCACCCGCTACGGTCGGGTGACCCCGATACGGTTCATGAAGCGGGTGTATCGGTGCGTAATCGCGTGATCTCGGAAGCCGATGTACCGGAAGACGATTGGGAAGAACACATAATTCACTGGATCCTTTGATGATAGACGCAGAAACAAACCTTGCTTACGGAATATTCTGGGCCCTGTACGCCGTCGCCTTCGTGGTGTTCTTCTACACCATATCCCGCCTGTTTCGGGTAATTCCGGTTTATGCCATCCGCACGCTGTTGCAGGCCGCGTTGATTGTCCTCCTGTTGACCCCGGTCGAGTCCGGTGAGGTAGCTGGCTGGTGGATGCCGGCCTGGTTGCACGGCGGCTACGAAACCATTCTGGGTGATGCCGCCAACGCGGGCCGGGCCTTTGTGAACATGGGCATAGCATCCCTGGTTATGGTGTTGGTGTGGGTTCTTGACCTCGTCAGATACCGGCTGGTTAAACGCTGAGACTTTCCTTGATCACCACCTCGCATGGAGCTGCCCTGATGCGACTTCTAAGCCGCCTGTTTGCTGTCATCCTCATCCTGCCAATTACGGCGCTTGCACAGCAGGCGCCAACCCTGCAGTTACCCGACAGTGCCGATGTCCGAATTATTGTCGACATCTCCGGCTCCATGAAAACCAACGATCCGGACAACCTGCGCCGCCCGGCTGTGCGCCTGTTGGCGCGTATGCTGCCTCGGCAAGCCAATGCCGGAGTCTGGACCTTTGGTCAGTACGTCAACATGCTGGTGCCCCATGGCAAAGTCGCTGATGACTGGCGGGGGCTGGCTGTCGAACGCTCAGATGAGATCAATTCGGTCGCCCTTCGGACCAATCTGGGGGAGGCGATTCAGGTTGCCAGTGATGATTACCTGTTGGGCTCGGAGAGCCTCGACAATACGGACTTCATTCTACTCACCGATGGCAAAGTGGATATCTCCGACAACGAGAGCGCCAATGATCGCGAGCGTGAGCGGATTCTGGGGGCATTGCTGGACGATTTGAGCAGCCGTGGTGCCACCCTTCATACCGTCGCATTGTCCGAGGAGGCAGATCTTTCTCTTTTGAAGAGCCTTGCGGAACGCACCGGGGGCCGCTATGCCCTGGCATCGTCCGCTGATGCACTGACTCTGGCTTTTCTTGAAGCGCTGAACACCGCTGTACCGCAGCAGCAGATTCCCATTGAGGATAATGGCTTTCAGGTGGATGGTGGCGTAGAGGAATTTACCGCGCTGATTTTTCGCGCTGGTGACGAGTCTGCCGCCAACCGAACGCTTGAACTGGTCAGTCCCGGCGGCACCAAGGCAGGGCCGGACTCAGCCACCGAGGGAATGCGTTGGGTGCGCGAAACGGAATACGACCTGATTACCGTCACCGATCCTGAGGCGGGCGACTGGACGATCAACGGCGAGTTGGGTGAGGGCAGTCGGGTCACTGTCGTCAGCGATCTGCGGATGGTGGTGAGCCCGGTCCCGCCAACATTCACGGAAAACGAACCAGTATCCCTTCAGGTGGCCTTCTTTGAGGAAGACCGAAAAATTGAAAACCGGGACTTCCTGGGGGTTATCGATGTCAGTGTGTCATTAACCTCAGAGGACGGGCGCAGCGGTAACAAGGTGTTGTCTCCGGATGAGCCGCCGCAGGACGGCGTCTATACGGACACCATCACACGACTGCCTGATGCCGGTGAATACCAACTCAGCGTTGTTGCGGACGGTCAAACGTTCTCCCGACGCTTCAGTACCGTTACCCGATATATTCAGCCCGAGGGCGAACAAGCCCCAATTGAGGCAGTCGTTTCTGACGAGCCCTCGCAGGAAGCGCCAGTGATGGAGGATGAGTTGCCAGAGGCCTCACCCGCTCCCGAAATTGAATCGCCTGTGTCCAGTTCCGGGCCGATCGATATCAGCCAGGTTGAAGAGCCAGAACCGAAGCCGCTTGAGGAGCAGCCTGTCGATAAGGAAGAGGCGGAACCGGAAACGCCGGCCACCGTTGAGGAGGCGGCGAGCGGCATTCCGTTCTGGGTATGGGCCGCTGCCGGCACCTTGGGTGTGGTGGCTGTCGCCGGGGTGGCATTCCTGTTCGTCAAGCGCAGAAAATCCGCGCAGGATCAGGGCAACAACGAGGAGCCGCCCCTGGTCGCAGAGGAAACGCCGGAGGAAGAGGCTACCGCCGCACCCGAACCTGAACAGGCGCCTGAAGACGTACCCGCAGAGATACCTGAACCAGAACCGGTGCCGGAACCAGAACCCGAACCGGAAGAATTGCCGGAACCTGAAGAAGTGCCGGAACTCCAGCAAGACGAAGCGTTGCCCGAGGACGATATCCCCGTTGCTGATGCGGAAGTGGAGGACGGTGAAGACGAATTCGGGCTGGAGGACTTTGATCTCTCCGAGTTCGACGATTTGCCAGCCACTGATGAGGATAGTGAGCCCACCGACGACGAGTCTGAAAACGACGATAAGGATGGCGGAAAGGATCGGTAGTTGGCGGTTAATCGAACAGGGCTCTTATCAGAACGGCTTCGGTTCTCTATACTCTGAGTCTATTTTCAAACAGACGTTTAACCGTTAATTGAACAGGACACTATCAGCATGAAGTTTACCGGTACCGAGAAATATGTTGCGACTGATGACCTGCAGATGGCCGTCAACGCAGCCATAACGCTGCAACGCCCGCTACTGATCAAGGGCGAGCCCGGCACTGGTAAAACCCTCCTGGCCGAAGAAATGGCTGCGTCCCTCGGCCTGCGCCTGATTCCCTGGCACATCAAATCCACCACTAAGGCCCAACAGGGACTGTACGAATACGATGCGGTCTCCCGTCTGCGGGATTCCCAGCTCGGTGACGAGAAGGTCAAGGACATCAGCAACTACATCGTCAAGGGCAAGTTGTGGGAAGCCTTCGAATCCGAGGAACAGGTGGTACTACTGATCGATGAAATCGACAAGGCGGATATCGAGTTCCCGAACGATCTTCTGCTCGAACTCGATCGCATGGAATTCTTCGTCTACGAGACACAGCAGTCTGTGCGTGCCAAGCATCGGCCTATCATCGTGATCACCAGTAACAACGAAAAGGAACTGCCGGACGCTTTCCTGCGCCGTTGTTTCTTCCACTACATCAGCTTCCCGGATCACGACACCATGAAGAGCATCGTGGACGTGCACTTCCCGGGTCTGCAGCAGCAGGTGGTTCGCGATGCGCTGGAAGTTTTCTTCGACGTTCGCAAGGTGCCAGGGCTGAAGAAGAAGCCGTCCACTTCAGAACTGATCGATTGGCTCAAACTGCTGATGGCGGATGACCTGTCTGCCAAAATGTTGCAGGAGAAGGACACCAGTTCCGCCTTGCCGCCGCTGTATGGCGCACTGGTGAAGAACGAGCAGGATGTTCACCTGTTGCAGAAGTTGGCCTTCATGGCCCGTCGTCGCAGCTGAAATACAGCAAGAGCAGCACCCTATGTTGATTGATTTCTTTCTCGAAGTCCGGCGGGCCAAGGTGCCCGCCAGTCTGCGCGAACTCCTCGACCTGCTTGAAGCTCTGCAGAACAGGCTCGCCTTTGCGAATATGGAAGAGTTTTACTACCTGGCTCGTGTCTGCCTGGTCAAGGACGAGCGCCATTTCGATAAATTCGACCGGGCGTTCCAGGCCTATTTCGAGGGCATAGAAAACCTCGATGACCTGATGCAGGCGTTGATTCCGGATGATTGGCTGCGCGCAGAATTTGAAAAGCAGCTGTCAGAAGAGGACAAGGCCAAAATCGATTCCCTCGGCGGGCTGGAAGAGCTGATCGATACCTTCAAGAAACGCATGGAAGAGCAGAAGGAGCGTCATCAGGGCGGCAACAAGTGGATTGGCACTGGTGGTACCTCACCCTTTGGTGCGAACGGTTACAACCCGGAAGGTTTTCGCATTGGCCAGAACAAGGGGCGTCATGGCCGCGCCGTAAAGGTTTGGGAAAAACGGGAGTTCAAGGACCTGGACGACAGCGTCACTCTCGGCATTCGCAATATCAAGGTGGCCATGCGTCGGCTGCGTAAGTTTGCCCGCCAGGGTGCCGCGGACCAGCTCGACATGGACGATACTATCCGCTCCACTGCCCGCAATGCCGGGTACCTCGACTTGAAGATGGTTCCCGAGCGGCACAATGCGGTCAAAGTCCTGATCTTCTTCGACGTGGGTGGCTCCATGGACCCTCATGTGCGGGTCTGCGAGGAGCTCTTTTCGGCTGCTCGGCTCGAATTCAAGCACATGGAGTACTTTTACTTTCATAATTTCATCTATGAAAGCGTGTGGAAAAACAACATCCGCCGGATGAACGAAACAACGAGCACCTGGGACATTCTTCACAAGTACACGCCGGACTACAAAGTGATCTTTGTAGGGGATGCCACCATGGCGCCCTATGAGGTGTCACACCCCGGCGGGTCCATCGAACACTGGAACGAGGAAGCGGGCGCAACGTGGTTTCAGCGCATTACCGATCACTTCCGCAAGGTGGTGTGGATCAATCCATTGCCGGAGAGCTACTGGGGCATGGGTGGGTCGCTCGGTATGACCCGTCAGCTGGTGAATGACCACATGTATCCGTTGACCATTGAAGGCCTGGAATCGGCCATGAAACAACTGAGCAAATAAAAAAAGCCGATGCGGTTGAGAGCATCGGCTAAGCTCGGCATATCAAACGGGGTGGCCAGAAGGCTGTCCCGCGCTTCTCTCGGAGCAAATCCGGGGCCAGTTTAAAATAGTGGATATAAATCAGTTGATTAGAATAATTTCCGTGCATCTCCCGTGAACGGGAGATTCCTCGACGTTTTGCTCCTGTCAAAAAATCCGACGGTTTCGGATTTCCAATTGGTGATCTGGATACCGTTCTTGCCTGTTACCAAGTGTTACTCTTTCTGCCGGTTTGTTACAGAGCATTGCTAGAGGCAGGAAGCGTATGGTCGCCGGAGCGCAGCAAACAGTAACGGTTGGGCGCCAGGTCAGGGTGGCGTGGCCGGTCATTTTGGTCATGATGGTGGCATCTCAGCTCGGTTTGACGCGTAGCGCCTTTGCTGAATCGCTGGACCAGGAGATCGACCGCCTGAAAGCCGATGTGGCGGACCTCAGCCAGACGTTGTACCAACTGGAGGAGAACGTACTCTACCCAGTCGACACGCAAGTGGCAGTTTTCCTGACACTCAGGAATCGGGAGGGGCTGGATCTGGACTCGGTGGAACTGTACCTGAACGACACGCCAGTTGCTTCCCACCTCTATACCGACCAGGAACGTGACTCCCTGAAGCAGGGCGGTGTCCAGCGGCTCTATATCGGTAACCTGCCTCATGGCGCCCATCAACTAAAAGCGGTTCTGACGGCACGTTCAGCGAATGAACGCTTTGTTCGCCGTGAAGCGACCCATCAATTTCGGAAGCGGCCCGGTGAATCCCGCATACAGCTGTCTCTGGATGCCGCGGCGCCGGACTACGAACCAGTGGTTTCGTTTCAGGAATGGAAATAGGGCGAAAGGATGGTCGTGCTCGCTAAGTTTCGGAAAGTCTCCACACGGTTTGCTCTCAGTCTGACCGCGGCCCTTATCCCGGGGCTGGCGTCCGGAGGCAGCGATTTGGCGTCGTTGCACTTGGGGCTCGCACAATTCGCCCTGGACACCCATGAACCGGCTGCAGCATTGCGTTATACCCGGAATGCCACTACCGAAGCCGAACGCCTGGTTCGCGCTAAAGCATTGTTAGTCACGGGGAGTCATCAGGAGGCTGAACGGCTGCTGAAAGAACTGATCGAAGGACAGTATTACCGCGGGCAGGCGGCACTATTGCTGGCGGAACTGCCGACGGACTCTGGAGACAACAAAACCCGGGAATACCTTGAAACTGCTGCGAAGCGGGCCAGTGGCAGTGACCGGCAAAAGGCGCTTTATCGATTGGCCGAGATTGAGCGGGAGGCGGGGCATACCGATCGGGCCGGGAAGGTGCTGGCGTCCATGGAGCCAGGCTATTGGGCTGCGCTGGGTTACATGAACATTGCGGCTGACTACGGCAGGCAGGACCGGAATCCATCGCGAGCACTGGTTGCACTTCGAGTGGCTCTGGCCATGTCCGAAGAAGACGTCGACAGCCAACGCAGCCAGGAACTCAGAAGCCGACTACTGGTTCGCGCCGGCTACCTTGCTTACGATCACGGAGACTACGAAAAGGCCATCGGCTTCCTGGAGAAAATCTCCCTGGAAAGCTACAGCACATCCCATGGCCTCTACCTTCACGGTCTTGCGCTCTCTGCCAGTGGCAACCAGCGGGCGGCAATGCAGTCCTGGCATCGCGCCAAAAAGTACCCACTGGCCTATCCCGGTGTGGCCAATGCCTGGCTTGGAACGGGTAGGGGGTACGACCTCGCCGGTTACCTGGGGCAGGCGGGTGAAGCTTATCTGGCAGCAAATGCGTCCTATGAAAGTGAACGGGTGACCCTTCGCAAACTGGCTGACCAGATCCGTCAGAAAGGTGCGTATCAGGCGCTGGTACTGGACGCACGGAACTCTGAGGCCCAATGGTTCCTTGCCGACAACCGTACGCTCACACAGCCCCGTACTGCCTATCTGATTCGTTTCATTGAGCAGCCCGCTGCCCAGGCCGCCGTCAACCGGGTGGCTGAACTGAAGGAGATGAGGCAAACACTGAATCAGCGGGAAGACAGCCTTGCTGTTTTTCGGGGGGCCATCAGTGAACGTTTGGGGCCTGTGGGGCACAACGTTGATGGCGGTCCCTTCAACGAAGAAATCAAAGAGCTGGTGCAGCGGTTGGCGAACCTGAAAGCCCGGACCATCTCTCCTGCACAACAAGAGGCGCTGAAAGGTGTAGCCAGGACATTGGCCGATCTGAAAGCGTCCGTTGGCAGGCTTGATGGAAGATTGAAAAAGAAAGATCGCAAGCTCACTGAACTGGTGACACGCACCGACCATGCGCTGGAGCGGATACGGACGGTTCGTCGCACGGCCGATGCACTTCTGAGCAGGGCAGAGTCGGAACTGGATGAACTGGCTCTGGCCTATGTCGAAGAGCAGGATCACCGTATGGCGTTTGCGTTGGATCGGACCGAGCAGCAGATTGCCCACCTGTACGAGTATCTGGCCCTGGAAAACCTTGAGCGAGGTCAGCAATGAAGCCAGTGGTGTCAATTTCCCTGACGGTGCTGTTTACGGCGTTCGCGGCGAGTGCCCAGGCACAGGAATCTTTCCGGGTAGAGCTCGGTCGCGACGGCGAAACCATCGCTGATATGCGCCCGGTTTTTCTGGAATTCCAGTCCCGACCGATGCCGGCCATATCGCCAACAGAAGTTGCCCGTCGATACCAGCGATTGTTTGAACACTCTGATGAACCTGAAGTACGCATTGATGCACTTAACCGACTTTCCAATATCCAGAAGGTGACTGACGAGGACGTCAGCTTCAGCGAAGAACGCGAACAACAGGTATACCGGCAGGCGCTGGAAAGTTACGAATCCATTCTCGACAGGGGCGCCTACCAGGGCCGGCTTGATGAATTGCTATACCAGATGGCGAAGGCTCATGCCTACACGGGGCAGGCGGAGGAGTCTATTGACCGGTTACGCCAACTGGTTGGTCTGTATCCTTCGTCCTCCCTGGTACCTGAGGCCCGCTTCCGCATTGCCGAGGCAGCGTTTTCGGCGGGAGACTATGCCGAGGCTGAGTCCGAGTACAGCCGTGTGATCTCGAGTGACGGCACCGATAGCCTGAAAACCAAGGCCCGATATATGCAGGGCTGGAGCCAGTACAAGCAAGGGTCTTCTGGCCGGACAAGGGCCGCAAAGACGTTCCTGGCGGTACTGGACGGTGTCGGTGAGGAAACCAGTGGGTTTCGCCGCATTCCTGCCAGCGACGCTGAACTGGTTGACGACACCTTCAGGATTGTCGCTCTGATGGCGGCGGAAGACCGGGGCGTTGAATCCCTGGCAAGCTGGTTGACCGATGCGGGTGGCAAGGGCTTCGGGTACCTGCTGTACGACAGGCTGGCAGATTACTACGCCAGCAACCGGCGTTTTGAAGACAGCGTGGCGGTGAACAATGCCTTTGTTCGCGATTTCCAGGCGCATAACGCCGTACCGGCCTTTCTGGCCCAGAATGTGGATGTCTGGCGCATGGCGGGGCAAACTGATCGCGCAAGGGCCGCCAGGGCTGAGTATGTCCAGGCATTTGCCGGCGATGCCCGTTACCAGCAACTCGCGAAAGCGGATCAGGAACGCTGGCAGAATTTCAGCCGGTCACTGGCGGACTATCACTATGATCAGGCCGAAGAGGGGCAAGTGGAGCGCCAAGTGGCATCTTTCCGGTTGGCTGGGGGTTACTACAGTCAGTTGGCTGGCCGGAGCGGCCAGAAGGGAGACGTTCTTCGCATGGCCGGTGATGCGTTCCTGCAGGCAGGTGACCACACTGACGCCTTCAAGCATTACCAGCGTGCGGCTTATGACACGGATCATGAGACAAAAGAGTATCCGGGGGCGGCGGATGCCGCCTGGGCTGCCATCGTAATTCAGCGTGATGCGCTGGACAATCGCAATTCACTTCCCGCGACACTGGACGACCTGGCTGCAGCCGCCGACCGCTTCGCGGCTGAGTTCCCAGAGGACGAACGTCAGGCTGGTCTGACGGCGGATATCGCCAACCGAATGCTCGCGGAGCATCGTTATGCTGACGCCCATCGGTTTGCCGAGCTTGCCATAGCCCATCCGTTGGTCAGCCCAGCCGAACGCTACAGTGCCTGGGTCGCAGCCGGTGAGGCGAACCTGGCGATGGCGTCTTATGGGCTTGCTGAAAATGCCTGGCGTCAAGCACTGGCACTGATTTCAGAGGGGCTGTTACAGGAAGGGCGGGCCAAAGATACCGACAGTCTGAAACGGCAACTAGCCAGCAGCATCTACTACCAGGGGGAGAAAGCGGCGAGCGAGGGCCGCATTGACACCGCCGTGGCGCATTTTCAGCGTGTGGAGTCTGCGTTTCCGGGGTCGGACATTGCGATCAAGGGCCGTTACGACGCAGCGAATACACTTCTGAAGGCAGAGCGCTGGCAGGCTGCCGTTAATGAACTGACCCGATTTCGCACGGATTACCCTCAGCATGACCTGACCCCAACCGTAGGCGAAAAGCTGGTGTTTGCCTATCAGTCATCGGGCCAATGGGTGCGCGCGGCGGATGAAATCATGCGTGCCGACGAAGGAGAGTCGCCGTCCTGGGATCAGCAACTGAGGGCGGCTGAGCTGTATCACAAGGCAGAGGCCCATGCGCGTCGCAATCGCATCTACGTCGTGTGGCTCAACCGCGATTCCGCTGCTGCCGATTCCGAGAGCCATATCCTTAGTCAGACCCTGCGCCAGCGTCTTGTGCTCGACGATGTGGAGCCGCGGCGATATCGAATCGAGTTGGTAGAGCGAGAGCTCGCCAGCCAGTGGCATTCGGAAGACACGCTGACGTGGGCTGGGCGGGCAGCCATCGTGCTGGGGGCGGAGGAGTCCGAGCGGTTTGCCGATGTTCCGCTACAGATTCCATTGGCCGAATCCCTGGGGCGCAAACAAGCGGCCCTCTCGGCTGCGCGGGAGCGTCTCTCACAAGCTGAGAAGCTGATTGGCGAGGGCGCAGGTTCGGAAATTCTGTTCCGTCGGGCAGAGCTGTACCGGGTGATGGCGCAGGATCTCATGACGTCAGAAGCGCCGGCGAATCTGAGCGACCTTGAGGCAACCCAGTACCGGATGTTGCTTGAAGAGGAGGCCTACCCGTTCGAAGAGAAGGCTATTGACCTGCACGCAAGGAATCATCAACGCCTGGCGGACGGAAGGTTTGATGAGTGGATGGAACGCAGCCTGCAAGTTCTGGCGGACCTGTTCCCCGGCAGGTACGACCGGGAGGTGCGCTGGATGACGTGGAATGAGGAGGTCAACGATGATGCCTGAAACAGCACGTGCGGTTCTGCTCACTGGGTGTCTCGCGTTGCTAGCGGGGTGCGCCAGCCAGCCCAGGCCGGAGCCGGTGGTCGTCAACACCGCCGAGGCCAGTGAACTGGCACGTCAGGCCTGGAAGGCACACCAGCAGGGACGCAAGGAAGAGGCCCTCGAACGGTACCGTGAGGCTTTTGATATGAACCCGGGCAACGCGCTCACGGCCAACAACCTGGCATTGTTACTGCGAGAACAGGGACGATTTGAGGAGGCGGTGACGGTGCTGGAGACGGGGCTCAGCCACTCCCCGGTTACCGCCGAACTGCATTACAACCTTGCCGTTATCTCAGAGCTGTATCTGCTGGACCTGGACGGCGCACTGGCGCATTACCGCCGTTACCGCTCATTGGCGGGCACCGAGGACAAGCAGGTGGCCGGGTGGATTGCGGACCTTGAAAGGAGGTTGGACTGAATGCGCCTTTATCGACGATTGACGGCTGCCAGCATGATTTTGATGCTTGGTCCAGTGATGGCCTTTGCCAATGAGGCGTCCAATGCCTCGGAAGCGGTTGTGTCTCAGGCCGCGGATAACACCGTCGCACTGGGCGTGGAGGGAATCAACCACCATACCGGAGACGATGATCCCGGCGTGCTTTATATCCTGCCCTGGCAGCCGCCGACCTTGCCGCGGCGTTCACGCGCTGAACTGGATGCCGGAAGCGAGGAACTGCTCGAACCCAAGGACCCGCTGACCCTTGAGCGTCACCGGACGTTTCGTGAAACCCTGAATCCATTGTTGGATTCCACTCTTTCCCTGCAGTAGAGAACCGGGAGTCTGAATATGCTGGAAACTGTTGTTCGTTTTTTTCAGGAAGGTGGTCCCTTCATGTATCCGATTGCCATTGTGCTGGCCATCGGCCTGGCGATTACCGTTGAGCGTTTCATCTATCTCGCTTCGGTGCGCCGCCGGAACCGGCTTGCCTTTGAAAAGGGCATACTGCCGCTGCTGAGGAAGCGGGATTACCAGCGGGCGATGAAAGCCGCGACAGGCTCTGACAGTGCCATCGCGTCGATCATGAGCGCCGGCATTGGTCGGCTACTGAATAATCACTCCCGCGAAGATGTTGAGTACGCCATGGAAGAGGGGTTGATGGAAGTCTTGCCCCGTCTTGAGAAACGTACCCAATACCTGGCAACCCTGGCCAACATCGCGACACTCCTGGGCTTGTTGGGCACGATCATCGGCCTTATCGCCGCGTTTACGGCAGTTGCCGCTGCAGATCCGTCCCAGAAGGCGTCGCTGTTGTCGGAAAGTATCTCCGTTGCCATGAATACCACGGCGTTCGGGCTGATGTCGGCCATTCCCCTGTTGATGTTTCATGCACTGCTTCAGACCCGCACCAATGAAATCGTCGACAGTTTCGAGATGGCCGGGGTGAAGCTGCTGAACATTATCTCCGAGCAGCCCGCCCCCCAATCCGCCTGAGCCAGGGTTTGCCGCATGAGACGAAAACATCGCAGGCTTGTCAGTAATCCGGAACTGGATATCACGCCATTCCTGAATCTGATGATCGTGTTAGTCCCGGTATTGCTGCTGGGCATGGTCTTTAGCCAGATTCGTATGATTGAGCTCGACTTTCCCGGGATGGAGTCGGGTGAGGCGCCACAGGCTGATGAACTGCGGCTGGTGGTGGCGTTGATACCCCAGGGCCTGGAAGTGCTGGACAGTGAGAGAGGCGTGATCCGGACCCTGCCGTTGATTGAGGGGGAACAGGACTTCGACGGCCTGAGGGAAACTCTCAAGCAGATCAAGAAGCGGGTGCCGGAGAAGACTGACATCGTTCTGGAGGTCAGCCCGGACATCGACTATCAGACTCTGGTGACTGCGATGGATACGCTCCGCTCCTATCCGGCAGTTGTTGCGGCCAGTGTGGTGAAGGGAGAGCTTTTCCCGGATGTGGCACTGGCAGACGCACCTGAAAACCGGACGTTATCGGTCGAAGGGGAGGGTGCATGAAGACCTCCCGCCGTGCCCGTCGTATCCAGCGCCACTACAGCCGTATGCACCGCCCGGGAGGCCTGAATCTGGTGTCCCTGATGGACATCTTCACGATCCTGGTGTTCTTCCTGATGGTGAACTCGTCCGATGTAAAGGTTATGCAGAACACGGCCGATGTCCCACTGCCGCAATCGACCGCGGACAAGGAGGCGGTCGAAACCCTGATGGTCCAGGTAATCGGCCGGTCCATTCTCGTGCAGGGCCGGGAAGTTGCACGGTTGGATGGCATTGAAACCGGGGACAGCACCATCGGTGGGCTGGCGGATGAGCTTGCCTGGGTGCGTAACCGGAGGGGCCAGGTGCCGGAGCAGGGTCATGAGGTGACCATAATGGCAGGGCGCGCCACCGACTACCGGTTATTGAGAAAGATCATGCAAACCTGCATCGATGAAGACTTCCGGCAGGTCCGGCTGGCCGTTGAGTCGGCGAAGGAGGTCGGCAATGGCTGAGCGTCAGGACCTTTCTCTCAAAAAGGTGTCTCCCAACAATTTCGCGACCAAACACCTTTCATCCGGATTGCCATGGGGCGCGGAAAAGGGAGAAAACCGCCGTTTTGTGCTGGCATTGTTGGTGATGGTGGCGGTCTTTCTGCCTCCTGCGCTGCTTATTCCGGCGTTTCAGCTTCCGGAACCCGACCGCAGCGAGGCGGAGAAGATTCCGCCCCAGTTGGCGCGACTGGTAGAGCAACGCGAGGCGCCAAAGCCGATTCCAGTGCCTGAGGTTGAACCTGAACCTGAACCCGAGCCGGCTCCGGAATCTGAGCCCGAGCCCGAACCTGAAAGTACAGAACCCAAAGCGGTGGAGCCGGAATTGGCTGAAGAGGTGCCCCCACCCGAGCCTGTGCGCCCGACACCCGCTCCTTCCCAAACGGTCGAGCAGGCGCGTGAAACCGCCTCCAGGTCGGGTCTGATGGCAATGCAGGACCAACTTGCCAGTATGCGGGCTCCAGAGCCGGACGCCGTGGACACCCTGGCGGCCAACGTCGATGCCGAGACCGCAAGCGGCGATGGAGATCTGTTCGGTGCCGAAACTGACCCCGGCAGGGCGCTTGCTGGCAGCGGCGGCGTCACTCGGGAAGCCGCGCCAGAAACTGAGGTGGCAGTGGCTGGCCATCAGGTTCGAAACGTGGAGGTGGCGCAGGAAGCAGTACCAGAAGCTGCGCCGGAGCCCACCGGCGGACCGGGGCAGCGGGGCATGAGCAACATCCGCCAGGTGTTCGACGCCCAGAAAACGTCACTCTACTCCCTCTACCGACGCGAGCTGCGTCAGGACCCGACGCTGGAAGGTAAGGTTATGCTGGAATTGGTGATCGAACCGGATGGGTCAGTATCGCGTTGCGAGGTGGTGAGCTCCGAGCTGGGCAATCAAAGCCTGGAGCAACGCATTGCCATGCGCGTGCGCCTGTTCAATTTTGGCCAGGACGATGTGGAACCCAGGACGGTGCGATTCCCCATCGATTTCCTGCCGGGTTAATTCAGTGGCCCGTATACGCTAGTGCGCTATGGTAATTTTTGGTAGCTGTGGCTTGCTCAGGGACATCTTTTGGGTAGGAGCGATCACTTTCGCCTCACCGGTCACCACCCGCTCATCGTTCTGGTTGCGGACATCGCAGGATAGGGTTACGCGGTTTTTGCGTTCCTTGGCCAGTACTGTCAATGTCACCGTCAGGGTGTCGTCCAGCTTTACCGGGCGCTTGAACGCCAGGCTCTGTTCCAGGTATATGGTGCCGGGGCCCGGCATCACGGTGGCCAGGGCCGCGGAAATCAGTGAGCCGCTCCACATGCCATGGGCAATCCGTTCCTGGAACATGGAGTCGGCGGCAAACTCCGAATCCAGGTGGACCGGGTTCACATCTCCGGAGACAGCAGCGAACAACACCAGTTCGTCCTCGGTCAGTGTTTTCACATAGGTTGCGGAGTCGCCTTCCTGGAGTTCGTCGTAGGTGATGTTCTCAAGCGTGTCCAAAGTGTCGCTCATGATGGGCTCCAGTGTTGGTGTGATTAGGTTGGTGGCTACAACCGCTACAGTTCTGCTTTGAAAACTACCTCATCGTTCACAAAACTGCTATTCTCTCCCGACTTTTCGAGGCTGATACTTTTGTCTGGTTGATTTTTTGACCAAAACGACATTGGTAAACATTATAAGCACAAATGCCAAACAGGAGATGGTGATGGATTTTGAGCAGTTCTATCAGGACAAATACCCCGCTGGCGTGTCCCTGAACGTAGACCTGGATAAATACAGTAGCATGGTTGACGTATTTGATCAGGCCGTGAACAAGTACGCTGACCGCCCCGCGTTCAGCGCCGTTGGCGCCACGCTCACCTATCGCGACCTGGACACCCAGAGCCGGAATTTTGCCGCCTGGCTGCAGAACAAGACCGACCTCAAGCCGGGCGACCGGATTGCGGTGCAAATGCCCAACGTGTCCCAGTACCCTGTCGTAGTGTTTGGGGCCATGCGCGCGGGCCTGATCGTGGTGAATACCAACCCGCTGTACACCACTCGCGAAATGGAACACCAGTTCAATGATTCCGGTGCCAAGGCGCTTGTAGTGCTGGCGAACATGGCCCATAACGCAGAGAAAGTGCTTCCTCATACCGGCATCGAGCATGTCATTGTGACCGAAATTGCCGACATGCATTCGCCGCTGAAGCGTACGCTGATGAACGCCGCCGTGAAGCACCTGAAGAAAATGGTGCCGGCATTCAGCCTGCCCCAGGCTCACAAACTCCCGGCGGTGCTCAGTGCAGGGGCCAGGGAAAAATTCTCCCCGGTGGAGTGCAAGAAAGACGACATCGCCGTTCTGCAGTACACCGGTGGCACCACCGGTGTGGCCAAGGGCGCGATGCTGACCCACGGCAATCTGGTCGCCAACCTCCTGCAGGCTCGGCCGATGATGGAAGATTCGGTGGAGGAAGGCACGGAAGTGGTTATTGCTCCGCTGCCGCTTTACCACATCTACTCGTTCACCCTGAACTGCGGCATCATGCTTGAAGCTGGCGCCCACAACGTTCTTATCCCGAACCCCCGTGACATCCCCGGATTTGTGAAAGAGCTCAAAAACCATCGTTTCACCGCATTCCTGGGGCTGAACACGCTGTTCGTGGCGCTGTGCAACAACGAAGAATTCAAGGCCCTGGATTTCAGTGCCCTGAAACTGACGTCGTCCGGCGGCATGGCGCTGACCAGCGACACCGCGAAGATGTGGCAGCGTGTTACAGGGTGTGAAATCAGTGAAGGTTACGGCATGACTGAAACCTCTCCGGTTGTCACCTTCAATCCGAACAGCGCGATCCAGCTTGGCACCATTGGCCTGCCGATTCCCGGCACCGAAATCAAAACCATCGACGACGACGGCAACGAAACGCCTCTTGGCGAGCCCGGCGAATTGTGTGTGAAGGGGCCACAGGTGATGCGCGGATACTGGCAGCGTCCGGAAGACACCCAGAAGTCTTTCACTGACGACGGTTTCCTGCAGACGGGTGACATTGCCCTTATCCAGGAAGATGGCTACATCCGCATCGTCGACCGCAAGAAGGACATGATTATCGTGTCTGGCTTCAATGTCTTCCCCAATGAGATTGAAGACGTGGTCAGTGGTCATCCGAAAGTGGTTGAGTGTGCCGCTGTCGGTGTTCCCGATGACAAGAGTGGAGAGGCGGTTAAGGTCTACCTGGTGGCAACCGCGGAAGGTGTTACTGAAAATGAACTGAAAGAGTTCTGCCGCGAACGCCTGACCGCTTACAAGGTCCCCAAATCCTTCGTGTTCCGCGATGAACTGCCGAAGACCAACGTAGGCAAGATCCTGCGGCGCGAGCTGCGTGACGAAGCCAACAGCAAGTAACCGGTTCGTGCGGGCGGTTTAATCGCCCCGAACGGATGATGTGAACCCCGCCTCGGCGGGGTTTTTCCGTTGTGCGCCAGGCATGGCGCG